>DAOTXM010000266.1:0-3255 GCA_034435215.1 Anaerolineales bacterium
TGAACGGCGCGCTCGTCACCTGGACTTTGCCGGATTTCGGCAGCATGTTTTTAGGTTTTCTGTCCATCCTGCAAGGCCTGGTTCTAGCCGCAGGCGGATTGATTTTAGCCGGGTTGATCGCACTGATTACAAAATTCTTCCCAGGATCGCCGGAAAAGGTTGCATGAATTAGCTATATGTTCAAAGATCTTTTCGTCATGTAGATAGATTTCTAGATCGAAGGAAAACAATTATGAACATCATCTTAACCATCAATGGCACAGAACATGAAACAAATATATCCCCCAGCGAAACTCTGTTATCGACCCTGCGCGGACTGGGTTTCCATGGCGTTAAATTCGGCGATGAAGGTGGTCTCTCCGGCGCGGACACCGTCCTGATGGACGGCAAACCGGTCAACGCCGGTTCGATGCTGACGGCGCAGGCTGAAGGTCACAAGATCATCACCATCGAGGGGCTGGGCGAGCACCCCGAGCAGGGCTGGAAGAAGACCGGTGGGTTGCACCCGCTCCAGCAGGCTTTCATCGAGACCGGCGCGATCCAGTGCGGGTACTGCACGCCCGGTCAAATCCTGGCGGCGAAAGCATTGCTGGATAAGAATCCCAACCCCAGCGAGGCGGAGGTCCGCGAGGCGATTGCGGGCGTATTATGCCGTTGTACAGGCTATGTCAAACCAGTACAGGCCGTTTTGCGTGCGGCGGCGGTTATGAAGGGAGATGGTTTGCCAGATGAGGAGATAGGAGGATGGTTAATGGTTAATGGGCCAGAGACCGACACATCACCAACAATTAACCATGAGCCATTAACCAAGACCCGTATTGCCCCCAAGATCATCACCACGCCGCAAGTCAAAGAATGGCAAACCGTCGGCAAGCCCGAAAAGAAAGTGGACGCGGTCAAGCTGGCGCAGGGCAAACCCGCTTTCGCCGCCGACATCGAGAAGCGCGGCATGCTGGTCGCCAAGGTGTTGCACAGTCCGCACGCGCATGCGCGCATCAAGCGCATCGACGCCAGCGCAGCCAAAGCCATCCCCGGCGTGGCAGCCGTGCTCACCTGGCAGGACATCCCGCGCGTGGTCTACTCAACCGCCGGGCAATCCGACCCCATCCCCGGGCCGCTGGATACCTTTTCGCTGGACAACAAGGTCCGCTTCGTTGGCGACCGCGTGGCCTTCGTGGCGGCTGAAACGGCGGAAATCGCCAATTTGGCGGTCAGCAAGATCAAGGTCGAGTATGAGCCGTTGGAGGCGATCCTGGACTCGGAAGAAGCGATGAAGCCGGGCGCGGTGCGCATCCACGACGAGCCCGAATACGTCAACTTCGCCGATTCGGACCCGACCCGCAACCTGGCTGCCGAAATCCGCATCGACATCGGCAACGTCGAGAAGGGCTTCGCCGAGGCGGACAGAATTTTCGAGGCCGAGTACACGGTGCCAAAGGTTCAACAGGCGCACATCGAGCCGCACGTTTGCGTAACCTATTGGGACGAGGACGACCGCCTGGTGATCCGCACGTCCACGCAGGTGCCGTTCCATGCGCGGCGCATGCTCGCCCCGGTGCTGGGACTACCGATCAAACGCATCCGCGTGATCAAGCCGCGCATCGGCGGCGGCTTTGGCGGCAAACAGGAAGTGTTGATGGAGGACGTAGCCGCGCACCTGACCATCGCCACCGGGCGGCCTGTCATTTATGAATACACGCGCGAGGAAGAGTTCATCGCGGCGCGCTCGCGCCACCCGATGAAGATCCGCATGAAGACCGGCGTAAAACGAGACGGCACGATCACGGCCAACGAAATGTACGCGCTGTCGGACACCGGCGCCTACGGCTGCCACGCCCTGACCGTGACCGGCAACACCGGGCACAAGTCGATGGCGCTGTACGTGGGCGACGGGGAATACCGCAAGTCGCCCAACATCCGCTTCTACGCGGACATCGTCTACACCAACACGCCGCCCGCCGGGGCCTACCGCGGTTACGGCGTGCCACAGGGCTACTGGCCGCTCGACAGGCACATGGAAAAGATCGCGCGCGCGATGGGCTTCGACCCGATCGAGTTCCGCCTGAAGAATGCCCTGCGACCGGGCGAATATCATCCGTTCAGCACCGCCTGGAACGAAGGGCGCGAGCCGCGACCGGAGATCATCCACACGGTGGGGCTGGAACAATGCGTGCAGCAGGGCAAGGCAGCCATTGGCTGGGATCAGAAATTCAATAACGAGGAATGGCGTGCCACATATGCGAAAAACAAAAAACGTAAAGGAATCGGTGTGGCGATGGTCATGCAGGGCACAGCCATACCCTACCTGGACATGGGCGGCGCGTCCATCAAGATGAACGACGACGCATCGTTCAACCTGCTGGTCGGCGCAACCGACCTGGGCACCGGCTCGGATACCGTGCTGGCGCAGATGGCCGCCGAAATCCTGGGCGTACCGCTGGATGACATCCTCTGCTATTCTTCGGATACCGACTTTACCCCCTTCGACAAAGGCGCGTATGCGTCTTCGACAACGTACATTTCGGGCGCGGCGGTTGTCAGGGCGGCGGAGCAGGCCGCGGAACGGATCAAAATCCGCGCTGCCAAAATGCTCGAACTATCGGACTACACAACTATCAAACTATCCAACAAAAAAGCCATCGCGCCGGATGGCAGGTCCATCCCACTGACCGAGATCGCCCTGGACACCCTGCACCGCAACGAGCAGGAACAGATCATGGGCATCGGTTCGTACGTTTCGCCGTCTTCGCCGCCGCCGTTCGGGGCGCAGTTTGCAGAAGTGACCGTGGACATGGAAACCGGCCAGGTCGCGGTGGACAGGCTGGTAATGGCGGTCGATTCGGGCGTGATCGTCAACCCGCTCACGGCTGGCGGGCAAATCGAGGGTGGGATGACCCAGGCCCTCGGTTATGCCGTCTGCGAAGAGATGCGTTATAACGAGAAGGGCAGCGCCATCGAACGCGACTTCGACCGCTACCACATCTTCCGTGCCGACGAGATGCCGGAGTTGACCACGATCTTCGTCGAGACCTTCGAGCCCAGCCATCCGTTCGGCGTCAAAGCCGTGGCCGAGATCCCGATGGACGGTGTGGCACCCGCAGTCGGAAATGCAGTCCGTGATGCAGTAGATGTGGATATCGACGACAACCCAATCACGCCGGAAAAGGTCTGGCGTGCACTGAAGAAGCAGATATAATATTTTCAGTGGAAGTCATCTTTTTATTGGGGTGTTGGGGGGGGGGGGGGGGGGGGGGG
>DAOTXM010000267.1:0-1656 GCA_034435215.1 Anaerolineales bacterium
CTGGCGAGGAAATCTGCTTCGATTACGCCATGTGCGATGGCACCCCCTATGACGAATTCATCTGCTCCTGTGGCGCGGAGAACTGCCGCGGCAACATCACAGGCGAAGACTGGAAGCGTCCGGATTTGCGGGAGCGATATGCCGGATATTATATGCCCTATCTCCAGCGCCGGATCGACCTGCTCAATGCGGTCGAAGCTGGTACACTTAACCTGGAGGTGTCCCTGGGTGTATGAAAGGAAACTACTGCTCCAGTCGCCGAACCCGGCGACTGGAGTGCTAATTGGTATGGCAATGAAGAAAATCACCTTCTCATGGCGGATTTTTCTAGTGGCGTTCGTGCTGCGCCTGATCCCTGTGTTGCTGACGCGCTCCCTCGGCATCAGCCTGGATGACATGTTCCAGTACGACATGCTGGCGCGCAGCCTGGCCAGCGGTAACGGCTTCCGCTGGTATACCTACGTAGACTTGCGGATGCTGGAGCCATATGTCGCTTTCGACCTCTCGTCCGTGGAATACAACCCCGAGTGCGGCGTGCCGACCTCCTTCCGCGCGCCGTTGTATCCCGCCTTCCTGGCCCTGATCTATTTTGTCACTGGTTCAGGGACAGGACGTTTTTTCGCCGTGCGGCTCGTGCAGGCTGGACTGAATGCCCTGATGGCTCCCCTGACCTTCCAGGTCTCGCGCCGCCTCTTTCCTGGCTCCGAACCTGCCTCCATTACCGCGGCTTGGATCGTGGCCTGCTATCCGTTGCTGCTCATCTATCCAATTGGCCTGGCCACCGAAAACCTGTTCTTCCTGCTTGTGCTGTTATCTGTACTCTATCTCCTGAAACTTCCCGATTCTTGCTCCCCGGCTACCAATTCCCAATTTACCGTTTTCCATTCCCTGCTTGCTGGCCTCTTCCTTGCCCTGGCTGCCCTGACCCGTTCTGTTATCCTGCCCTTTGCCGGATTGGCTGTTTTATGGGTCTGGTTCGTCCGCAAACAAAAACGCAGCGCAATCCTGATCGCCTTGACCATGTTCATTCTGATTACACTCTGGGTCGTGCGCAACTCCCTCCTGCATCACAAGTTGACCGGAATCGAATCCTCCATGGGCTACAACCTCTACCTCGGCTATCATCCCGAAGGAAATGGTTCTTTCATTTTCGGTCCATCGCTTGATCTAATCCCCATCCTGGACGATGCTGCGCGTGACAAGCTTGGTGCCCAAAAAGCGTTCGAATTCATCCGTGCCGCCCCCGGGCGATTTCTACCGCTGGTCTTCAATCGTCTGGGGTTCTTCTTCGGTCTCGAAAAGCGCGTGTTGATGTACTTTTATTCCAACAATTTGTTGGGCTATGTCCCCAAACCGCTTCTGTTAGCAGTTGCAGGGATCATCCTGCTGCCCTTCGTTTTCATCTCAATATCTGCTACGCTGGGACTTGCGCTCACCCGCCTGTGCCCGGGCGTGCTATTGTTGGTTTTGTTGCTGTTTGCATACATCCTGCCGCATATCCTGATCCTCTCCGATGACCGCTTCCACCTGGCCCTGGTACCCTATTTCTCCATCCTGGCCGCGCAAACCTGGATGGGCGGCTGGCGCGCCTTCGTTGCCCGCTGGAACGAATCCCTGGCTGGCAAGATTGCGCTCGGCCTGGGAGCCCTGGCTGTG
>DAOTXM010000268.1:0-14358 GCA_034435215.1 Anaerolineales bacterium
ACACATAGCCTACCTGTTCCTTTTCATACAAAATAGGGGCAGAAGTGGGTTTCCTGTTCCCCTGGAGTTGTGATTCCAACTCTTGCACGCGTGCACGCAGGGACTCGAGCTCGCGTTGCACCTTCGCATCCTCCGACAACGCCGGTGGAACCAGCGATCTGGCATCGGTGGTGGGCTCCCCAGCAGACTTTCCCGTTTTTCCATCACCAACAGGAGAAGTCTGGATCACAAGACGTTCGATATCTGAAAACAGCTTACCAACCCGTTTCCTGGAGCGCCCAGTGTTCCGGACAGGCGGTTTGGAACCGTTCCCCTTCGAAGTCACGGCGGGTTTCTTGGCTGTTTTGCGAGGTCTGTCAGCAGGCATGCTACAAGGTCTCCTGGCCAGGTGTTGCTCAGTTCTGATCCTTCAAACTCAACTGGGCAATCGTCATCGGCGCACCCAAAGCATGGCCCAGTTCGCGTGCGGCAATTTGCAGCACAGCATCCACGGAAGTAGCGCTTTGGATCTTCTGGTTGATCGCGTTCAGCATGGCTTCGCGTTCTGCCTGGCGCCGTGCGCGCTCATATTGCTGGCGGTTCTCCAACACCGTGGCGATCTGCGGCGCCAGTGATTCGAACAAGCGGGTTTCGTCTGGCGCAAAGTGATGCGGTTCCTCGGCTTCCATGATCAGGGCGCCAATTTGCTGGGAAGCAGTATGTAACGGCAGGACCGCCACAGCGCGCAGGTTCAGTTTTTTGACGAGTTCCATCGTGGTTGCATCCACGCGCTCGTCAGCGAACGTGTCATCGAAGAAGACCGGGGTCGAACTCACGAACATGGGCATGACCCGAATCACTTCGCGCGGATAGCGCGTGCCAATCGGGGTGATTTCGTGTCCGGTTCCATTCCACCAGTTGGCAATGATCGTCAATTGTTCTACCTCACCGGCCGCATCGTAGTCAAAGGTGGCCAAAACGGCACGATTTACCTCCGGGATACCAAGCGTATTCACCGTGGCTGCCATTAATTCCTGCAGGTCGACCGCCTGCGTCAAGCGGCGGCTGGCATCGAACAACTTTTCCGATTGCGCCAGGGCGGATTGCGTCTGATCAAAAAGACGGGCACTTTCCAACGCAAGGGCGATCTGTTCGGAGATTTGCTGCACCACGTTGATATCTTCGGATGACAAAGGATATTGCGGGTCATCAGCGATGGACAAGGTTCCAATGACTTCCCCACCTGGTACAGCAATGGGCTGCTCGATGAATGTTTCGTTTGCAAGTTCGGTTTCCTGAAGCGGAATGACAGTCATTTGATTGTATATGAAACCTGCAGGAAGGTTTTCCGTTTGGCGATAAACCTGCCAGCCCTCATGGCTCATGGCACGATACAGGCGATCGACTTCCGCAAGGCGTTCATCCATTTCCTGCCTCAAGCGGGTGCTCTCGATAGCGGTCGCAATCTGCCCGCACAGACCTTCCAGCAAGAGTTGGTCATCCGGGCCAAGTGCATCAGCAACATTACTTTGTACATCCAACACGCCCAAGATGGTATCTCCCAACTTGATCGGCACTGCGATCTCGCCTTTGGTATCGGGCAACAGAGGATGAGGATGCCAGTCAGGATCATTTTCCAGTTTCGGGCGTAACACGGTCTCACCCATTTCGGCAGCGGTCCCAATCAGACCAGTACCCATGGGTAGGCGATGCCCGGCAGACAGCATTTTTGCCCCGGTCTCGCCGTAACCGGTGACCAGAACGACAGCATCCTGGGCTGCATCGTAGCGAAGGAGTTGGGTGTGGTAATAACCAAATTGTTCTTTCACCTGTGTTACCACACGCTGATAAAGTTCTTCCAAACTGGCGGCTGAGGCAATGGACTGAGCGATCTGGGTCGAGAGCTGCACATGACGGCCGCGGCGTTCGAAGGCCGTTTGGATTTGTTGTTCCAGATTTTTGCGCTCAGTGATATCTTCATACATGCCCAAAACAGCATATACGCTTCCATCAACATCACGCAAGGGGACTTTGCTAGTACGCAACCAGATGGTCGAACCATCTGGCGTGGTCTGTGGTTCCTCATAATTGAGTTTTGGCGTGCCACTCTTCATAACGAGACTGTCATCAGCGCGATACAACTCCGCCTGTTCCTTCCAGGGCATATCCCAGTCGGTCTTGCCGATTACATCGCTGGATGAAGCAAGTCCTGTATCATCTGCAAATGCTTTGTTACAACCCAGGTAAGTTAGATTGCTATCTTTCCAGAAAATACTTTGCGGGATGTTGTCCATCACTGTCTGGAGCAATTGCTGGCTTTCACGCAGAGCCTGATCTGCTTGTTTACGTTGCGTAATATCACGGTCGGTGCCGCGGTAGCCCTTGAAATTCCCGTTGACATCGTAGAAGGGTAGAGCGCTGGTTTCCATCACAACCAGGTGACCATCCTTATGCAGGTTCGTATTCTCCAAGGCATCCAACGGCTGCTGTGCCGACAGCAACGGCCCAAATATACCGGCCACACGCTGAGCTTCCTCGGGCGACATCAGATCGAAGGGCGTCTTGCCCAACACTTCTTCCGGTTCATAGCCCAACACGTCCCTGATTTTAGGGCTGACATACGTGTAGATCCCATTCGGGTCCACTTCCCAGATCCAGTCGCTCAGCGTTTCCACCAGACCCTGAAAGCGTGCCCGGTTTTCCTGCACGATTTCTTCTGACCTTTTACGCTCGGTGATATCCCGGATCGATGATGCACGTATGGTACGATCACCGCTCTTATAAGTACGAGTCGACGTCTCTACCGGAAAGATAGAGTGATCCGCACGGATGCACCGTATCTCGTACGGCTGAACGTCTTCTAACTGCATTTTTGCCAAGACCAGTTCGTGCGACTCGGGTAGAATGAATTCCAGCAAGCTTCTGCCAATAAAATCTGCAGTTTCTGTAAGGCCAAACATGGCCAGCGCAGCTGGATTTGCATCAACGATCTTGCCTTGTTCGTGGAACACCAGACCTTCGTTAGTTGCCTCTGTAAACCGGCGGAACCTCTCCTCGCTTTCCCGGACAGTCTCCTCCACCTGTTTTTGAGCGGTGATATCTTCGTACATCCCTAAAACAGCAACAATCTGGCCGTTCTCTTCTACCGGTATTTTGCTGGTACGTAACCAGATGGTCGAACCGCTTGGCGTCGTCTGAGGTTCCTCGTAATTCAGTTTTGGCTCGCCTCTTTCCATGACCAGCCGGTCGTCACTACGATAGAGTTCAGCCTGATCCTTCCAGGGCATATCGAAATCGGTCTTGCCGACAACTTCTTCAGGGGACGAAAAACCGGCATCGTCCGCAAAAGCCTGGTTGCATCCCAGGTAAACCAAGTTGCTATCCTTCCAAAACACAGCCTGGGGGATATTGTTCATGATCAACGGCAGCAATTGAAAACCGGCCTGCATTACCTCTTCTACTGGTTTTTGTTCTTTGCTTGTCTGTTTATCTGTCGTTTTCATTCCTTACCTCCGACTACGCTGATTCGGGCAAGCCCGCAGCTGGGTCTGAACCATTTCCATTCTTGCCAACAGATTCTGCTTGGTTGCCTCGTTCTGAAGGCAACACACGAACAATGGTTTTCCGTCCCAGGATGCTCCCCAGCTCGCGTGCAGCGATGCGCAGGATGGTCTCGGGATTGGTGGAACCGCGCAGGGCACTGGTGATCTGACGCAGGGTCTGTTCACGTTGAGCACGCTGTTGGATTTGTTCGGAGAGCCGGAGTTCCTCGATGTGTGTGCCCAGGCGTTCGAGAACGGCATGGGCCAATTCGAGGGACTGGCTGTCATTTTCATCGAGTCCCAGAACAGTCAGGTTGCCCACCGCTTCTTCACGAACTTTAAGCGGCAGGGTGATGGCATTTTCACCTACCATGCGACTGCTATCCACAGGAATAACTTCCTTGAGATCGTACATGTAACCGATTTGCTTGTTGCCTTTTACATCCAGGTAGTTCTTCCAACCTTCGCGCGTCAGGCGGCGGGCAGCCTGTTCCGCCTCAGCGCGATAGCGTTCAGCGGTTTCCAACAAGCGCAGGTTTTCGATCTGCTGCGCCACCTGGCGGGCGACGATATTGACCAGTTCGGCAGTTTGTTCACTCCTGGTTTCATCGTCGAGTTCGACCACCAGGGAACCTAGCGACTCACCGGTGAAGGCAATCGGGGCGCACAAAGCCTTGTCATCCGCCGGAAGTTGCGTTTCATCTAGATCTGCCAGCGGGGTGACCTCTTTTTGATCGAATACAAAGCCGATTTGCTCCGGTTTATGGATGGCGTCCAGGTATTCACTCCAACCGGTGCGCACCAGACGGCGGGCCTGGGCCTCCACCTCAGCGCGCGCTTCCTGCGCCTCCGCCACCAAATTGGCATTCCGGATGGCGACCGCCAGTTGTCCGGCCAACGCCTCGAAGGCAGGGAGCGCCTCTTCGTTCAACACGCTGGGTTCATTGCTTTGCATATCCAGCACCCCCACCACTTTTTCGCCGACGATTAGCGGCACGGCCATTTCACTGCGCGTTTCCGGCAACAAGGGGTTTGGACGGAATGTGGCGCTTTCAGCCGTGTCGGAGATCACCACCGTGCGTTTCTCCAGCGCCGCGCGACCATTGATCGAGCCCGTATCGAGCTGCAGACGGTGCCTTCGTTCAAGTAATTGCACACCCACTGTCCCTGTACCGGCCTGCAATTGCAGGGTCGACTGGCTTGGATCGGTCAGGTAGACCTGAACGTAGTACAGATCGAACTCTTTCCGGATCAGTTCGCAAGCATCCCGTAACATATCGTCCAGATCGCGCACCTGTGACACCGAGCGGCCGACTTCAGCCGCCAGTTGAAGGTTTTGAGTACGCGCCGCAACACGTTGCTCCAGGGTGTCGATCATCTCGCGCAATTGTGCGGTCATGGCGTTGAAGGTGGTTGCCAGGGCGCCGGTCTCGTCGCCTGTTTCCACCTTTGCCTGGACCGACAGATCGCCTGAAGCTACTTTTTCGGCAACGGCATTGAGGCGAACGATAGGCCCGGAAACAACCTGTGACAGGCCGAGCGCTGCAACAACGGCAAAGATAACAATAGCGATCGCCAGGAATAAGATATTGCGCGTCTGGATCTCGACCGGCTGCAGGGCCTCCACTTGGTCCTGAAGAACCACCACACGCCAGTTTAGATTGGCGATGGCTATTTCGTCCTCTTCTACATCACCCTGGACACCCATGATGGCCTGGCTTGCCAGAGTGGGGATCTCGTTATACAAAATTTCCAGGTACGGTTTTTGTGATTGTGTCAACAGGTTGACATCGAGTCCAGCTTCCTTCATCACAATTTCATAGGCGTCATCCTCTCCGGTTTCCAGGCTTAGTTCCTGTCCATCTGGCAGGTAAATATTCGTATGACCGGTTTTCCCGAACAAGCCAGCAACCAGGGAATCGGTCAGCGCATCAAAGGTGACCGTGGTACGCAGAATGCCCACAATCGATTCACTTCCTCCCGCCCGTACCGGCACGGCCATGTTAATGGCGATGGTCTTACTACTTTCGTCATATTCCGGTTGGCCGATGTATAGACCCTCCTCATAAGCGGTCTGCCACCACTCTTCGTCGGCCTGGTAGTAATCGGATGTACGGTTGGTAGTGGCTATGCTGAGGCCTTGCTGATTGGTGAGGAAAACCTCGACATGCTGCGGAAAATCCTCCTGGAACAGGCGCAGGTCGGAGGCCAGGTTGTTGTATAGTACACTTGCCACCAGCGGATCATTATTATTATCAGCTGCATCGGCGGCCCGCCATTGCTGGTCGAGTTGTTCGATTTGAGCCTGGGTGAGGGTATTCGACCAGCTGGACATTTGGGCGATATTCTGAATCGACCTGTTTAATGTCAGTGCCTTCAAAACGTCGGATTCGCGGTCCACCGCCTGGCCGATTTCGACAGCTTTGGCATCGGCGAGCTCGGCAAAGCTGGTGCCGATTTGCTCGGTCAGGGTGGCGCTGAGCGAACGGCTGGTCAGAAAAGCCACGATACCGACCGCGGCTGTTACAGTAACCACAAAGACGGTGATCATCTTGGTACGCAGGGAATAATCGCGAAATTGGCGGGCGATGGCAAAACCAAGAACAAGCAGGATAACTCCCAACACGACATATATAACCGTCTGAAAGCCCTGCACCACAATCCGCTCGATTGGGATGAATAAATCCACCAGTACTGAAAGAATCCCAAATGCAACTCCTGTGGCAATAAAGGTCGGTTTTTGTTTATCCGGCAAGGCCTGACCGCCAACCAGGATGGCGATTGTGAAAGCGCTTACCAGGATTAACAGTCCCAAACCGGAAACCAGCATGGAGTTGAACAGGAGAATGACCAGCCAGGGAACAAACATCAACCAGATGCCTCGTTCCGGTTGGTTTTTTAAAGTCAACATTAAACCTGCCAGAACGAAGATCAACAGGATCCCTACCGAACCGGCTGCCAGCGAAATTTGCAAGGAAGGCGTTTGGAAAACCTGATATAACAAAAAACCTAATATAATCAGGGTGGCAGGCACAAAAGTCAATAACACGCGAAATGCAGAACGCGCCAAGGGGGTCATGTCTTCAGGGAGGCGTATAAACGTTTTTTTCATAGGTATTCTCTCTTTATCGATCGAGGGTTGTTACACCTGTAGAATTTCCTCTTCAGCAACAGCCCCATCCCCTGCGGGCGAGGCGGACACGGGTTCAACCACCGGGCTTGCGCCCCCGATCCTGGCCTTCACACGCGCAGCGCCGACAGCCAGGCCCAGTTCGCGGATGGCGGTCTGCAACGTCTCTTCCACCGAAGTGGTGCGCTGGATCTTCTGGCCGATCAGGTTGACCAGCGATTCCAGTTCCGCCTGCTTGCGGGATTCCTCATATGAACGCGCATTCCGCAATGAGACAGCTACCTGGCCGGCGAGCGATTCCAGCAGGGTGACATCTTCCGAGGTCAGCCCGTTGACGATGTTGTGCTGCAC
Organism: Anaerolineales bacterium; assembly: GCA_034435215.1. Lineage (GTDB taxonomy): Bacteria > Chloroflexota > Anaerolineae > Anaerolineales > Villigracilaceae > JAABUE01. Next base: position 7,003 of record DAOTXM010000268.1, read on the forward strand.
ATCCAGCACGCCCAGCACCTGGTCGCCGACCGCGATCGGGACGGCGATCTCAGCCTTGGTCTCGGGCAGCAGCGGGTTGGGCAGCCAGTCCGGATCCTGTGACGTATCGAATACCAGCACGATTTCATTGTTTTCTGCCGCGCGGCCCACCAGACCGCGTCCTTTCGGAAGCTTGTGGCCTGCCGCCAGCATTTTCTCCCCAGCCTCGCCGGTGCCGCCGGCCATGACCAGGTCATCGCCATCTGCCAGATAGATGTGTGCATGGTAGTAATCGAAGGCATTCTTGACCTGGTTCACCACCTCGCTGACCAGTTCCTTTTGCGCAAGGATGGTGGACAGGCGGCGACTGACCTCCGCCGAGGTGGCTAGCGCTTTGGTGCGGTCGGCCACGCGCTGCTCCAGGGAACCAATCAGGTCGCGCAAACGGGCGGTCATATCGTTGAATGTCGAGGCCACTTGGGCGATCTCAGTCGGTCCGGCAACGTTGGCAGTTATCGACAGGTTACCATTTGCGACCGCAGTTGCAATGCTGGAAAGATCAACAAGGGGCGCTGACAGGCGTCGCGCCATGAAGATACCGAGCAAGCCAGCCAAGACCGCGATCCCCAATGTAATGGCGAGAGCCCAAATCCCTTGTTCGATGACACCCTGATACGCCTCTCTCCAAGGCAACTCGGCCACAACGGCCCAGGGCGGTGTGCCCAGAGGCACATAGGTCCCTACAACTGTCGTACCAAGCAAGCCTGTATAAGCGCCAACATCTGGCGTTACATCGCCTGATTCGTTCGGATTCTCAACGAACTCCTGCACTTCAAAGATATGCTGCACGTTTTCCCCGCGCAGCACGCGGCTGGTATCCTGGAAAGCGATCAGGTTGCCTTGATTGTCCACCACGTAGGCATAACCGGTCTCGCCCACTTCGAGCTGATCGACCAGGTCCCACATGAACTTCAGGTTCACTTCGACCGCCAGTGTACCTTGGAAGTCTCCGAAGATATTCTTTACGGGGAGTGCCATCACGACCAACGGCTCGCTGGTAACATCGTCGATGTAGACTGGGCTGATGTATCTCCCTCCCTGGTGGAGCTGCACCAAGGTTTCGTCCGTCAACTGAGCGACGATCTTCCCAGGCGAAATCTGCGAGAGCCGGGAAGCCTCCGCCAGTTGGGCATCCCGGGCATTCAATAAGACCAACTGGCGGAAGGCAGGCTCCAGGCCGAGCAGGCTTTCCAGGACAGTTTCACGTTCACTGCCAGGGAGCATAACCGGATTAGCCAGGTCAATTGCTGTTTCCAGCACGCTGAATTGTTCCTCAATGAAACTGCTGACCGATTTGCTTGCTTCTTGCGCAATGAGTTCTTGCTTGCTGGCGAGGGTTGCCTGTTGGGCCTGGACACTCGAGAAAAGCTGCAACCCACTGGAGACCAAGAGGACTACCGCGCTCAAGGAGAAAAATGCGATCGCCAGGGTAACGGTCAGGCTCTGCGAGGATTTGGGTTTACTTGTTATTGTTTCCATAGTTACTCTCTCATGTTGTCCGTGGGTTGGTGAGGTAAATCTTTATCTTTATTTCCAAAACAACTGGTGAACGGTGCCAATTAGCGAATGATCTCGTCCGCCTGCTTCAGGAGGCCCTCGGGCACTGTCAGGCCGAATTGCTGGGCGGCTGTGTAGTTGATTTGAATGAAATTCTCGGGTGTGGCAGCCGGAATGGTGCCAGCCGGTGTGCCTTTGAGGACTTTATCAGCCAGTGGCGCCGCCAACCTGCCGGATTCGAAGAGGTCCACATTCACGCCAAAGATGGAGCTGTATTCGCCGGTTGAATTATAGGCGCCACCGAAGGGGAGTTTGTTTTCATAGGCAAATTTGGCAACGACTGCAAACGCATCCGGCGTTACCATAAGGGGTTCCACCAGGATCAAGATGGCGTCCATGCCAGGGTCATCCGCAGCGGAGCGCGCGTTCAGTTCGGCCTGAAGTTCTGCCGCGTTATCAGCCGGGAAGGGGATCAGGGTCAAACCCGCTGCTTTCGCCAGAGGTTCAAGTGCTTCCAATTGAGGAGCCACGATGGGATAGCCACGCTGGTAAGGCATCCAGATCCGTTTGGCACCCGGGGCAAGTTCACGCATGATTTCGAAGCGTTTGACCGTGATATCGATGCCCGGGAAGCGTACGCCAGTGATATTGCCGCCGGGTTCACGCACGCTGTCGATGATGCCCATGCCCTCGGTAAAGGCAAAGCTGAAGACAACGGGAATGCCCGCCTCGCCTGCAATGGCTTTAGCTTCGATCGTGGCCTCTGTGGGGGTTACGACAATCAGGTCCACCTTATCAGCCACGAACTTTTGGAGCGTAGATTGATAGGTGGGGATATCGAACTCCGTCACCTGTACGTCATAGACGATGTTTTCGCCCTCCACGTATCCAAGCTCGGCCATGCCCGCCTTGAATCCATCTGCAATCGGGGTCACAAAGCCCAGGCCAACCAGAACGCCCACCTTATGAACCTTGGGTGAATTCGACTGGCCACATCCACTCAGCAACAGGGCGATAACGACGAGCCAAGTAAACATAACCCATATTTTCTGAGACTTTCTTTGTGAATTCTGATTTTCTAACATGATCTTACTCCTTTACCAATATGTTTATCTATTATGAACGATATAGAGTTGTTTTGTTACCTTAGACTACCCTGCCAGCGCATCCGTATCGAGCGCCACGAGCGTCTGGCGCCTGCCAAGCGCCAGGCCCAGTTCACGGGCTGCAATCTGCATGGCTTCTTCGACCGTGGCTGCGTTCTGGATCTTCTGTGTGATGGCGTTCAATTTCGTCTGGCGGTCAGCCTGCTTTTGCGCACTGGCAAAGGACCGCGCGTTCTGAAGGGCGACCGCAATCTGGGAGGCCAGGGTGGTCTGGATGTTGACATCCAGGTCGGTAAAACGGTTCACCCGTTCCGATTGCACGTCCAGCACGCCAACGACCCGACCGCTGACCAGCATGGGCACGGCCATTTCCGCGCGTGTTTTGGGCAGCAGCGGGTTGGGCAGGAAATCCGGATCGGTCTGTACGTCATTGACCACCACCCCCTCCTGCGTGCGGGCGGCGCGCGCCACCAGCGACTTCTCGCTGTTGAGCGGGATGGCGCGTCCTTCCGCGACCATCTGCCTGCCTACCCTGCCCGCGCCGGCAGCCAGCTCGAGCGTATCGCCGCTCTCGTTTAGCAGGTAGATATGGGCATGGTACAGGTCGAAGGATTGCTTCGAGAGATCGACCACTTCCTGCAACAGGCGTTCCGCCTCGGTGATGGTGGAGGTGGCGATGCCCACGTTCGCGACCACCCCCAGGTCTGCCGCCACCTTTTGGGTCTTTTCGTACTGGTCGATGTTTTGCAAAGCGACCGCCACCTGGTTGGCGATGGAGATCAGCGCGTCGACATCCTCCCGCCCCAGGCCGTCTTTGACATCGTGCTGCACGTCCAGCACGCCCAACACCCGGTCGCCGATCGAGATCGGGATGGCGACCTCGGACTTGGTATCGGGCAAGAGCTCATTGGGCAGCCAGTCCGGGTCTTTGGACGTATCGGCTACCAGCACGGGTTCATTTTTATCTGCCGCGCGTCCCACCAGGCCGCGTCCCTTGGGGATCTTATGGCCTTCCGCCAGCATGGCGGCGCCGGCATCCCCGGTTCCGCCAGCCATGACCAGGGCATCTTCCTCTACGATGTAGATATGCGCATGGTAATACCCAAAGGCCGCTTTGACCTGTTCCACCACTTCGATGACCAATTCTTTCCGGTTAAGGATCGTGGAAAGACGGCGGCTGACTTCCGCCGAAGTAGCCAGCGCGCGCGTACGGGCAGATACGCGTTGTTCCAGGGTGCCGATCAGGTCTCTTAATTGACTGGTCATGGCATTGAATGAACTGGCCAACATCCCAATTTCATCGTTGCTTTCAACCGGCGCCATACGTGAAAGATCGCCGGCGGCAATTTCCGTCGCAGTGTTGGTCAGGGTACTGATGGTACGCAAGCGCCGATCGGTGGTCAATGTGGTAACGATTGCGATCATGAGCACCACGATACCTAGAATTACGAATTGGGTTAGCACGTTATTCGCAATCTGGCTTTGAGTCTGCGCTGCAGCCTGCAATCCATTGAGCGTCGTTTCTGAAAGACTCTCTTGAATTAACTCCACCTGGTCAATCGCGTTATACACCACTACAATGTACCGGTTAATCTCTCCAGACGAAGCGTTGGTTGATTGTGCGTTTAGGACGTCCTGAACTCCAACCTGTAATTGGATTATGGCTTCTTCAAGTGCTGCCAGATCAGACTGAATATCCGGCTGGGGGGTGCTTTGCAAGAGCGTAAACGCATCCGCAATATCTTGGAGGTCTTGTAGAACGCTCTCCTGGTATTCAACACCACGAATGACAAGGTATCGTTCCAGATCGGCATCCAATGCGGATGTGGCAGCCGCCAGCTTTTGCAATTGCACCAAATCCGAGCTGTTGTGGATGATGATTTCCGAAAAAGGTCTCACTTGCCGCAACTGCAAATAGCTAGCTACCGCCATGACCAAAACGAACACAGTGACGATCAAGAAAGCAAAAGATATCCTTCTTCGGATGGACGGCGTGGAGATTAGTTTGAATGGGTTCATATGCTTACTCTCCAAGGTTCAGGACAACCAACAAAATATGGGCTTTGGCGCATGTCGTTCAAATGATGAGTGGTCTAAGCAACCTGGGTTATTGGCCCAGGATTACGGCGTTCTTCAATAAAGAAGGCGCAAACACAACTCCCAACTTGTCTGCAAGATCGAGGTTCACAATCATCTCGCCTTTTTTATTTTCAACTACCGCAATCTCTGAGGGCGGTGTGCCATCGAGAATCTGTAACGCGGCCTGAGCGGACCACACACCTTGTTCTTTAGAACTCTTCGCCAATGTCAGGAGAGAATATGGCGCCATCCAGTCGTTGATAGATCCGGTCGGGATGGTAGAGTTTCTCAAGACGAATTGTTTCATCTCGTCTTCGTCCCACTTATCGCTACCTGCATTATTGCCCATGAAAAGGATATCCACTTCCTGCTGGGCCGTGAGGAAAGCAGTCTTGAATTCGTCCTGGGTTTTTACCCAATAGGGCTTCATTTGACCGTTGAAGAAACGCTGGTTGTAGATGTCAACGACTTTTCTTTCAGTTTCCGTATCGACTGTGATATAACCCAGGCGTTCGCCCTTGGCATATCCCTTTAAGAGTTCGATGAGTTGATCCGGCAATTCCACTTCGATCATGCCTGTTACATTACTGGTGGGATATCCATATGCCGAACCGTCCCAATTGACGCCATTGAACACAACTGGTATTTCAGTTCCTTTCAGATATGGCACGACCAGGTACTTCTGTGCATTGTCGTCCGATGCGATCACTACGTCCGGCTTGAATGCGTCAATCTCAGCCTTGGCCTTCGTGCCAGCTGATTTTCCAAACGCTTCATCCGGGTTATTCTTGGTATCCAGCCGGATGATCTTTAGCTCGACACCAGTACCATCAAAAACCTCATGCAGACCGGCTTCGATACCATCCGACCAGGGATAGCCTTCGTGGTAAGAGTTGACGTAAACAACTTTCTTGCCCGTATAATCCGACCCCGAATTGTTGTCTTGCGCTGGCGCCGTGTCAGGCGCAGGAGCTGCGGCCGGGGTTGCCGAACCACAGCCAGATACAAGAATGGCAAGCACGAGGACAAATACCATTACAGATGGTTTCATCCATTGATGGGACTTTGACAAAGTCTTCATTTTTTCTCCTTGGATTGGTTCATAGAATTTTCGTCGAACTTAAATCTTCTCTACCATGTACTTTTTACTCGATATAAATCCAGAAACCAACGGCAATTAAGGCAGTTCCACCCTGGTAAAATTACCTGTTTTACAGATTAATTTGGTTCTACCGTTTTTGGTGGTAAAAGCCAAATTTGGAAAGTGAGCGCGGATATGCGCGCTCACTTTCCAAATTTCGGACCGCCATCTCGTTGTAAACAGAAGACCCATTGATTTTTTACCGGACAAATTACAGATAAGCATGAGGCAAACTGGTCAAATTAACTAACGGATAACCTCATCGGCTTGTTTCAACAAACCTTCAGGTACGGTCAATCCAAACTTTTGTGCTACAGTGTAGTTGATGCGCAGGTAGGTATCAGCAGAGGCGACCGGGATGGTACCGGCTGGGGTGCCTTTGAAGATTTTATCGGCCAACGGCGCCGCCAGCTTGCCGGAATCAAAAGCTATCACATCGACGCCAAAGACATTTGATAAATCCCCGATAACGATGTACGCACCTCCGAGGGGAATATTGTTCTCGGTGGCAAAGGTAGCTATGACCTCAAAAGCATCCGGAGTGACTGCCAGCGGTTCCGCGACCCCCATAATGGCATCGATACCGCTCTCACCGGAAGCTACCATGGCTTGAAACTCAGCTTGTAGTTCGGCAGCATTGTCGGCAGGCAATTCGATCAAATTCACACCAGCAGCCTTGGCTATCGGGCGTATGGCATCCAATTGGGGTTCCACAATCGGGTAACCGCGTTGGTAAGGTATCAACACTGTTTTAGCCTCGGGAACCATCTTCATGAGCACATCAAAGCGACGGGAAGCAATCTCTATCGATGGATAACGCACGCCAGTCATATTCCCGCCAGGCTCGCGCACACTGTCAACAATATCCATGCCTTCGATAACCGCGTAGTTGAAGAGCAACGGCACATTGGTCCCTTCTGCAACAGCTTTGGCTTCAAGAGTGGCTTCTGTTGGAAACACTACGATCAAATCTACTTTATCATCCACAAATTTTTGCAGGATGGTTCGATAGACTCCCATATCGAATTCGGTTTCCTGGACATCGTAAATGATATTTTCGCCTTCGATATAGCCTAATTCAGCCATACCTGCTTTAAAACCATCGGTGACGTCAGCTGCAAAGCTCATACCAGAGAGGATACCAACACGATATACTTTCGATGATTGTTTGCCACTACAGCCGCTAATCAGTATAGCAATGACAACCAACCACGAAAGTAGAAACCATATCTTCCAGGATCTTCCTTGCAAGTGAGATTTCATGATCTTGTTCCTTTTCTACAGAATATTATTTGGCCAGCGATGTGTTCAACTATTGCACACAATCTAGTTGTACACGAGATAATCTCCCCGTTCAACAGCAATTAATGCAGTCCTCCCCTGGTAAAAATACCAGTCTTTAATTTGACGATGTCACATTCGAAAAGTAGTCCGAAACTGTCCAAACGAGCCTGCCCTATCCATAAAATAGGGTGCGGGTGTTTTGGATGGGCT
>DAOTXM010000269.1:0-7171 GCA_034435215.1 Anaerolineales bacterium
GTGGACGAGCGCAGCCCGTCCACAATACCCCACACCCCGATTTATTGAAAAGATATGTTTGGGTGCATTAACTATATGTCAGACTGACCATGCGCTTGAGCATGTCCACACCACGCACTTCGGTTTCCAACAGCGGCAGGACAGCGCGCACGCGATTGCCAAATTCCTGATCGATCTTTTCCATATAGGCATCTTGCATGGACACCCGGTTCTTGACAAAGTCGGGCGAGTCGTCTGTGACGCTGCTTTTATCGATCTGCATGTTGACGATTACCCCGCCCACAGGAATGTTGAAATCATGGAACCAGCCAATGAAACGGGTAATGACTGCAATCGGCAATGCTTCGGGCAAGGTGACGAAGAAGAACGAAGTCAGTTTTTCGTTTGTAAGTAGTTCTTTGGCATGAGCCATGCGTTCCCGTAGATTGAGCAGGTAATCCATCAAAGGATCTTTTTCTTGTTTTTTCTTGCTATAAGAGAGCAGATCCTTCAGGCTCATGGCTTCTTCACGGCTTTGCACCATCTTATTGACCCACATAGAGTACACACTGGACATGCCCAGCAGGCGGCGGGCATTGGCGGTTGGAGCCGTATCGAAAACATAGACATCATATTCGTTCTTGAACATCAGATCGATCATATTCTCGAACATAGCTGACTCTTCAAAAGAAGGGTTCATGGTAGCCGATTCGACGAATTCATCCGCCTTGGTCTTGATATCAGCAAATTTCAAAAACCATTCGATCTTCTCACGAATTTCCTGTTTGGACTTTTCGATAGTGTCTTTGGTGTCGATTTCGTAAGCCCACAGATTGGGAACCCCGTCGACTGCGGTGGGTTTGCCAAATACGTTTTGGTCCAGCATGCTGCTCAAAGAATGGACAGGATTCGTGGATGCTAGTAATGTCCGTTTGCCTTGCTGGGCAGACCAGATAGCGGCTGACCCTGCTAACACAGTCTTCCCTACCCCTCCCTTGCCACCGAAGAAAATGTATTTCAGATTGGGGTTTTCAGCCATGTATTGTTTCATGGGGATTTCAATGGGGGCCATGACTCACCTCTTCCCTTCGAACAGGGCATTTGCAACCTTCTCGATCATCGGCAGCCCAGTAATATCGCGCTCGAACTCGGGCACGGTAGTCAGCACTTCACTCCCAAAAGTCTGTTCGATTTTTTGCAAGTACTTCCTTTGCATCTCCAGGCGGTTTCGCAAGTATTCCGGAATGTTCTTGTCGGCCAATTCCGGCGGAATGACGCGGTTGACGATGTAACCGGAAAGCGGTACATCGTATTTTGCAAATAACCCAGCGGCTTTTTGCGTATCCAGGATGATCATCTCTTCTGGCACGAGGACAAAGTAGAAAGCGGTTTTCTCTTTATCGGTCAGAATGCTGGATGAGGCGTTGATGCGGTGCTTGATATATTGCAATTCCTGGAGAATTTTGTCTTCCTCCGTTTCCTTTTCACGCTTCATCACAGCAGCAACCTTCTCGTACTCGGCCATTTCCTCGCGCAGCCCGGTGATCTTATCGATCCACTGATCGTAGACCGAGGCCATGCTCAAATAGTACAGTGCATGGCCGAGTGGCACCAGGTCGTAGATGTAGTAGTCATACTCGCCGCTGACGACGATATCCACTACCTCGTCAAAGATGGCGCTTTCCTCCATGGCGGGTTCGGCAGCTGCTGCCTGGATATAATTCTCGATCTCTTCAGGGACTTCTTCCAGGCCATACATATCCAATATTTTCTGACGGATCTCATCTTGGTATTCGTGAATACGCTGGTCGGCGTCGATTTCCTGGGCGTACAGGTTGGGCATGATCTCGACCGGACCTTTGCCAAAAATATCCTGCTCGAAGATATCGGACAGGCTGGCCTGAGGGTCGACGGAGAAGACCAGGACTTTGTATCCTTTTTTGGCCAGCCAATACGCTGCAGCGGCGCTGAAAGTGGTCTTTCCCAGGCCGCCCTTCCCGCCGAACATGATGTAGCGGCGATTGGGATTCTGTTCGAAGATTTCGCGGAGTGGCATGGGGTTGCTCCTACGCCAGGGCGTCGGTCAGGTCCCGCTCGCGCAGCATGCGCCGTTTCCAAGTGCTTATTTGCGGGACAACGTAGGGGAGCAGGCGCAGGCTGTAGTACGGTGGCAGGATCGGGATCCCGAGCAGATCGCCCATCGTGATCAAGATGAAAAGATGCTCCATGCTGCCGCGCGTCTTGAGCGCAAAGCGTGCCATGTCATGTCCGGCCATGCCGTAAAGCACACTTTTGAAGTTGTCAAACCAACTTGCTTTCTTGTTTTCTTCTTTTGACATCTTTGTTGACTCCTCTCGTTGATATTGTTTTTGTAATCTCTTTTACGGATTATGTTATCACGTGATTTCCTGATCGCAGAGATCGGTCAGATCACGTTCGCGTAACATGCTGCGTTTCCAACCCATGAAATTGGGCATAGAATACGGCAACAGGCGCAGAGTGTAATAGGGTGGCAAAATGGGGATGCCAAGGATATCGCCGAAAACGACCAAGATGAATAAATGCTCGATTTGTGAACGTTCTTTATTAAGATCGCGCACCATCTCATAGACGGTTGCGCCATAGATCATCTCACCGATCGTACGAGTCGCTTGGCGCAAACGCGGGCTCAACGCCTTGAAGATCTGGTTAATAGTCAAGCGCTTCCTCCCGTGTCTTCTGTTTGGATTATACTCCTCAGTTGGAGCGCCTGTTCAATAGCGGTGGCATCCAACCCCGTAATTTTCTCCTGTCCGTTTACAATGAAGGTTGGATAGCGGCGTACGCCGTAGCGAATGGAATTAAACATCCCTTGCAGGGAACGCGGATCCCAAATACGAATGATGATTTTATCGCCATAGCGACCTGCTAGGTCGAGGATCAGGTCGGAGAGATGTTGAAAATCCTCCCACCATTCAGGAGGGTACTCTTCGAGGTCGCGTTCATAGGGGGCTTTGCCTAGGTTGGCTTGAGCCATGAACGCCTCGCAACTCAGGCATATCCCCCAGCCCTCTGGCAGGGGAGAAATCACATCTACTTGGATGGGCGGCATGTTTATACCAGGTGAATTATTTGTGCGACGCACCCTAAAGGTGCGTCGCACATTGTGGACAGATTGTCTGGATCAAGCTTTGGTCTGGGTGGCTGGTTTGGTTGCCGGTGTACGGAATGCCGCATAAGCGTCCCATGCGAGCATCAGCGCTGCAACGACCAAAACCAACGCAACAACGCCAATGACGATCTGTGCTGTGGCAAACTGGCTTACACTGGCAATCTTGTTTGCAACCGGATCGGCGATCTTGGGCAGGTTGAGGACAAAGGATTCATATGCCTTGTACAGTAACGCTCCGATTGTGGTAACAAACATGAACAAGAACGGCCAGACCGTCCATTGGTAATTCTTGCCTTTCGATTTCAGCCACAGGGTTACCAGCAGCAAGGCCAGAGAGGCCATCAGTTGGTTGGCTGCACCAAACACCACCCAAATTTGCAGGAATGGTACCAACCAGATCAGCGCCAGGGTAAGTACCAGGGCTACAATCGAGCCAACATGGACGTTCCGCATGGCAGGGATCTTATCACCCAGCGCCTCGGCAGAGGCGACACGCATGAAGCGCACGCACAGGTACATGATGGTCAGGGCCATCAAGGTAAGGAACACCGAGCCGTAGACTGTGCCGAGCGTCATGTCGAGGCCCCACTTGTTCATAAAGGTTGCCAGACCAACGGAGAATACCTTGGCCGCTGCAGCGCCGCCACCAGCATCCTTGTAACCTTGCAGGCCACCGAATGCTGCGGTAGCGGTTAGGAAGGCCACGATGGCGAAGAACATTTCCAAGAACATGGCGCCGCCGCCGACGTAAAGGGCATCAGTCTCTTTCTCGAGCTGGCGGGCTGTCCCTGATGAGGAGACCAGGCTATGCCAGCCGGAGATTGCTCCACAGGCGATGGTCACGAACAGAACCGGCCACATCGGCCCTAAACCGGCAACATTGAAACTGGTGAAGGCTGGGAAGTCACCCATGCCTGGCCGCCAGATCAACAGGCCAATTACGCCGCCCACGATGCCCAGGAAGACGATCCAGAAGGCAACGTAGTTGATCGGCTGCGCCCAGCGCCAGATAGGTAGCACAGCGCCGAAGTAACAGATGATGACGACCAGCAAGCTGCCGATGAACTTGGCTTGAGTCACCGTCAGGAACAGAGTAGGGCTGACCAGCGTCTTGCCGTCATCTGCGAGGGTGTAACCATACAGGGCTGTGAAGAAGCTTTTTACAGGTGCAAGGGTGCTCAACCAGATGCCCACAAAGGAAATCACTACAGTGATGATCGAGGTGAAGATGATGTCCTGTTTCCACTTATAGGTCATCTGGCCTGCCAGAACGCCAACCAATACTACGATGATCACGCCCAATGGTACGGCTACGTTGGTCAGCAGGTTATAACCGACCTGGATGCCAAAGGCACCCATGATGAGCCACAGGTAGAAATAGATAAAAGTGAGCAGGATCATGCGGGAACGTGGCGAGATGAGTTGGTAACTGAGCGCGCCAAAGGATTTTCCTTCCTCGCGCACTCCCATCATGATGCTGCTGTAATCCTGGACCCAACCGATGAAGAAAGTACCAAAGATGATCCAAAGTAAGGCTGGCAGCCAACCCCATTGGACAGCGATGATCGGGCCAAGAATTGGCCCCAGCGCGGCAATGGATTTGAATTGGTACCCGAACAGGACGTTACGACTGGCCGGAGTGAAATCTACGCCATCCATGAACATCTTGGCCGGAGTGGCTTTTTTCTCATCGGGTTGAAGAACGTTCTTGTTGATTGTCTTGGCGTAATACCCATATCCCACGATGATGGCTACTACACCGATGATGAGCGCTAGGACTGAATTCATAGCTTCCTCCATTTGACGGGTTTATGAAACGATTCAACATTCAATATGAACAATGGATAGGCAGGATTTCTTTCGATAGGCACCTCCTTTACACCATCTTTTCGTTACTAAACAACCTGGTATGTTCCTGTTTCTTTATCTTCTTTCCAAACACGATACACACTTTGAAAAAACCCGTTGTATACTTGATGTTATCCAATTGGTTTTTCTTGGAGGCTATCAATGTCTTCGCCGATATTATTCCTTATGATTGGCTTTGCATATATTCTTATCTGGGGAGGCCTGTCCTTTCTGCGGCAGGAAGGGTTCTCATTGCGTTTCGTTTTGGAGGTCATTTTGATTGCTTTGACCTTCATTGGCCTGGTGCAATTGGGTGGTGTGCAATTGCATCCCGTTCTATTTTTCATCATTCTCTATCTGCTCACCATGCGAGCTCGTTTACTGGCCGACTTGGGTAACATGTTTGCCAAACGCGGTCAATTCGAGCGGGCCGATAAACTCTATAACCTGGCATCCAAACTCTGGCCTGATGCAACCAATCGCCTGATCCTAAAAATTAACCAGGGAACCTCACTTTTGCAACAGAAGAAACTGGACGAAGCCATTGCCATCTTCGATACCATTCTGGAACAGGCCAAACAAGACGATTTGAGTGCTAAATACGAAGCTGCAACACACTATAATTTGGGCGTAGCTTACCTACGTAAAAACATGGATGCACGTGCTTCCATCGCTTTCAATGCAGTAATAGATACCTGGCCTGCTTCCGAATATGCCCGCCGCGCGGAGGCTGCATTAGAAAAACACCGACGTAGAAAAATATCATCGACTTCTAAAGAAGATATCTAGCATCCCTGGCGGTTCATCGCTGCTTTCATTTGGCAGGCAAACACAAAATACAAAAAGCGTCAACGAGATCGTTTTCTCGATGACGCTTTACCGTACGATACCCTTCGGATTGGATTTTCCAGTTCACCAATCCACATTTAGCAATATTGGGGCGAATCGCTCGAAAGTTATATTCCATTTTTGCTGATTTGTGTGTAAAAAGCCGCTCACCAATAACAGCACTTATCGTTTTTGAAAGTTACCTCTTTATATATTATACAAGTTAGGGCATTCGATACAAGTGGGTCACGGAAAAGAAGTGACATTAATCACTTCGGCTTACTGCAGTTTCACTATGCAAAAGATCATTTGTCATTACCGTATACAAGAGCTAAAAAAAGAGATGACATTAATCACGTTTTTGTGCCGCGATTTCACCTGGTAATAAAGAAGCATATACCATATCTGCCACCGGAGTAGGGACGCCCGATTCCCGTCCCTTGCGGCCGATCACACCCACCATCGATTCAAGCTCGGACCTCCGGCCTGCTTCCACGTCGAGTTGCATGGAGGCCTTGATGTGGGGTGCCGCACTGTCGATGAAATCCAACGATTTTTGGACGACATCCTGGTCGAGTTCTATTCCCTGAGCCAGCGCTACCGCTTTGACCTCGTTCATCAGGTTTACGATCATCGCGCGCGTCTCTGGGACATTGCGGTAATCGCCCATCGGCAGGCGCGTCAGCGACCCCAGGCTGCTGGCAGCGGAGATGAATACGAATTTCGTCCACAACACTTTAAGAATATTCTCGGAAAGTTCGGCGGTAATGCCGGTATCCTGAAATGCCTGATGAATGGCCTGCGCGCGAGGTGTAAGCTGCCCGTCCAATTAACCCAACACCACCCGCCGGAACTGGGAAACCTGCTTGATGACGCCCGGCGCTTCCACCGCGGACGAGAGCCAGGTCGCGCCGCCGAGCATGTGTTCCCTGCCGACAATCGCTCCAATCCGATCCACAGCGTCCACACCGTTTTGCAGACTCAGGACGGTCGTCTCTGGTCCGATCATGGGTTGAATAGCCTGTGCAGCTTGATCTGTATGGTAGGCTTTCGTGACGAATAACACCAGATCGACCGCTCCCACCCGGGCGGGATCGTCCGTTGCCTGTGCCGGTTTGATGTGGAAGTCACCGTGGATGCTCTTGATCTGCAACCCGCTTGCCTGGATGGCTTGCAGATGCGCGCCGCGCGCAATAAAAGTCACAGCGTGACCCTGTTTTGCCAGCAGCCCACCGTAGTATCCACCCACGCCGCCGGTTCCCATGATCGCAACTTTCATATTCTAATCCTCCGGTTTTTGGGCTCTCTATATTACAGCGAAATATTCCAAGAAAATCCCGAAAAAATGGTTGTGGGGGGGGGGGG
>DAOTXM010000270.1:0-7555 GCA_034435215.1 Anaerolineales bacterium
CCCCCCCCCCCCCCCCCCCCAAAAACAATTTTTTCGGTTATCCCTGTAGTGAATGCGCATCAGCAACACAACCTTGCGTTGTAATACTAGACTCGGAGTGATATTGGGTATAGGAGAAAATATGGAAGCAAAAGTAACCTGGCAGGAGAATATGGTCTTCACCGGTGAAGCCGAATCTGGATTCACGATCCAGTTGGATGCAAAAAAAGAAGTCGGCGGTGAGGGCAGGGGCTTTGTCCCGATGGAATTGATGGCACTCAGCCTGGCAGGCTGCACCGCCATGGATGTAATCTCCATCCTGCGCAAGAAACGCCAGGATGTGACTAACTTCGAAGTGCGCGTAGATGCGCCTCGTGCCGAAACACATCCTAAGGTGTTTACGCGTGCAACCATCGATTACCTGGTGACAGGTCACAATGTGGAAGAAGCGGCCGTATTACGCGCGCTCCAGCTTACTGCCGAAAGTTATTGCCCGGCACAAGCTATGCTGGGAAAAGTCATGCCCATCGAACTGCGTTATCAGGTTTTTGAGGATATGGCCGGGGAGAATAAATTGGTAGCGGAAGGGGTGTATCTCGCGGCGGAGCCCCAGGGCTAGAAAAATCCGAGATCAGGATACGGGGTGAGCATATGCCCACCTCTATCCCTGATTTCGGATTTTCATTCTTTGAGCCACCGAAGGGATTTGAACCCTTGACCGGACGATTACGAATCGTCTGCTCTACCAGCTGAGCTACGGTGGCGTAAACCTTTGGAGGGTACTTCCCCGAAAAGAAGGGCGGTGGGTCTACCCCACGTCCCATTTTGTTGCGATAACTTGCGGCGGGATTATAAAGGATTATAGTTAAACTCGCAAGTTTTTGTGCTTTCATGTCGTCATGAGTGTGGAGAGGCTTCGATGCTGCGCATTGCCGTGCTTTCTTACCATACCTGCCCGCTGGCGACCCTGGGCGGCAAGGATACCGGCGGGATGAACGTGTACGTACGCGAACTCACGCGCCAGCTGGGGCGCATGGGCATCCACGTGGACGTGTACACCCGCTCCCAGGACGAACACGTCCCGCATGTGCTGCATGATCTTGGATATGGCAACCGCGTTGTCCATGTGCCAGCTGGCCCCGAGGTGCCCATGGCGAAGCGCGAACTGGCTGAATACATCCCACAGTTTGTGGAAGGTATCAAGCAGTTTGCAGCAGAGAAAGGCATCCAGTATGATTTGATCCACAGCCATTATTGGATGTCTGGCCTGGCGGCTGGTGCGCTAAGCGACGCCTGGGATCTGCCGATCGTGCATATGTTCCACACGCTGGGTGAGATGAAGAACCGTATTGCCCGTTCGGAGGAAGAACGGGAGGGTGCCTACCGTATCGATGGCGAGAAACGCGTCATTGCCCGTGCTGATCGTATCATTGCCGCCACCATGGCCGAGCAAACCCAGCTCCAGTATCTGTACAAGGCTAACAAGCGTAAAATTTCGATCATCCCGCCGGGTGTGGACATCGGTCATTTCTATCCGATCCCGGTGGACGAGGCGCGCCAGTATGTTGGCGTCGATCCGGATAACAAGCTCGTTCTGTTCGTAGGACGCATCGAGCCGCTCAAGGGACTGGATACATTGATCCGAGCCATTTCTTGCCAGCGCACGGCCAACCTGGGGCAGGTGACCCTGATGATCATCGGCGGCGACCCGAACGTCAGCCCGCAGGAGATGTCAACAGAAATGGCGCGCATCCAGCAATTGTGCGACGACCTGTGCATGGGACGCATGGTGGTTTTCCTGGGCAAGCGCGCACAGGACACGCTGCCTTACTATTATTCAGCAGCAGATGTGCTGGTGATGCCTTCGCATTACGAATCCTTTGGGATGGTGGCGCTGGAGGCCATGGCCTGCGGTACCCCCGTGATCGCTTCGCAGGTGGGCGGGCTGGCTTTTCTCGTGAAGGATGGCGAGACCGGCTATCACGTCCCGGACCAGGACCCGGAAGCCTTGTGTGAGAAGCTGCTGGCCCTGTTGAGCGACTCGCACCAACGCGCGAGCATGGGCCGGCGTGCTGCGGAATATGCGAAAAACTATGCCTGGGCCAATATTGCCACCCAGATCTTGGAGGTGTATAAAAGCCTGGTTGGGGGAAGGGTGGGGGTATTCGTATAAGGCGAATTACAATCCGCCCCACTCATTCTTTCATTTTGACAAAAAACAACGTCGAGCCATCGATTTCCTGCGTGCGCATTTCGAAGGCGTCTTTCAGATTGCCCACCAGCCGGGAGAGCTGCTTGTGCCCGTAGGTGCGCGGATCGAAACCGGGGTCGAGCTGGTACAGGTTGCTGCCCATCACATCCAAACGTGCCCAGCCATCTTCCTGCACGGCCATATCGAAGGCCTGTTCCAGGATCGGCATTGGGTCGGATTCTGACTCTATTTCGGTTTCTGGTTTTGCCTTTTCCTTGGTTGGTTTTTTCCCGTTGCGCGGTTTTATAGTCCGCTTTTTCGTATCGACCAGGTTCTCAGTATAGACAAAGACATCACAGGCGTTGACGAACGGCTTGGGCGTTTTCTTCTCGCCAATGCCCATCACGAAGATGCCAGTCTCGCGGATACGGGTGGCCAAGCGCGTATAGTCACTGTCGCTGGAGACCAGGCAGAAACCGTCCACTGCGCCGGAGTGCAGGATGTCCATGGCGTCGATGATCATGGCGCTGTCGGTGGCGTTCTTCCCGATGGTGTAGCGGAATTGCTGGATGGGTTGGAAGGCGTGGAAATTAAGCGTCTCTTTCCATGAATTCATATTGCTCGTCGTCCAGTCGCCATAGATGCGGCGCACGGTAACCTGCCCATATTTGGCAACTTCCACCAGCATTTTTGCCAGCAGGGTGGCCTGGGCGTTGTCGCCGTCGATTAGCATGGCGAGCTTGTGACGGGGTAGATTCGATAGTTGTTCATCTGTCATGGAGCTGATTATACAACTTAATTGGTCTCCTTTTCTCTTTGGAGAGGGTAAAGGGTGAGGGTTTTCATTCTTTACACAATCTTCACATTTTCTTTCAGGGATATTCTTCTTTGGGGATTACACTTTCTATAAACCAAACCATGATTGGCTGGTTACAGGTAAAATATTCTCAGATTCTGTCTGCTCAAAAAATAGGGAAGTGGACCGACTCCCCACACCCCGATTTGTTGAAAAAACTCAGGTGAAACTCATGGCAACTGCAAAAATTTTAGTCATCGACGATGAACCCAGCATCCTCAATCTTGTGACAGCTTATTTGAAACCGGAGGGGTACGAAGTCTACACGGCTGCGGATGGAGAGTCCGGGCTCAAAGCGGCGCGAGCCTTCAAACCGGACCTGATCGTACTGGATGTGATGCTGCCCGGTATGGACGGCATCGAGTTGTTGACGCGTCTGCGGCGCGAATCGGATGTGTACGTCATCCTGCTGACCGCTCGTACAGAGGAAACCGACAAGATCGTCGGCTTGACGGTGGGCGCGGACGATTACGTGACCAAGCCATTCAGCCCGCGCGAGTTGACGGCGCGCGTCAAGGCTGCGCTAAGGCGCATTCAGACGGGAGCAGGTGGGGGGGTGGAGGGAGGCGTATTGAATTTCCGACATGTGCGTATAGATATTGGAGGGCGACAGGTCACGGTGGATGAGAATCCCGTCGAGCTGACCGCCATCGAGTTCGACCTGTTACGCGCGCTGGCGGAGAATCGCGGTCGTGTGTTGACACGCGATCAACTGCTGGATAAAGTCTGGGGTGGGGAGTATTACGGTGAAATGCGCGTGGTAGATGTGCATCTCGGGCACGTACGTCAGAAATTGGGCAACCCGGAGTTCATTACCACTGTGCGGGGAGTGGGCTATCGTTTTCAGGATGAGCCGTTATGATGAAATATATTCGCACGCACCTGGGTATAAAACTGTTACTTTCTTATTTTGCAGTGATTCTCATCGGCGGCTTGATCCTGGCGTTGACTGTCCCCGCAGTCCTGCCACAAGCGTTCAACCGCCATCTTGGCAAGATGGGTATGGGGATGATGATGGGTGGTTCAGGCCAGGGGTTTGGCTTTGGGGGCGGCAATGCCCTCGGTCAGGGGATGATGGCGGAACTTTTCACCGGTTTCCGTGCAGGCGTTTTCGAGGCATTGGTCTGGGCGGCGGGGGCAGCGGTGTTGGTGGCGGTCTTGATCAGTCTGGCATTCAGCCGTAGCATCCTGCGCCCGTTGCGCGACCTGATGCAGGCCAGTCAACGTATAGCCGAGGGACACTATGACGAGCGCGTCAAAGTGACCGGACCGGATGAATTAGGCCAGTTGGCCGAGCGTTTCAATCGCATGGCGGAAAAATTGTACCAGATTGAGTCCATGCGCCGTCAGTTGATCGGTGATGTCAGCCACGAGCTACGCACCCCGTTGACCGCCATCAAGGGTTCTATGGAAGGCTTGATGGACGGCGTGCTGCCTGCCACGGACGAAACCTACCAACAGATCCACCAGGAAGCCGAGCGCCTGAACCGGCTGGTGGACGACTTGCAGGAATTGAGCCGGGTGGAGTCCGGCGCCTACGAACTGGACTTGCAGCGGACCGAGCTTGCCGCCGTCCTGAGGACGCTGGTCAAACGGTTCCGCGGGCCGTTCGGGGCCAAAGGCGTCGCACTGGACCTGAACCTGCCAGCGGATCTGCCGCCGATTCTTGCCGATGAGCATCGCATCCTGCAGGTACTGACCAACCTGACGGGTAATGCTCTGATGTACACGCCTGCAGGCGGTACCGTCACGGTCAGCGCCATACGCAAGAATGGAACAGTCCAGGTTACGGTACGCGATACGGGGGCGGGCATCGCGCCGGAACATCTATCGCACATATTCGACCGTTTCTATCGCGTCGATAAGTCCCGCTCGCGCGCGGCGGGCGGCGGCAGTGGCATCGGTTTGACAATTGCAAAATACCTGGTCGAAGCACACCGGGGAAAGATCTGGGCCGAGAGCGAGGGGATCGGAAAAGGCAGCGCGTTTTCGTTCACGCTGCCTGTGGGGTAAGATTTCTCCGTGCAGTAAAAATGATGCTACTACTTAGATAACACGTAGGTCATGTTATCGAAACCAGCCCTGCGCCCATCGCATGGATCGTTGGCAGGGTTGCCGATATAGTTGAATGTCAGACTGCTCCCATCGAACGTGTATTTAAAGCTTATCGGTGCAGGGCAACCACCATTATTGCTTTCCTCGATATACGTATCGCCGTCTACACGGTAGGTACCTCTTGCCAGCGCATAGGTACTGTTGAAAGCGGTCCATGTGCCATCCTCGTTGAATTGCAACCCGGCTCCATTTTTGTCATCCGGGATCAGGAACTTTCCTATAGGGAAGCCAGATTTGCTTGAGGAACTGCATGCCCCAAGGATCAGCGAGACAAACACCAATCCGACTACTAATACCAATAGATTCTTGTTTTTCATTTTATTCTCCTTTTTTGAGGAAGGGCTGCCTGTTTTTTAGACAACCCCTCACGTTATAATTCCGTCGTTTTACAACCCATCATTCTGATAGGGTATAGGTTACATTATTCATATCCCATGTGCGATTGATACAGCGATCTGCCGCGGGGTCTCCGACGTAATTGAAGGTCAGGTTGTTTCCATCGAATGTATAGGTAAAGGCCATCTCAGCCTGGCCGCAACGATCGTCTTTGTCTTTTTCCGTGTAGACATTGCCATCCACAGTGTAAGTGCCATCTGTGACGGTGAGACCGTTTTCGAAACGAGACCAGGTTCCATCACTGTTGAATACAAGCCCGGAATCTGTTGTGCCGGCCTTTATGAACTTTCCTGCGGGGAAATTGGAGCTAGCCGCGTTTCCCACAGTGAATTCCTTGACCATGCCAAGTGAAAAATGCGGGTGACCTTCGGCCTTGGGGCTGGGGATATTGCAGATGGCCACGTAAGTACCCGGCTCCAGGTTGATTTCTGCGTAACCGGTCACTCCCTTATCCAATCCGTTCATGCCGCCCACCGGGACGAAAGGCGGTGGGCCGCCTGCCCCATTCAGGAACTGGGTGACATCGTTCACCGTCTTGCCCTCGGCTAACTTGAGGATGTTGAATTCGTGAGGTTCGGGGCCATCGTTGATCACCTGGATTGTCAGAGGACCAGCTGGCAGGGAATCGGGCAAATCGTACTTGAGGTCCATCATGTGGACCGTAAGGTCAGCCTTCGGTTCACTGGCCGGATTATTGCCTGCCTGCACAGTCAGGCTCTTGATCATGCCTTTCGCATGATGCGCTACATGGTCGCTCGGCGAGGGGATCAGGCACAAGATAACGTATTCCCCGGCAGGCAGGTTGATTTCTGCCTGCGCCGACATGCCAGGGGCAATTGCGCCCACGCCGCCCACTTGCTGGGTCATCGCCAGTGCAGGGCCTTCAGCCTGTTTCAAGGCCTCTTCGAACTGTTGGACGGTCACGCCATCGTTCAGGCGCAAGAACTGCACGTGATGCGGTTCCTGGCCGGAGTTGTTCAGGATGACACGCACCCAACCAGCATTGATCGTCTCTGGCGCAGTGTAGGAGTAGTCCGCGGCATCGATTGTGATTTCAGACATGGAATCTGCGTTAGGGGCAGATCGTGTTGGGGCGCTTATAGGCTCCTGGGAAGCAACGGGTTCTACAGTTGCGTCCGTTGGCCTCGAAGTAGGGGGCGCTACGGCAGGCGGCTCGGTGGTCGCAACGCTGGGACTGCACGCGGGAAGGATCAGTGAAATAAATACCAATCCAATTACGGTCACCAATATTTTTTTGTTTTTCATTTTGTTTTCCTTTTTAAGGAGGGTTTGCCCGATTTGCAAACAACCCCTCACATTGTAAAATCCTGATAGTCTTTCGTCCGTCATTTCGAGAGGGCGTAGGTCACATTGTTGAAATCGGCAAGGCGCCCGTAGCAGCTCGCGTCATCCTCAGGGTTATCGGCATAATTAAAGGTCAGGTTCTTCCCGTCGAATGAATACTTGAAATTTACATTTGTAGTACAGCCGCCAGTGTTAGATGTCTCAGTAAAAATATCACCATCCACGCTGTAGGTGCCATGAACAAGAGTACCAGCACCATTAAATACCCAAAAAGTGCCATCCTTGTTGAAGACAAGTCCGTAGTCTGTGGTACCAGACTTGATGAACTTTCCGGTAGGGAAACCAGATTTTCCTGAGGCGCTACACGCCCCAAGGATCAGCGAAACCAACACCAACCCAATGACCAATACCAATAGATTCTTGCTTTTCATTTTTACTCCTTTGACCGGTTGAATTTGCGTGTATGCGCGTGCCGGTCTGGCCACAACTGTAGCATTTTGGTGGTTACCAGGCTTGCCATTTTCTACCAAAATTCTCCAAAATCCAAAGAATGTGCTATGCTTTGTTCAGGAGATCCATATGTCTTCTTCTGTTCCTGTTTGCACGCTCGAAAAATTCACCACCTTTGGTGATTTACTTCGCTTTCTAAGGCGGCGGGCTGGTATTACGCAAATGGAATTGGCGACGGCTGTCGGCTATAGCGATGCCCAGAT
>DAOTXM010000271.1:0-7332 GCA_034435215.1 Anaerolineales bacterium
GAACAGGAAATCTGCTCTAGCATATCTTGGGGTTCAAGGCAAAATTTTGGTTTTGTTGCCATATGTGCTGGTGATACGACTTTTCGAGACTTTGCAAAAGTAGGGGTGATACGACTTTATGAGATTTGACAAATACCCACGGTTGAAAATTGCGCATTCCTTCTCGTAAAAAAGCGCAATTTTCAACCGACCTGGGTATACACTTATCCAGTGGCCAGTAAAGAAGCGATGGCTGTGCCAACATCAAAGTGGATCGGGATTAGACCATTGACTCCAGTTTGTTCGAGCGTCTGCTCGACAGTTGCTGTTGGATTGAGCAACACGAACTTTCCCCCTTTGGTCGTGACTTCTTTGGCGGCCCACAGAAGCAAATGACATCCTATGGGGGCGAGGGAATCCATTTCGGCAAGATCGATCAAAACCCTTGTCCGATTTCCAGCACAATGTGCGACGAATTTGGACTCCACAGCCTGAACTCCATTGAGGTCGAGATTGCCAATCAGTTTGATCAAGCGAATCCCATTTTCCATTTGTCGAAATTGCAATTCCATGTAACGTATTCTCCTGGAAAATTTTCAGGTTGAGTAGTTCGACAATGTCATATTTGCCAAGTTGTTCAAAAGAGGTCCGAAAATTGGTGTATTGGACGGGCGTACGCCCGCCCAATACACCAATTTTCGGCTGTTCTTTTCGAATTTGACATTGTCATGGTAGTGAGACAATGTCAAATTTACCAAGATATTTTCAAAGAGTTCGGTTCCCTTTTTTGAATGTGACATTGTCAAGGTAGAATTTATGCAAAATAAACAGGATATAGCCTCTAGAAGAGGCATAAAAAACATCCAGTCCATTCTGTAAAACATTGCGCCTTGCGTACATGCTGGCTACGTAATTTTAGTTACCTATCCCCAAAATTATTGTTAACAATTTGTTATGGTTTCAAGGAAATCATCGAAATGGTGGAAGAAACCTGATACTAGCAGCTTGTCTGAGAGAAGAAAAACTACCCCAATTGCTGGCTTGGATTGCCAAATCCAGGCCCAAAAAAGGCTAAAATTCGCTGGAAATTGCCAGATTTGGCAATCTGGTAAAGTCCAAAGGCGACTTTTCAGGGTTCTCCGACAGCCTGCTAGTTATTTTAAAAGACCTTCGGCGTCGCTAATCAACGGATGGTATTGTTGAAGAGACCTGTAGAAGAGAGAATCTCTACATTTCTATTTTTCACCATGTTGATTGAAAGCCGGAAATTCCAACACCTGCTCAAAGGATTGCTCTTTCCCATTCCAGGTGCTAAGTTCGGTCAAGGCGTGGTAAGCGGTTAGATCAAGCTGTAAGGGTGTGACTGAAACAAAGCCTTCGGTCAATGCGCCTACATCTGTGCCAAATTCAGGGACACCAGTAGGGGCATCGCCGCCGATCCAATAATAGGGACGGCCACGCGGATCGATACGTTCATCTAGGCGACTGTGGTATACGCGCAGGCCCTGGCGGGTGGTGCGGATACCACGGATTTGTTCCTCACTTATGAACGGAACGTTGACATTGAGCAGGATTTCTTCGGGTAGACCGTAATTGATCACGTTTTGGACGACCTGCCGTGCTGCGCGCGCAGCTGGACCGTAGTCAACTTCCCCAATATGACCTTCCACGATCTCCAAAGAAATTGCGATCCCCGGAACACCGGCAATCACAGCTTCCATAGCTGCGGTCACGGTTCCGGAGTAGGTTACATCGTGGCCCAGATTTGCGCCAGCATTGATGCCCGAGACCACCAGGTCGATCGGCTCTTTGAAATAGCCGAGTGTACCAAGTGCCACACAATCAGAGGGCGCGCCGTCACTCGCGTAGGCGGTGGAACCGTCGGTTAATCGAACTTCTTTTACCCGTAAGGCGCGGTCCAATGTTTTGACATGCCCGCCGCCTGACCAGTTTCGATCTGGAGCGAGGATGCTGACTTTGCCCAAGTTGCGCATTTCTTCGGCTAACGCCAGCAAGCCAGGCGCCATCACGCCATCGTCGTTTGTAACGAGGATATGTTTATTCATATGCCAATATTCCCATCACGGGTTGTTTAGGTTGCAAACACCCTTATCTTTTCCTGTGTGTTCTGCCTGAGGCGCGCCAGCTTGTTGCCGTAATAGTTCAAGACCCAACCGCCCAGGATTTGGACGGTGTTCCATTCCTTCCCCTTGATGGGGATGGTCCTTCCATTGCGCAAGGCAGACAGCAGGTCTTTGCGGGTGTGTCCCGGAAATTCTGTCATACCCAAGCCAATTGTATCCAAAATATGTGCGTCGCTGCTGCCCGTTTGCGCAATTTCCAGGCGCTCGGCCAGTTTGCGCGCATACTCATTGTTGGCTCTATTCAAAATTGTGGCATTGTAGGTTTCAATGGCAACCAATACCTTGGCTACATCGGAGTCGCGTAGCGCTTTCATGATTGGATAGGAGCCCAGGCTGTGCATTCTGTACCCGTCATCCATCGCATGTGGAGCAATGCAAATACCTCCCAATTCTCCAACCTTTAGAACGGTTTCGATCAAGGGTCGGTCGCGTTCAACTCTCTGTGTCACGAACAGGGCTAGCAGGTCGCCTTCTGCCGTGCTGATCTCGATACCGGGAATCACCTCTATCCCGATCTCGGAAGCCAGATCAAGGGCTTCTAACGCGCCGTCGATCTCGTCGTGGTCGGTGATGGCGATGATATCCAACCCAATCTGTTTGGCGCATTGGAGCACGGCAGGCACCGTTGCAGTGCCATCGAAACTATGTAATGTGTGGATATGCAAGTCGGCAAGACCCATAAAAATACTCCTGAATGGTAGTATACCGCCAAGGCATTAAGAACCAATCAAGAGCAGTTTAAGGATATGTTAAGAAAAAAGGGTCTCCCGTTAATTATGGGTTTGGGGTGTGAGCGCGCATACGCGCGTTCACACCCCAATTTCGGTGTTTTTTCCGTCAAAAACGGTAGAGCCGAAAAACTATGCCCATCCAGAACTTGACGGGCTTTGTTTCATGAGATGGTCGGCTTAAGCGTTTTGTGATCCCGCCTGTTTTTCAAATCCCTTGAGTTCCTGCGATTGCACTTCGATCCATTTGAGCAGGTCTGGTACCTCCGCACGGATGGTAGCTTCGTCCATCGTTTGCAGACGGATGGCGCTTGCCTGGACTCTTTCAAGGGTGCTGGTGAGAGTAGTCAGTTGGGTTTCAAAACGTTCCAGCAGGTTGGTCATACGTTTCAGGTGGTCAGCTTGTTCGCGCAGGGTGCCCAGGGCTTCTTCATATTCCTGGCGGACGTGTTCATCCGTTGCTCCGGCCAGTTTTAGTTCGAGTATTGCGATTTCTCCTGCGAGATCCTTGTTTGCGCGCGTGACCGTGATGTAGTTGTCCACGTTGGCGAAGCGCTGGCAGACATGGTAGGTTTGATCGACCAGGGTGTTAACGGAATCCTGAACGGGTTGCAGTAACCGCTGCGCTTTAGCGGGAGCAGATTTGAGCGCAAGAAAGAGCGAGGTTTGCGTCTTCTGCACGCGGTCAAATTTGGATTGGAAACGATAGGCCAGGGTGACTCGTCCGGCTACCGTATTGCTCAGGCGTAGGGCCGGATCACGATAGGCGACGATAAAAAGGATCAGCCAGAAGACTAACCCGATAGGAGCCATCCACCAAGCAGCGCACAAACCGGAAGCCACACTCAATGCCAGCATGGACAGGCTGGCCGGTTGTAACAGGGCATTCAAGAAAGGGGAACGTTTGGTGTTTTGCATGGTTTAGAAGAAGGTGGCGATTTCCTGGTAGATGGTGTTGATATTCTCCGGCGTGGCATCGAATTGTTTTCCACCTGTCGGATCGGCGATGCGTTGGAGAATATTCTTGTCGGCATCATCACCGAAGCCAATGGTAAACAGTTTGATCGAGCTGCCGCCTTCATCCGAAAAGCGGTCGATCTCGGTTGTAAGTTGTTCCACTGAAATTTGTGAATGGGTATCCTTTCCGTCGGACAACACCACAATGCTGCGAATATGTTCCGGATTTGCCTTGGCCTGCAGTTCATCATAAGCAAATGAGACCGCATCATACAACCTGGTATTCCCAGCTTCACTGATTCCAGAAACGCGCGTCATAAGTCTGGAGCGCTCCTGCGACATCGGCGACAGGTCGTTGAGCGGGATGATGTCAGAACCGAACAGGATTACCTCCACCCGGTCACGGTCATCGAGCAGACCAAGGAATTGCAACAGGCTGGCGCGGGCGGCTACGATCTTATCGCCGCGCATACTGCCGGAAATATCTACAACGATCATCAGGTCGACCGGTTTTTTGGTCTGCTTCCAGGTCGCCAGGGTAGCAGCGACCACGTCCGCCGCGGGCACTTCCAGCACGGTCTGCGGCTGGGAGGTGTCCACGCCGTGCTGGGCGTTTAGGGGCGCAGCCAGCGGGATGGACGGGTCAGCAGGCCGGAATCCGAGTTCGATCGCTTTCAACTGTTGCGGGCGATCGAGCAGGAAATCTTCGATAGTCTCGGCTGCAGCGCGTTGTTCATCCGTCACCCAGGGTGCATTGACGATCACATAGGGATGGTTCGACCAGAACGTGCCTTCCTTTGGGTAGATCGCCACCACCGGCAACTGGGGGCTTTGCCCTTTCAGTCGCTTGGCCTCCTGCGCCACGATCAGGTTTTCATACAGTACAGCTGCGCTCAAGTAGGATGGCCCGCGTTCAAACATGCGCTCGCCGAAGAAGCCTGTGCTGGTGCCATAATGGATGATGCTTTTTTCCACATCGGCCATGAAGGCGCGAACAACGGGATCGTTCAAGTCGTCAACGGTCAGGCCACGCTGCTTGTCCGCGCCGGCGTAGGCCTCCGCAATGATGGACACGATGCCGCTGTTACTGTATTCGGGATGCGTGTGCCCGAACTTGAATTTGCCCCATTCGGGGTAGCCGTACTCGGACCAGCCGTTTTCTGATACCGCTAAATTGGCGATATCTGCCCAACCCAGCGGTTTGTCCGGCCAGCCCAGGGCACGCGCCATCGGTTCCCACATGGCGATCACCACGGGACTCAGAACCAGGTCGTTGGGCGTGCCCACCACCAGGTCGTTGCCGTGGATCTGACGCCACTCCGCGTTGGCAACCGGGATGTAAACTGACGAAGCCGGGCTCCAGACCGTAGGTTGTAGCGTCCCCTCGATGATTCCGTTGACCGATTCGATCGAACCCATCGGCGTAGCCTCGACTACAATGACGCTTCCCTCGCTCGTTTTGTGCTTTTCCTCGTTGAACTGGGCCACCAGAGGTTCCAGCCATTCCCGTTTTTCAGAGCCATAAATCATGCTGATATTTACGGTTTTGAGATTCAACATATCCAGCGCCCCGCAGGAAGTGACCAACAGGGAAAAAATGCTTAGCAGGGATGCAAATGTGTATAGCTTATTCTTCATCGTTTACCTCGCGTAAACCTCTTCTGGTTCAGAGAGGATGCCATTTGAAATTAAGGTTTGTAGCATGCGGTAATAACGGTTAGCGTCATCCTTTTTTTCGAAGTCCCCAAATGTGATCTTCCGTTCCCCTTCGAGCTGCAGCCTGAGATCGTAAGTGGTCGGCCCATCGCTCCAATCTCGGACTTCCACCTCCAAAGCGGTGATTTTCCGGAAAGGATGATCTTTGGCCATGAACGGCAGAATGACGGTGCTGTAACCATAGGTCAGGACGCGGCGATCCCCGTCGAAGCGTAATCTCTGGTCCATGCTCATCAGCGCAAAAAAGAACAGGAACAAACTGACAGCGATTGCCCCAATTGCGATGAATAGCGAAAAAGCAAAGGGCAGGTTGAAATAACTTTCCCACTTAATCTTGACCAAGAGTTCGTAAGGGGCCAGCAAGGGAACTAGACCGAACAGGAAGATCATCACCCGGACTCCAGACGATACTTTATTAGAGAATTCGATCACATTCCCGGACTGGTGGACTGTATACATCGTAACGTCACCTGGCCACGTTGCGCGTCCAGAAATCGAGCAGCGTGTTCAGCACATTCCCCGGCGGCACCTGCACAGAAGGCAGGGACGACAGGTCTGCCTGGAAGCCGTTGGCCGCATAGGTGTTAAAAGGACTGCCCACCTGTCCAAGCGGGGTAGATGCATCCACCGGGCGAAAGCCGTATTTGAGCAGCGCCAGTTCCTGGGCAGGCTGGCTGGTTAGGAAATCGATGAATAACTGGGCGGCAGTACGCTTTTCGTCCGTGACCCAGTCGCTTTCGAGAATACAGAAGGGATGGTCGCTCCAAACCGTGGCAGGCGGGTAGTAGACGCGCAACTCGCCATAGCGCCCGACTGCATTTTCAACTTGCTCGATGGCAGTCGCCTCGTAAACCGTCACCAGATCGTAGGTGCTCGGTCCATACGAGACCATTTTCTGCATCAATGGACCGGTACTGTACTCAAATTCAGAAATATTCCTCTCGAAATTGATGAGCCACTCCTGGTATCCCGCGTCAGACAGAATATCCTCGGCACGCAGGTCGCTGGTCTTGCTGTGATAATCGTAGGTCATCAGCAGGATGGTCATGAAGCCGCTATTGGAACGCAACGGGTCGGTATGCCCAAACTTGACGTAACCCCAATCAGGATGACCTAGTTTCGCCCAGCCCCGCGGGTCTACCACGGACCTTTGGAGCTGTTGCCACAAGTCCCGGGGTGGGCGCGCACCCCAAAGCGCATCCGCGCGCTCTTTCCAGGCCACCAGCACTAACGGCGTGGTGACAACTGAACGACAAGTTGCCCGGTCTGCCATATTGACCGCCGGGCGGCCAAACACACCCACCGATTGGTCCTGTAAAATCGATATTTGCAGCATGCTGGCCGGGCTGACTACATCCGGCTGGCGTGAGCCATCCAATACTGCCAGGTAGATCTCGCGCGAACCCATTTTCTCCGACTCGATCTGTACCGGATGCCCATTGACTGATGGGCGTGTACGCTCGAACTCTACAATGGCATCATTGAGCCAGGCTTCCTTTTCGGTGGAATACAGCACCGAAACGACTATCGGCTCAGGTGGCGGTAGGATCAACTCACGCAGGGGTGCGTAGGCCGACGCACGGAAGGCGGGAAAAAACATCGCTGCGGTGAAAACACTCACCGCAGCGATGGCATATAAACTGACCAAAATTCGGTTGATTCGGGTTGTATTTGACATTGCCGTTGGTCTTTCTACTAAATTATACGGTAGTCAATCAGGGCAGTTTCATTTGTTTACAAAACCTTAACGTATCTACTCAGGCCTATACAAAAAGTAGGGCAAAAATTGTTTTTTGGGGGGGGGGGGG
>DAOTXM010000272.1:0-4385 GCA_034435215.1 Anaerolineales bacterium
CCCCCCCCCCCCCCCCCCCACCCCCCACCCCACTTCCCCCTTCCTGATTATGACGCCATGAAAAATTACGAATTCAACGCCTACAAAAACGAATTTCGTGCCCTGATCCGCAAGGTGCTGGCCGAATCCGAACAGGGACGGCTGGACGAGGCCGGCTTCCCGGCCTATTCACACCGCAACCCGCTCATCAATTGGTTGTTCTGGCAGCGGTTGCGGGTGGTGATGGATTACATCGAAGAGAATGCCCCTTACGAGCAGGTACTGGACTTCGGCTGTGGAAGCGGGGTCATGCTGCCCTTTCTATGCCGGATCAGCACCCGCGTCACCGCCATGGACATCGACCTGCTCCCGTTCGAACGCATCAGCCGCCAGCAGGCCTTTCCTGCCAACCTGCAGGTCCATGATGCGCGTGAAATGAGTTTGCGTGACCTGCCAAAAGCCTCCTTCGACCTGATCGTCGCCACCGATGTGCTCGAGCACGTGGACGATTTACCCGGCACGTTGAATGACATGAAAAACCTGTTGCGACCCAGCGGAAAGGTGGTCATCTCCGGGCCTACCGAAAATTTCCTGTACAAAATTGGGCGTAAGCTGGCCGGTCCTGAATACTCCGGCGACTATCACGAGCGTGGAATCCTCGAGGTACGCAAGTTGCTGGGGAAACAAATGCAGATGATTCCCATTGCCACGCTCTACTGGCCTGTACCGCTGTTCGAAATCTTCGCCGGGCAAACAGTTTAAACCACAAAGACACAGGGATATGAAGACACACGATAAGAATTCGCGTCTTCGCATCTTTGTGGTTTTATCCCGCTTGCTTTTTCCCCGGGGGAATGTATACTATCTTTAAGTGGACACATTTTCTCTGATTCCAGGCACAAGACCAGATCATCCCGGCCCGTTGGCGCGTTTCCTGCCACCGCTGGAGGACGGCGTCATTTCCACCTGGCTGAAAGGGAACATTCCACCGGGCAGCTGGGTGCTGGACCCGTTCGGCGCGGCGCCACGCCTTTCCCTGGAAGCAGCGCGCGCCGGGTACCGCGTACTGGTAGCGGCCAACAACCCCATCACGCGTTTCATGCTCGAAATGGAGGCCGCCTGCCTGCCTGAAGCGGAGTTCAAAGCCGTCCTTGCGGACCTGGCTATCTCACGCAAAGGTGCGGAGAGACTGGAGGAGCATTTACAATCCCTCTATCTCACAACCTGCACGTCCTGCGCAAAAGAAGTCCCAGCCCAAGCATTCCTATGGCGTAAAGGGGAAAAGGCTCCCTATGGACGCATCTTCGAATGCAAAGCGTGTGGCGAGAGCGGCGAAAGACCAACCACTCCGGAGGATGCAGAACGTGTTGCCGAAATCACAAAAACCGCCGGGTTGGCGCGTGCACGCGTGTTGGAACGGGTCGCGCCATTGGATGACCCTGACCGGGAATATGCCGAAGAAGCCATCCAGCATTACCTGCCGCGTTCGATCTATGCGTTGGCGACGCTCGTCAACCGGCTCGAAGGTCTGCAGATCCCGGAGACGCGCCGCCGTACCCTGACCGCGCTAATGCTATCCGCCTGTGACCGAGGCAATGTGCTCTGGCCACATCCCACTGAGCGACCCCGGCCAAAACAGCTTGTGCTGCCAGCCCAGTTCCGCGAAGGGAACATCTGGCTGGCTCTGGAAGACGCTATCTCCGCCTGGGCAGGAACCGGCGGGCCGGTTCCCTGTCTGCGCTGGTCGGACAAGGGTCAAAGGCTGCCCGAAAGCGGCGGAATCCTGCTCTATGAAGGCCGGATCAAAGACCTGGCTGAGGTGGTCAAAAACGCGCCCATCCAGGCGGTGATCGGCGCCATTCCGCGTCCCAACCAGGCCTTCTGGACGCTCTCCGCGCTGTGGGCTGGCTGGCTGTGGGGGCGGGAGGCTGCCGAACCTTTCAAGGTAGCGCTGCGCCGCCGGCGCTATGACTGGGGCTGGCAGGCCACCGCGCTGCATGCCGCTTTGCATCACGTCTTCGACCTGTTGCCGTTGAGCGCCCCTTTCTTCGGCCTGCTGGCGGAGGCGGAACCGGGATTTCTGACAGCCACACTGATGGCCGCCAGCACCGCCGGTTTCGACCTGCGCGCGCAGGCCATGCGCACCGCACATGATCCCATCCAGTTGCTCTGGCAACGCGGGGAACGTCTATCGCGCAAGAGGGAAGAGGTCAGCCTGGAGGCCGTTCGCGATGCCATACGGGATCACCTGCAGGAGTTGGGAGAACCAGCTGCTTATCTCCAGCTCTATGCTGCGGGACTCAGCGCGCAGGCCCAGGGTCACGGATTGATGCGTCCGGAACAGAATTTCGATGAGGCGCTGCGCGAGGTGCAATCCAATCTTCAACAGGCGATCCAGTCCGATGCCCATCTGGAGAGGATGGATGCCGAGGAACGCAGTTTAGAGGTCGGCTTATGGGATCTGAAAGAGGGGGCAACGCGCGCCGAGCCACTGGCTGACCGGGTGGAACGAGTCGTAGTGACCTACCTGCAAAAACATCCATCCAGCACGCTGCTTGAACTGGAACAGGGCATCTACCCTGAATTCCCCGGCCTGCTGACACCCTCCAAGGCCCTGGTGGGAGCCGTGCTGGAATCATATGGCGTGGAAGAGGCCGGCCGCTGGCGACTGCGCGATGAGGACAGTGCCTCCCAACGCCGCGCCGAGCTGGAAAAGATACCCGGGCTGATCACAACCATCGGCGCGCGCTTGGGATACAGGACGGAGCATCTCGGCCCAACCATCTGCGCCTGGAAAGAAAAAAGAAAGCTCGCGCGCGTGTTCTACCTGCTTGCCTCGGCAATGACTGGGCATATCCTGGCCGAAAACCAATACCCGTTGGAAACATGCCTGCTGGTGCTGCCCGGCGGGCGCGCCGGGTTGCTGGCGTATAAGGCAACCCGTGATCCCAGGCTGCGCAAACGGCTGGAAGGCTGGCGCATCGTCAAGTTCCGCTTGCTGCGCGCCCTGGCAGGCATCCCGGTCTTGAACCGGCAGACCTTCGAGGAACAACTTGTCAGCGACCCGGTGGAACAGACCCAGGGCCAGATGATGATGTTCTGACGATTTACGTTTATCTAATGTCAATCGCGTATAATTTAGGAGCCTGTTCGAAGCAGGCGGTGTGGAAGTTTTTGAGCGATCTGCTTCTTCGTAAGCCAGGTCATGGAGCCGGTACAAAGGAGACCAACATGTCAAAGCGAGCGCTCGCGATCATCCTGATGATGGGTATTTTTCTGTCCGCTTGCGGAGGGCAAGCCGCGCAGGCCACCGAAACGCCCACAACTGTCCCAACAGCAACCACGGCACCACCGCCTACGAATACGCCTACAGAAGAGGTGATTCCCATCACAGGGGATACAGAAACCCCTACGCCCACCCCTACTGTGTTCGTACCCGAAAACGCTGTGGATTGTGTCAATAAAGCCTCGTTTGTGAGCGATGTGACCATCCCCGATAACAGCACTCTCACTGCAGGCGAGACGTTCACAAAAACATGGCGTGTCCGGAACGCTGGTACGTGCATCTGGTGGTCGGGTTATACGCTGGCACATTACTCCGAAAATGCCATGAGCGCGCCAGCCTCGGTGCCGCTGCCGGTCACCAATCCCGGTGAAACGGCTGATCTCTCTATTGATCTGGTCGCACCCAGCGCGGCCGGTTCGTACCGGGGCAATTTTGTCATCAAAAATCCGGCCGGGCTGATCATGCAGGTCGACAATGATTCCCGCCTGTGGCTGATCATCAATGTGGTCAGTGCACCGACCGCACCTCCCTCCGCAACCGTTCTTCCAGGAACCGGCACGGCTACCGCCACCGCCCTTCCAGGGGGCGGCACGGCCACAGCAACTATTTCGAGCAACGTGACAGGGACTGCAAATGTCAGTTGTGCCCTTACGACCGATGCAACCCGCATCAGTCAGGTCGCTACTGCCATCAACGCCTATCGCGCCCAAAATAACATCGTCGCTTACACTGTCAACGCGCAGTTGGCGCAGGCCGCCCAGAAACATGCCAACGACATGGCCTGCAACAACCTGTTCGTGCATACCGGCTCGGATGGATCCACGCCGCAATCGCGCGTGGCTGCCACTGGGTATGCTGCTGCCAGGGTAACGGAAAACATCTATGGCAGCTATCCGCCGCTCAGTGCAGACCAGGTCGTAGCCTGGTGGAAGCTGGACCAGACTGACCTCAACCACAACAAGAATATGATCAGCACGCAGTACACCGAGATCGGCGTTGGCTACGCCTTCTTCAACAACTTCGGCTACTTCGTGGTCGTCTTTGCTTCGCCGTAGGTCAAGCATGCCACCTGTCCGGTAGTATGCACGTAAAGGTTGTCCGAAAGTACCGCGAAAATGGG
>DAOTXM010000273.1:0-8523 GCA_034435215.1 Anaerolineales bacterium
AAAACAGGGGTGTGGAGCGGGCGCACGCCCGTTCCACACCCCTGTTTTCGGGGACTCTTTCTATTTTCGTGGAATACTGAGTATAAATCGAAGTAAGATGACAAAAGTATCTTGTTGTCAAAGCAGAAGTTGAACATCCTGTAACCGTTCTCATGGCATAATTGCGAAAAACGAGGAGATCATGACACCCAGAACCATCTTAGCTGTACTGGCCCATCCTGATGACGAATCCTTTGGCATGGGTGGAACCCTGGCTTACTATGCCCAAAAAGGGTATGAAGTCCATCTTG
This sequence comes from Anaerolineales bacterium, assembly GCA_034435215.1. Classification (GTDB taxonomy): domain Bacteria; phylum Chloroflexota; class Anaerolineae; order Anaerolineales; family Villigracilaceae; genus JAABUE01. The sequence continues at coordinate 291 of DAOTXM010000273.1, forward strand.
TCTGTGCAACGCGCGGAGAAGCCGGCATGATGGATCCCGAACACCTGCAAAATTTCGATAGCGTCGCTGAGAAACGCGAAGCCGAGCTGTGCTGTGCAGCCCAATTACTCGGCCTGAAAGGGGTCTTTTTCCTCGGTTACCGCGATTCCGGCATGCCCGGCTCGGAAGATAACAAACATCCGAATGCGCAGATCAATTATCCCGTTGAAGAGGTGGCGGGTAAGGTGGTCAGATATATTCGTGAAATCAAGCCGGAGGTTGTCCTGACGTTCGACCCGATCGGCGGGTACCGCCATCCCGACCACATCCACATCCAACAGGCGACCACACTGGCCTTCGAAAAAGCGGCGGACGCAGCTTTCCACCCCGAGGCTGGGTCGCCGTTTAAACCGCTGGCGCTCTACTATCATGTCTTCCCGCGCTGGTTCCTGCGTGTGATGACGCGCATCATGCCCCTGTTTGGCATGAATCCACGTAAATGGGGTCGTAACAAGGACATCGACCTGAAAGCGCTGACAGATGTCCACTTCCCCACACATGCCAAGATTGACATTCGTTCCGTCGCGGATATCAAGCGGGAAGCTGGCGCCTGTCACGCCTCGCAAGGGGGCATCCAGATGCGCCACGGTATGCTGGGTTTTGTCACCAGGGTATTCGGGGAACATGAAGACTTCATGCGCGCTTATCCGCCAGTCAACGGGAGGGTAAGGGTGGCCAAAGACCTGTTCGAGGAAATTGTATAAAACAGTTCTCCAGAGGGGCTTGATTTATTAGAATGTATGTTCTATAATATAGATAAACCATGTCCAATTTATAGAAGGAGACTGTCATGACCAAACGAAATATTGTTCACATCGAGATCCCCTCAGAGAACGTGAAGGCCTCCGCCGATTTTTATCAAAAACTATTCGGCTGGCACATGGAGCGTGTCGAGGAAATGGACTACACCATGTGGGACGCACATGAAGCCCCTGGAGGCGGTTTCAGTCAGGTCGGGGAAAACCTCAAACCTGGCGAAGTGCTGATCTACATCAACAGCGAAGACATCGAAGCAGATCTCAAAGCAGCCGAATCGCTCGGCGGAACGATCGTCCATCCAAAAACCGAAATCCCCAATACAGGCTGGTTTGGCATGCTCCAGGATCCAACCGGGAATATCATTGGTCTCTACACCAGCATGAATCCTGATTTCAACCAGTAAGTCACAGACCAGATCTCTCCCAATAGTATTTTAGCCGTCCTCAATCCATATTAGCGAATCACTCTCCATTCCGGAGAATGATTCGCTAAAACGCGCCTGAGTTGCAATGCTCCTGGATGCGAGCATTGTACGCTTCTGTAATTGACAAATTAGTGATTCATGGCTTTCTTAAAGTAGCAAGACCAAGTCAAATGCTTTGGCAAAGTAAACATCAAAGAAGCGTCGCGCGTCTGGCAAATATGGGGACACATCCCATGCCTGGAATAGGACCTGGCTCTGGCTCAAACCACAGACGAATGTTTTCTTCCATCTCGGACTGATTGCCCTTTGTAATTCAAACTTCCCAAAGAATTTCTTCTCTGTCAAATACGTGCTTACCATTTCCTACAGTTCATCAATCGAGAGCACTTCTCTCAAAATTCGCCGATAGGTGCTGTGGCGGGGCATACTCTTGCGCTTCAACTTCAGTGCCTCAATGAAATGCACTGTACTATGTTTGACCCAGTTCGCTATTCCGCCAGGTGTGTCTTGACAGTGGTTTAAAACCCTTGCATTTCCTCTCAATATTTTATACAATTTTTACATAAAAGGTAATCTTTGGGAAATACCTTACTTTAGGTCTTGACTGCATGAAAGGAGGTGATTTTATCGGACGGACAGAATTGCTTGTATCGATATTGCAGTAAGTTGTCATGGAGATAAACTTTCACTTAGCCAAGAGGAGACAAAAAATGAAAAGTAAGCTCTTTCCGTACCTTGCAACCTGTGTATTGATTGCAAGTTTGCTGGGTGTGTTCCCCGCAGTGGCAGCCTCCATAGATCATGTTCCAGTGCAGGCCTTTGAGGCGCCCCAGGGAACATTCACCGAAGCCGTTGCATTCGATGTGTCGCCTGCGTTCAGAACGCTGGCGCAGGCAGCCACGGCGCGGGCAGCAGACGATCCTGAAGCCGAACCTGTGGAAATTCGGCCAGAACGCGGCCCGGAAGTCCTGGATAACGGTTTCTCAGGGGATGGCGCTGCAAGCGGAGGTTCTGCAGCTAGATTTTCAGCCAATTCTGCAACGGCGCTTTCAGGCACGCTCGCAAATTTCGAGGGCATCAGCAACACAGACAACTTCAATTTATTCGGATTCCGCGTCAACCCGCCCGACCCGGTGGGCGATGTTGGTCCCAGACACTATGTTGAGATGGTGAACCTGGCTTTTGCTGTCTACGACAAACAGGGTACTCTGTTGATGGGACCCACCGCTATTGGAGACCTTTGGGCAGGCTTTGCTGTGGAAGATTGTACCGATCCCTCGGGTGACCCGATTGTGCTGTATGACCAGCTTGTGGGCCGCTGGATTCTCAGCCAGTTCACTACGCGTGGATTCGATGATCCATCGTTGCCCTTCTACAATTGTGTCGCCGTATCAAAGACAGGTGACCCGACCGGTGTGTACTACCGTTACGCGTTCATCACCCAGCCAGATTCGGTGGACGGTGGGTATTTCTTCCCTGACTACCCCAAGTATGGTGTTTGGACCGATTCTTACATACTCACCACGCGTGACTTCGGCTTAATCGACCAATACGGCATCAGTGTTTACGCGCTGGAGAAGTACAAGATGATCTCCGGCAACCCCAAAGCCCGCGCGGTGCAGTTCTTCCTGGACTCGAACGTAGTGCCGATTTACCTGATCGGCGACGGTCTGCTCCCGCCGGATATCGATGGTACCCGCCGTCCTAGAGATCATGCCCCTGCGCCGATCGTTGGCACGATGGACAATGATCACCTATACGGTGCACCCTTCGACGCCCTGAACATCTTCGAACTGAACGTGCAGTGGAATTCCAAACCGGTAGCCTCGCTCAACCTCGCGGCGCAATTGCCGGTCGCTTCGTTCGATTCCATCTTCCCCTGCGCCCCCACTTCCCGCGATTGCCTCCCCCAGCCAGGAATCTCAAATCCCGCCCAATATCTTGACATTCTATCCTACCGGCAGCGACCAACTCACCGGCTTGCCTATCGCAACTTTGGCCCGTACGAGTCTTTCGTAACCAGTCAATCGGTGGAAGCCGCGCCCGGCGTGGCGGGCATGCGCTGGTACGAGATCAGGCGCGTCAACGGCGCATATTCCGTCTACCAGCAAGGGACGTACAACCCCGGCGATGGCGTTCACCGCTGGATGGGCAGCGCAGCAATGGACCAGAAGGGTAATATTGCCCTCGGCTATAGCGTTGTCAACGGCGTGGATGTGTATCCAGGCATTCGCTACACAGGACGCCTGGCTGGCGATCCACTTGGGAGTATGACTTTAAGTGAAGCCGTCATCATCAATGGGACAGGCGTTCAACTCACCACTAACTCCCGCTGGGGTGACTACACGTCTATGAACATCGACCCGGTGGACGATTGTACATTCTGGTACGTCAACGAATACTATACTGCCGAAGGCCAGGCTACCAGTCTTGCAGGCTGGCAAACCCGCATTGCCAGTTTCAAACTGCCAGGTTGTGGTAAAAAGTAACAGGCCGTAACAAATTTGCTTGAACCAGTTCACAAGTCACACCTCCCCCATCCTGTAAAGCTCGGGATGGGGGAGGTGTCCTTGCTTATTTTTTCTCCCGCTTTGCTCTCAGTAAAAAATCGAAAGGGGGTTGTTGGTTGAGCTTTATAAGATACGCGCCCGTTTTACCGAGATACAACACCGTGACCGAGCCCGTATCACAACCTAAACGCTGGAAGTGATCCAGCGGCATGCCGAGGTAATGCGCCACCGCCAGCTTGATCGGGTCAGCATGAAAGACCAGGGCCACGATATCCCTTGGTTTGTGGCTGGCAGCAATCTCGTCCAGGCAGGAAACGATGCGCGTCTGCGTCTGGAGAAAGGACTCTCCTTCAGGAAAGGCAAAGCGTGAGGGGGCTTGTTGGACGATCCTCCACCCCTTTGTCTTGTTCAATGCTTTCAGAGAGCGTCCCTGCCATTTGCCGACATTGGTGTCCATCAATTCCGGGCGTAGTTGGACGTTGAACTTCCGACCTACCGCGATTGGTTCGGCAGTTTCGACTGCGCGCTCGAGGGGACTGGCATAGATTGCCTTCAAGGGAACTTCGGCTAGGGCTTTTGCCAGGTCTGCGGCCTGTTGGCGGCCGAGCTCATTCAGGTGAACGCCCGGGAGACGCCCGGCCAGCTTGCCTGTCTTAACGAAATCATTCTCACCATGTCGGATCAGCAACAAAAGCGGCATGCAGGGCTCCTATTTTTTCTGGCTGAGCGAGCGGGAAAAGAGATTTTTCGAAGTGGGAAAAACCCCCTGTTCCGTGGAACGGACTTCTTCCACCGAAAGGAACGCGCCCGGCAAGGTGCGGTGGAAGATCTCGATCACTACCGGCAGATCCTGGCGTTTAACCGTCGTGTAGATGATTTTGACCGTTCCCGTACTGCCCTGGCCATCCACCACGGTAACGCCAAAATCGGCATTATGCAGGGATTGAATCAATTCTTGCGGGTCGCGGCGAATGATCGCCCGGATCGTCACCGTGCCCACTGCCAGTTTATTCTCGAGCAAGATCCCAACGAACGTGCCCGTGGCAAAGCCGCCTGCGTAGCCAATGTAAGCGGCTATGTTTTGCGCATGCCTGACCAGCGAGGATACAGCCACGATCCAGACGAAAGTCTCGATGAAACCCAGCACAGGTGCCAGGTTGCGCAAACCGCGCGAGGTGAAGATGATGCGCAACGTTCCCAGCGTGACATCGAACACGCGCGCCAGGAAGATCAACAGGGGCAGACCGACCCACACATACCAGTCGAAATCCGATAGCAAGTCGAAAAGGGAGGGTTGCATAGGGTTATTTTATCAGGCGGGAAGCCAGTCATGGGCGAAAAGAAAGGCACCTCGACTAAGAAATCATCAGTTCCCCGGCAATCCTTCACGGACAAAGGTTGTCAGTTCGCTGACACTGTACTGCTCGATACCCAGTTTGTCCAGGGTGCGCCCGCGTCGCCAGTAATCGGTGCTATGCACGAAATTCGCCAGCCGGATCATACTGTCCATGCCGCGCACGCTGACTCCGTAACGCAGGCCCAGCGCAGCGATAGGCACCAGACTCATGGGGACATCTTCGAAAATATAACGATGCTTGAGCGTATTTGGCGCCTTGATGCCGTAGTACCCGGGTTGGTTATGAATGGCTTCATGCAGGTCGTCACCGATCGTATCGTAGGCGAGTTGCAGCCACTCCAGGGCAGTGCGCGCACGGATGCCGAGCGAGGAAGCGACCGTTACCCGCTCGCGGTCGAGCACTTCCAGGATATGCGCAACACTGGGTGTGACACCCTCGATATAAAATTCGAAATCGCCATGCGTCCCTTCGATGCGGCCTGCGTTCAGGATGGTAATGGCCGGGTGAAAGATGGCGCCCATGTTGTTCAAGCCCGTGTGCAGCACATCGATCCCATCGATGAACTGGGGATAGGCAGGCTGGAGAGCATCCAAAACTTGCTGGGTATGCGTGGCAGGCAGCGCCGCCAGCGGTACAGCCTCCTTTATGCGGAAGATGCGCGACTGCGCCGGACCGTCCGCGCGGCTGGCGTATATGAAGGTCTCGGCTTCGGCGACAATGACCTTCGCCTTACAACCCGCGTCGCGCAGCGTCTTATCGAACTCGATCGCCCCGCAGGTACGACCAGGGTGCAGAACGATGATCTGTCCGTCCTTGAGATGTCTCGCCATTTTGCCGGCAACTTCGGCATGCGCCGAAGAGGGCAAGACGACCATAATGACCTCCGCCCTGCGCAAGGCTTCCTTGACGTCCGAGGTAACCAGCGCCAGTTGGGCAAAGCCGTGTGGGCCTCCTTCGTAACCGCTCTCCAGGTCGATCCCTTTCCGTTTCTTGATGGCCTCGATATGCTCGGGCGTCCGGTTGTATAACGTCACTTCGAAGCCCATCAAGGCCAGGTGCGCCGCCATGGCCCTGCCGCCGTGGCCAGCGCCGAATACACAATAGCGTTGAATGGTTGTCATGCTGCCCTCCTTTTGTGGCTAGGGGAGATATTTTTTGAGACGATCCTGCTCGGAAATGGCCTTTCCATCCGGGTTAATGGCCAGGCAGGCACCGCGCTCGTCGATGCGGGTGAGGATCTCGCCGCGTGCAAACTTGTTGCTGCGCAATTGAGGCGCATCCAGAATGCCCAGGGATACGGATTTGGCCAATGTGGGGGGATCCGTCCACGGGTCCATGACCGAGGCGGGTGCAATAGCCCGGATCGCCTCGAGCGTGACCCCAGCCTGCTCCATCAATTCAGCCTTGCGCGCCATCACGTCCGGGTCGGCTGTCAGGTCGGGTTGCCCCATGGCATTTTCGATCGCCCGCCGCGCCATGCGAGCTGCCTCGATCACATCCTTCCCCGTGGCGGCGTGATCGGCTTCGGTGTGCCCGACGATGTGAACGATGTCCGGCCGCAGCGCCATCTGCAGGTAGATGCTGGCCGCCAGGTGCGCCCGCGCGGCCTCGATCTTGACAGGATAGCTGAGCAGCCCGGTGCGGGTTTGTGTGTAGATTTGGAACCGGCCCCCCTCGGTCCCCCCATTTCCCGCTGAAGTTCGCGGAAAATGGGGGGAGGACAGGGGGGCGATCATGTCCAACACCGCCAACATCTTGGCCAGGTCCATCTTATCTGAGAGCTCCGCCGGGCTGTTGAACATCAATTGCGCGATGTAATCCTGCACGCCGAAAGCACGCGCGTTATAGGCAGACAGGAACGCTGAAACGACAAAGACCACATCCGGCGCATCGCGCATGCCCCAGTGGTGCGGCTCGTTCAACTCGACAGGAATCCTGCGCTGGCCGTAGAAGGCCATCACCTGCTGGTGCTCACGGATGGAGCCTTCCAGGTCCCAGGGACCGCGCCCGTCCATGGCGTTGAACCAGAACAACGGGATGGCGCACCAGGCGATGTTGATGGTCTCGATATACATTTCGGCCAGCGCGACGAAATCGTCTGTGCCGGAGTAGGTGCGCAGCAAGGGGAAATTGCCCCGGCGGCTGGCGCGATATAGCGCGCGGTAATCGTCCGCGCTGCGCACCGGCACGCCACCTGCGCCCGTTCGACGAGGGTCCTGGCGTTCGGGGTGGAAAAAATTGGCCTGCGCATCCTGGTCGATGCCCAGTGAGATGACATCCAAGACCCGAGCCTCGGCGATTTGCGCGATGCCATCCAGCGTGGCTGCCATGGTCGGCAGGCCAAAATGGTGGCGCAGGACCGGGTACGGCGCCTTCCAGCGGATGCGTTCGACCGTCGTTTGCGGGAAATCCTCCTCACGCAGTCCATGGGTTCGTCCCTTCAAATACGCCAGCACCTCCTCGACCGGTTGCGTGCCATCGAAAGCGCGTTCGAAGAAGCCGATCTTTTCGGCACGCTCAGCCACCGGCGGCGTACCCCCGAACACAAAGCGCACCCCGGCTTCATGCAGTTCGGAGGCCTCCTCAGCAAATTGCCCCAACAGGCGTTCCCCGGTTTCCGGCGTCAGGCGGTACGAAACCCCCACCAGAACCTGGTCGCCGTTCGCTTCAGCCTGCGCCTGCCGGACGGCTTCCAGCATCCTTTTTGGTGGTACTGCCGGGCCGAGGAAGACAGTCCTCCAGCCGGCCTGCTCCGCCAGACGTAAAAATTTCGACACACCAGCCACGTGGACACATTCGCCCAACGCGCCAGCGATGACTGTCTTCATGGCAGCTCCTTTCTACCAGCCATTTCGTTCTCGACTAAAATTATCAAAACCAGGTAAAAATCGCAATACAAAATGTGCTCTTTAACCATACCTTAACTCGCACGCAAACAATACCCACCTGACAAGGTCAATCGAAGCACAAGTTGATTCGAAGGCACCCAAAAGGGGCTGATACACAACGAACCGGGGGATGTCAGACGTACAACGATGCCGTACCTGCGTTGCCTGTCGTGCCCCCGAGCGTTCGAGCATTATCGATACTTCACAAAAGTTGAAAGAATATCCGAAAACAGGGGTGGGGGGGGGGGGGGGGGG
>DAOTXM010000274.1:0-13766 GCA_034435215.1 Anaerolineales bacterium
TACGCGGAACAGGACCTGATCGATTCCGGCCTGCTTACCGTCCGCGAATCGGACCAAGCGACCAAATCCGAATTTACCGTTTACGACCGCTTCCGCCACCGCATCATGATCCCCATCCGAGACGAACGCGGACGCATGGCCGGCTTCGGCGCGCGCATCGTCGACCCGAACGACCCTTCGACAGGCTCAGGGCAGGCATTCCCGAAGTTCCTGAACTCACCCGAAACGCCGATCTTCTCCAAGGGACGCCTGCTCTACGGGCTGGACCGGGCGCGCAAGCCCATCCGCGCCGCCGACCAGGCCGTGATCGTGGAGGGCTACCTGGATGTCATTGCCCTGCACCAGGCGGGCTACGAGAACGCCGTCTCGCCGATGGGCACCGCGTTGACCGAAGACCAGTTGCGCTTGCTCAAACGTTTCACGCGCAAGATCGTGCTGGCGCTCGATCCGGATACGGCCGGTCAGAAAGCCATCCTGCGCGGGCTGGATGCCGCCCGCCAGGCCATGGACCGCGAGGGAGAACTGCGTTTCGATGCGCGCGGTCTGTTGCGCAACGAAGCCCGCTTGCAGGCCGACCTGCGCGTGGCCTCCCTGCCCGATGCCCTCGACCCGGACGAGATCGTGGCCCGCGACCCGGGGGAATGGGCGCGCCTGATCGAAGCCGCCAAACCGGTCGTTACGCACGTCATGGAGACGCTGGCCGAAGGGCAGGATGTGCAGGATCCGAAAGTCAAGTCAGGGATTGCGGCGCAGGTGGTGCCCTTGATCGAGGATCTGCCGAACCCGGTCGAACGCGAGGCATACCGCCAGCAGTTGGCGCGTTTCCTGAAAGTGGATGAACGCTCGTTGATCAGCGGACAGGCCCGGGGCCAGCGGGTGAGGCGGCCGAGATACCGCCCGGATATGGAGCCGGGGCAGGGCGAAGTCCAGGTCCTTAAAACGGTCAGTCCATCCTACAAAACAGAACTTTACTGTATCGGGTTGTTGTTCCGCAGGCCGGAATTGCTGCACCGTCTCGACCGCCAGTTGCAGGAGGCCGGCTTGCAACGACTCATAAACGAGGATTTCGGGTATACTGACCACCAGATGCTGTTGGACCTTATCCGCCGATCCCTGGAACAGGATAAGCTGGATCATCATCAATTTGTGGTGGAACACCTGCCCGATGCGCTCCAGGAATTGGCCGGAGAACTGTTGAAGCAAACCGAGAAGCTCGACCCTATCGATGAACGTCTATTGGAGGAATTACAGCGCAGCATCATCAAACTTCGTCGGCTGGGGTTGAATGAAAACCTTAACCAGTTGCGTTTCATGCTGGAGGATGCCCAGCAGCAGGGTGATTTAAGAGCAACTGCTTACCAGGAACAGGTGTTGCAACATACACGCCTGCTGCGCGACCTGGATCATGCCGGAAAAAAGCTGTCTCTACGTCGAGTCGAATGAAGTATGAGCAACAAAGCCAAACATAAACCAACCAGACGCCCTCCGCGCACCCCACAGATAAAGGATGAACCGCCGGAAATTGTGCGGAGTGTTCCTCCTGTGGAAGAAGAATTTGTAATCGAAGAGGTCGATCTGAATAATGTCGAAGTGGAGGATATCATCGAGCCGGATGACGAAAGCCTGGCTCAACAGGAGGAAGAACTCGAAGGAGATATAGACCTCCTCGATCTGAAGAAATCCCCCCAGCTGGCAGCCGAACTTTCCGAGGATCCGGTCCGTTTGTATCTGCGTGAGATCGGCCAGGTCAGGTTGTTGGACGCGGATAGCGAATTCCGCCTGGCGACCCTGATCGAAGCAGATCGGTTGATCGCCGCTTATTTACGCCGTCCACAACGAGGTGATGTTACAGTTCCCACCGGCATCTATCGCGCGATTGTCAACGAGCTGCTCACCTCCTGGGAGCGCCTGGAGGATGATGCCCGGCGGCTCGATTGTGCGTTGCCCGATCTTTCCCTCCTGCTGGCCGAAGCGCAAGCCTTGCGGTCGGGTTGGGAGATCAAAGAACCCTCCTATTTGCATGCCTATCTGGATAACGGCTTGTGGGGGCAGGATCCCACCTGGGACAGCATGGTGCGCAAGGCATTCAGTGTCTTCATGTGCCTATACCTGCTGCCCGTTCCAGTTGCGGACTGGTTGTTGGCTTATATCCAACAGCACCATAAGCTTCCGGCTGGCCGCACATTCCAGCGTAATCTCCCGGACGATTCGATCCTGGAAAAGGCGCTTGCTTCCGTTGAATTGCGGGCGGATGAGGCCAACCATGCCCTGATCCGTGCCAACCTGCGCCTGGTGGTCAGTGTAGCCAAACGTTATCTGGGGCGCGGCATTTCCTTCCTGGATCTGATCCAGGAAGGAAACCTGGGCCTGCTGCGCGCCGTGGGCAAGTTCGACCCGCGCCGGGGATTCAAATTTAGCACCTATGCCACCTGGTGGATCCGTCAATCCATCAACCGTTCGATTGCCGAGCAGGCACGCACCATCCGTATCCCGGTGCACCTGTTCGAGTCGATCACGCGCATCCTGCGTGCCCAGCGCCAGTTGACCCAGGAACTCGGGCGAGAACCCACCAACGAAGAACTGGCCCTCGAGGTGGGGTATTTGCCTGCCACCGATGTACAGGCGATCCTGCTGGCAAAGTCCAGAGATAACCCGCTGGACCCGGCCTTGCAACGTCGCTGGGAATATGCCACCCAGAAAGTGGACCGTGTGCTGCGCTCTGCGGAAGAGCCCGTTTCGCTGGAAGGACCTGTCGGGGGTGGCGATGATACCAGCCAGTTGGGTGATTTCATCGAAGATGAAGACGCTCTAGAACCGCTGGACGCGGCCTCCCGTGAGATGCTGCGGGAGCAGGTACAGAATGCGTTAACGGCGCTTTCCGAGCGCGAACGTCAGGTGTTGGAGTTGCGTTTTGGTCTCTTGGATGGCAAAGACCACACGCTCGAAGAGGTCAGCCGTTATTTTGACGTGACACGGGAACGCATCCGCCAAATCGAAGCCAAAGCACTACGCAAATTACGCCATCCCACCCGCAGCAGGCATTTGCGCGACTACCTAGGGTAATCCCACGAGGCAGGGTCAGACTTTTTCCTTAGTAGATAATATTTAGGTGACCCTTGTCCTGTTTTATTTGTGAAAAGTAATACTTTGTCTGGCTTCACGAAAGCCTTATGATATACTTGGCTTTCGATGTGCAAGTATAACGTTTAAAGAGGTGCCTATGTTGCTGGAGTATCTTGCCATAGCCGTTCTGATCGTGCTTGCAACACTCGTTGCCTTGATTGCAATTGGCTTGGGGGAATTGTTCGGGCCGAAGAAAAAGACAGAACGCAAATCCATGCCCTATGAATCTGGTATGACACCTTACGGCCCCGGGACGCGCCGTATGCCGGTCCGTTTTTACCTGATCGCAGTGCTGTTCATTCTGTTCGATATAGAAGTCGTCTTCTTCCTCCCCTGGGCGGTTGTCTTTCGGGAATACATTAAAGAGGGACTTGGACTATTCATTTTCATCGAGATGATCGTCTTTATCCTGATCTTACTGGTAGGCTACATATATGCCTGGAAGAAAGGAGCTTTGGAATGGGAGTAGAACAAAAACTCGGCAATATGGGCGTGGTGACCACGACGCTGGAACAGGTCGTCAACTGGTCCCGCACGCGCGCCATGTGGCCGATGTTGTTTGGTCTGGCCTGCTGTGCCATCGAGATGATGGCGGCGCAGGCCGCACATTATGATATGAGCCGTTTTGGTATGGAATTGATGCGCGCCAGCCCGCGTCAATCGGACCTGATGATCGTGGCCGGGCGCGTTTCGCGCAAGATGGGTCCCGTGCTGCGCCGTCTGTACGACCAGATGCCCGAACCGAAATGGGTGCTGTCCATGGGCGATTGCGCCTCCTGTGGCGGTGTCTTCAACAACTATGCAATTTTTCAAGGCGTGGATGAGGTTGTGCCAGTGGATGTATATGTGGCCGGCTGTCCGCCGCGCCCTGAGGCCTTGATCCACGGCGTGGTGACCCTGTACGAGAAGGTCTACGGCGAAAAATTCAAAGATTACGCAGAGAAGAAGGCGTAAAGTTTATGTCATTGCGAGCCGCTGCAGGCGGCGTGGCAATCTCACGACAAATGTGAGCTTGCTTCCCTGGCCCGGACACCAGGACGGGCGGACGCTGATAAACACTCCCTCGCAACCCCGCTGCATTTCCCTGCACCAAACGCAGAATGGTGTGGCGGGGCAATGACAGGATAATTTTTATGGACAATAAACTCGAAAAAATCGTCCAGGTTTTGCAGAAGGACTTCGATACAACCTGCGAAGAATTCCGCAACGAAGTGCATGTATTTGTGAAACCGGAGCAAATCGTGGATGTGTTGACGTTCTTGCGCGACAGGCATGAATTCCAATTGTTGTCCGCCATGACGGCGGTAGATTACTGGCCACAGCAGGAGCCGCGTTTCCATGTCATTTATCAGTTGACGTCGCTGGTGAAAAACCTGTCGATCCAATTGCGCGTCCCGGTACCGGCGACCAGGCCGATGGTCCCGACCGTGAGCGCTGTATTTGCATCCGCAAACTGGCGGGAACGCGAGGTCTGGGATATGTTCGGCATCCATTTCGACGGTCATCCTGACCTGCGTCGCATTTTAATGCCCGCGGATTGGGAGGGGCATCCGCTGCGCAAGGATTATCCGTTGGGTTACGAGGAGCCGCAGTTCACCTTCAACTTCGAAGAGATCGACCTGCGCAAGCCCTACGCCAAGGAATAGATATGGTGCAGTTACAAGAAGTAACCGTTGACGAATTAAGACACCTGGTGTCTGATCGCGCGATTGAAGGCGAGACCATGTTGTTGAACATGGGCCCACAGCACCCGGCAACACATGGCGTGTTGCGCCTGCTGCTGGAACTCGATGGCGAAATCGTGGTCAACTGCGTTCCCGACATCGGCTTCCTGCATACCGGCATCGAGAAGAATATGGAAGCCAAGACCTACCAGAAGGCCGAGGTGATGACCGACCGTCTAGATTATATGAATACGGTCGGCAATAACCTGGCTTACTGCATGGCGGTGGAGAAGCTGGTCGATCTGGATGTGCCGCCGCGCGCGCAGGCGATCCGTGTGATCCTCACCGAATTGCAGCGTCTGGCCTCGCACCTGGTCTGGATCGGTACGCATGCGCTCGACCTGGCGGCCATGTCCATGTTCATGTATGCCTTCCGGGAGCGGGAAATTATCCTGGACATTCTCGAACTGGTCTCCGGTCAGCGTATGATGACCACGTACATTCGCCCCGGCGGCGTGTGGCGCGATGTGCCGGTGGAGTTCGAGGGGGCGGTCCGGGATTTCATCAAAATGTTCCCGAAACGGATCGATGAATACGAAGCCTTACTGACCAAGAACCCGCTCTTACTGGACCGACTGCTTGGGATCGGTGTCCTGACGAAGGAAAAGGCCCTCAGCTATGGCGTGACCGGCCCGATCCTGCGTGCCAGCGGCGTGGACTGGGACCTGCGCAAGCAGCGTCCTTACATGGGCTACGAGCAGTACGATTTTGTCGTCCCCGTCCGCACCGAAGGCGACAACTATGCGCGTTACCTGGTCCGCGTGCAGGAGATGCGCGAAGCGTTGAAGATCGTTGAGCAGGCCCTGAACAAACTGCCGCTGGGCCCGGTACGCAGCGACAACCGCAAATTCGTCCCGCCGCCGCGCTCGGAGATCGGCACCAGCATGGAAGCGTTGATCCACCATTTCAAACTGTGGACCGAAGGTTTCGAAGCGCCCAAGGCCTCCATTTACTCAGCGGTCGAATCGCCGCGGGGAGAGTTAGGTGTGTTCCTGGAGGGCGATGGCGGCCCAAAGCCGTATCGCGTTCACATGCGCACGCCATCTTTCGAAAACGTAGGTGTGCTGCCTGAACTGGCGAAGGGGCATCTTGTCGCTGACCTGATTGCCATCATCGGTTCGATCGACTTTGTCCTGGGAGATATTGACAGATGAGTTTGGCAGAAAAGTATCCCAAGGAAGTGGAAAAAATCCTGGCAAAGTATCCGCCGGAGCACAAACGCTCGGCGGTAATGCCATTGCTGTATCTGGCGCAGCGGGAAGAAGGTTATGTAGACCGCCATGCCATCCATGATATTGCCACCATGTTGGAGATCACCGACACAGAAATCTCTTCCATTATTGGCTTTTACACGTTGTATCACGATAAGCCGGAAGGGAAGCTGCGCATCCAGGTCTGTACCGACCTGCCCTGTGCCTTGCGCGGCGCGGACCAGTTCCTGGCCGATTTGTGCGACAAACTGGGCATCGAGCCCGGCGGCACCACCCCGGATGGCCTGGTGACGGTGGAGGCGGTCATGTGCCTGGCGGCCTGCGATAAGGCCCCTATGTTCCAGACTCAGGGCCCGGATGGCATCCAGTATCACGAGAATATGACCGTCGAAAAGACGATGGAATTGATCGATGGGCTTAAAGGCAAGGAGGTGAAGCAATGACTCACGTCCTGTTGCGCCATCGAGATATCCCTGACATCAACCAGATCGATGTCTACAAGCAGAACGGCGGTTTCAAAGCCCTCGAAGGGGCTGTCAGGAAGATGAAGCCGACTGAAGTGACCGATGTGGTCAAGAATTCCGGCCTGCGCGGGCGCGGCGGCGCAGGCTTCCCCACCGGCATGAAATGGGCCTTCATGGATAACAATAACTGGCCGCATTACGTGGTCGCCAATGCGGACGAGTCCGAGCCGGGCACCTTCAAAGACCGCGAGATCATGGAGAGCAACCCCTTCCAGTTCCTGGAGGGCGTGGCGATTTGCTCCTATGCGGTCGGCGCCAATGCGGCTTATATCTACCTACGAGGCGAGTTCTGGGCAGTGGCCGCCTTCCTGGATGAGAAGATCGAAGAGATGGAAAAAGCCGGTTATTTGGGTGAGAAACTCTTCGGCACCGATTACTCGCTCAGGATTTACACCCATCTCGGTGCGGGCGCGTACATTTGCGGTGAGGAGACCGCCCTGCTCGAATCATTGGAAGGCAAGCGCGGACAGCCGCGTATTCGTCCGCCCTTCCCACCCTCGTTTGGCCTGTACGGCAAGCCGACGGTGGTCAACAACGTCGAGACGCTCACCAACGTCCCGCTGATCCTGGCCAACGGCGCGGACTGGTACAAATCGATGGGCACGGCCGATAGCGCGGGCGTGAAAATCTTCTCGCTCTCGGGGCGTGTGCGCAAGCCGGGCAACTACGAGCTTCCGTTCGGTGCGACCTTCCGCGAGTTGATCTACGAACACGGCGGCGGCATCCTGGAGGGGCGTCCGGTCAAGGCCATCATGGCGGCAGGGGCATCTTCGTCCCTGATCGCGGTGGACGATAAAGCCCTCGATACCCCGATGGATTATGCCTCCGTGCGCACGCTCGGCGCGGACCTTGGGTCTGCTTCCGTCATCGTGATCGACGACACCGTCAGCATCGACTGGGTCATCGATAAGACCATTCACTTCTTCAAGCACGAATCGTGCGGCAAATGCACTCCCTGCCGCGAAGGCAACTACTGGATGCAGCACCTGATCGAGCGTATCCACAAGGGGGAAGGCGGCAAGGAGGAGGTGGACCTCCTGTACAGCGTTGCCAGGCAGATGCAGAACAAATGCCTGTGCGCGCTGGGCGAATTTGCCACCATGGCGGTGGTTACTGGCATCGAACGCTTCCCGGGTGACTTCAAACTGCCGGTGCAGAAATAGGAAGCTGACATGACGAAACAAGTTACTCTGACAATCGACGGCGTACAAGTCACCGTTCCGGCCGGGACACTGATCGTGGATGCGGCCAAAAAAGCTGGCATCGATATCCCTGTCTTTTGCTATCATCCCAAGATGGAACCGGCGGGCATGTGCCGTATGTGTCTGGTCGAGATCGGCCGTCCGATGATCGACCGCGCGACTGGTCAGCCCATGCTCGACGAAAACGGCCGGGCCAAGATGCAATTCATGCCCAAGCCCGAGACAGCTTGCACCACCCAGGTCTCGGAGGGTATGGTGGTGCTGACCCAGTCTGAGAAGGCAAAGGATGCGCAGAAAGGCATCATCGAGTTCCTGCTCACTTCTCACCCACTGGATTGCCCGATCTGCGACAAGGGCGGTGAATGCCCGCTTCAGAACCTGACCATGGAACACGGTCCGGGGAAGAGCCGCTTCCTGTATGACGATAAGCTCAAAATGGATAAACATGTCCCGTTGGGTGGATTGATCTATCTCGATCGGGAGCGTTGCATTTTGTGCGGACGTTGTGTGCGTTTTCAGGATGAAGTGGTAGGCGAGGCGGTACTGGCCATCGATGAACGCGGGCGGGGCAGTGAGATCATCACGGTTTCGGACCCCGGGTTTGATTCCGTTTTTTCAGGCAACACCACCGACATCTGCCCCGTCGGCGCGCTGACCACGGCGGACTTCCGCTTCGGGGCGCGTCCCTGGGAATTGCTGGCGGCGGCCTCCATCTGCGGGCAATGTCCTGTCGGTTGCAACATCACCTTCAACACCCGCCGCGAAGCCAAAGCGGGCGGCAAGGTGGTCATCAAACGCGTTATGCCGCGTCAGAATGAACAGGTCAACGAAATCTGGATCTGTGACAAGGGCCGCTTTGCATACCACTATGCGGAAAGCAAGGAACGCCTGGAAAAACCGCTTCTCCGCAAGGATGACAAGTTGAAAGCTGCCTCCTGGGACTCGGTTACCAAACTGGTTGCGGAAAAACTGGGCGAGGCTGGCAAGGACGTGGTCCTGCTGGCATCCGGCCGTCTTTCCAACGAAGACCTGTTCAACCTGAAATCCCTGGCGGATGGCTTGGGCGGGAAGGCTGTGCTGTATACCGACATGGGCGGCGGCGACCTGGTCATGCAGGTTGGCGTGGGGCAGGGCACAAATCTCTCTGACATGGGCAAGGGCGATGCCATCCTGGTGATTGCGTCTGATTTATATGAAGAGGCGCCTATCTGGTGGCTACGCGTCAAACAGGCCGCCGACCGTGGCACAACACTTATCATAGCCAATTCGCGTGAGACCAAACTCGACCGGTTTGCGAATTACGTCGTGCGCTATGCAAATGGCGATGAAGTCAAGACCGTGCAGGATCTGGGCGGTCAAGGCAAGATCGCCGAAGCTTTCGCTAAGGCCGAGAACGCGATCATCTTGTTTGGCAGCGATGGGTTAGGGCTGCTTGGCTCTTCGAACTTAGCAACCGCATGTGCAGACCTGCTTGTGAAAACAGGCCATACGGGCAAACGCAACAACGGTTTGGTCGGCGTCTGGCCGCGAGCCAATGACCAGGGTGCCTGGGAGATGGGCTTTCGACCTGTACCAGACTTGGAAAAAGTTATTGAAGGCAAAGTAGTTTATATCGCCGGCGCTGATCCAGCGGGTGACGACCCTGCGCTGGAAAAAGCGCTCAAAGGCGCTACGTTCGTCGTGGTGCAGGATCTGTTCCAGACCGCCACCGCTGAACTGGCGGATGCGGTCCTGCCTGCGCAGGCTTATACCGAGCGCAATGGCACGTTTATATCCGGCGAACGCCGCGTGCAGCGTTTCTATCCGGCTGTGCCACCGTTGGCTGGAACCAAAGCCGATTACACCATCACAGCAGAAATTGCAGAGAAACTCAACGTCGACCTGGAAAGTTCTTCGCCCGTGCTAGTTTTCGAACAGCTGGCTGCCAACGTGAAAGATTTCGATGGTCTATCTTATGCTAAATTGGCCGAAGTGAGCGAGCAGTGGCCGATCGTGGGGCGTGGCGACTTGTATTACGGCGGCACGACTTACGAAAACACGCAGGGGCTGGGCGTACAGCTCGTCAGCGCGGCGGAACGCGGCGAAACGGTCAGCATTCCCAAGGTCCAGAAAGAAGCGGGACTGCGTCCGAAGGAGAATGAACTGCTGGCTGTCCCGGTCACCAAACTGTATGACCGCGGCGCGACCGTTGCCCCCGCTGAACTGTTGGCTGAGCGCATCGGCGAGGCCACGATCGCCCTGCATCCTGATACGGTGCAACGTCTGGGTCTGGAAGCTGGCAAGCGCGTGCAGGTCAGTTTTGACGGCGTGAAGGGGGAGGCAGTCGTGAAGATCGATGAAACAATTTCGGCTGGCGTGGCGCTGGTCCCGCGCAGTATGGGGCTGGCCATCCGCGAGCCGGTGGCGATAAAGGTGAAATGATATGGACTGGATATTGCTACTCGAGTGGGTGATCAAATCGCTCATCCTGGTTTTCACCCTGCTGATCGGCTTTGGTTATCTAACATACTACGAACGCCGCTTCCTGGCTTTCTTGCAATCTCGCCTGGGGCCTAATCGCGCCGGGCCGCAGGGTTTGATGCAGTGGATGGCAGATGCGGTCAAGCTGATCTTCAAGGAAGAGTTGACTCCAGCCAAAGCCTATAAACTGGTGTTCTTTTTTGCGCCCATTATCACAATGGTACCCTCCATTGTGATTGCAGCGGTCATTCCCTGGGGACCGCCAGCGAATTTGTTTGGGCGGACGATCACACAGAATATTGCCAATATCAACGTCGGTGTGCTGTACTTAATGTCCATTGCGTCGATTGCCGTTTATGGCATCGTGCTGGCGGGCTGGTCGTCGAACAACAAATATGCCATGATGGGCGGCTTGCGTTCTTCGGCACAGATGATTTCTTATGAATTGACGCTGGGCTTATCCTTCGTCATAGCGATTCTACTGGGAAATTCGATGAGCCTGGTAGAGATCGTCGAAGCGCAAAAGGATATGTGGTTCGTGATGGTGCAGCCGTTGGGCGCGATCATCCTCTGGATTGCTACCGTTGCCGAGGTCAACCGCCATCCGTTCGATATGCCGGAGGCCGAACAGGAAATCGTGGCTGGTTACCACACCGAATATTCCGGGATGAAGTTCGCACTGTTCTTCATGGCCGAATATCAGAAGATGATCATCGTCAGTGCGATCCTGACGACGCTGTTCTTCGGCGGATACCGGGAATTCTGGTTCCTGAAGGATACCTTCCTGAGCGTGGATGCCGTCTGGAAAATTGGTTCGTGGCAGACCACTGCCTGGTTCCTCGGACCCCTTTATATGTTTCTCAAAATTGTTTTTTTCCTGGGCATCATGATCTGGGTGCGTGCTTCCTGGCCGCGCATTCGCTACCACCGGTTGATGGATTTTGGCTGGAAGGTGCTTCTGCCTCTGGCATTGGCCATGGTTTTCATTACTGCGGCAGGAATTTTGCTGGCGCAGGCAGTCCATCCATGGTTGTTATGGTTGACCCCGATTCTTTCACTGCTGGCGGGCTGGTTTGCTTCTTCAATGATAGACCGCTCGTTGAGGAGGAAGGCCTATGCTTAAAGAACTGGGACGAGGTCTGTTAACCACATTCAAGATGCTGATCGAAGGGCCGGTCACGACCCAGTACCCGGAGGAGAAACGGCAGGTGCGTCCGCGGTATCGTGGGCGGCATGTGCTGAAACGCTACGAAAACGGGTTGGAAAAGTGCATCGGCTGTTCGCTGTGCGCGGCGGCCTGCCCGGCGGATGCTATCTTTGTGGAGGCTTCCGAAAATACGGACGAGGAACGCTACTCACCCGGTGAACGATATGCCTCCACCTACGAGATCAATATGCTGCGCTGTATCTATTGTGGTTTCTGCGAGGATGCCTGTCCCACCGAGGCGATCGTGCTGGGCGATAACTACGAGCTATCCTTCACCGATCGCCGTGATGCCATCTATACCAAGGATATGTTATTGGAAGGAGTCCCCTCATCCGAGATGACCACCCCGCGCAAGGTGGAGCCGGGAGTTTATACGCGCTCGGTCCCGGAGATGGAGAATCCTACCGATTGACGATTTTCCCTCACCCCAGCCCCTCTCCCATTGGGAGAGGGGAGAGGGGTGAGGGTGAGGTGCTTATGACTGTTGATCTGATACTCTTCCTAGTCCTCGCCCTGGTTGCGGTTGCTGCCGCCATTGGCATGTTGATCAGCCAGAATGCGGTGTATTCGGCCCTGTTCCTGGTGATCAACTTTGCCACGGTGGCGGTCTTCTACTTGCTGCTGGGCGCGCCCTTCATTTCCATGGCGCAGATCACGGTCTATGCCGGGGCGATCATGGTGTTATTCCTTTTCGTCATTATGTTGCTGGGTGCGGAGCGACTGGCGCCGGGAAAAGTGCTGCCTTATCAGAGACCGCTGGCGATTGGACTTGCGGTGATGCTGGTGGTTGAGGCGGCATATCTGCTGCTCGCTCGGACTCAGGCGAGGGCGGTGATTATCGCTCCAACGGAAGCGACCAACGCCGTAGACGAGATTCGCAAGCTTGGCATGACGTTATTCAGTGATTACCTGTTGCCGTTCGAGGTTACATCCGTCCTGCTGCTGGTTGCCATGGTCGGAGCAATTGTGTTGACCAAGAGAGAGAAAGGAGAGTAGTAGATGGTGCCCGTTACCTACTACATCGCGCTCTCGGCTATTCTGTTTACCATCGGTGCGTTGGGAGTTTTGATCCGCCGTAATGCGCTGATCATTTTTATGTCGGTCGAGTTGATGCTCAATGCGGCCAACCTTGCTTTTGTGGCTTTTGCCAATACCTTCCAACAAATGAGCGGACAAATCATCGTATTCTTCGTGATTGCAGTTGCGGCGGCAGAAGTGGCGGTCGGCCTGGCGCTGATCGTAGCGATCTTCAAGACCAAGCGCAGCATCGACGTCGACCAGATGAGCAGCCTGAAGGGATAAATTATGCAGTTGAGTGAAGCAACTACCACAGGCTTTTATGCGCTAGCACCCTTGATTGTGTTCTTTCCCCTTGCGGGGTTATTGTTGAACATGATCATCGGCAAGTGGCTGCCCGAGCGGGGCATTGGCTGGCTGGCCAGCTTGGCTTCAGGCGCGTCGTTCGTTGTTTCCGCCCTGCTGGCGTACACATTATGGGCCAACCACGGACATGTGGAATCAGTTTTCCTGGCCGAGTGGATGCACATCGGCAACCTGCAGCTCGACTGGACCTTCCGCGTGGACACGCTCTCGACCACCATGATGCTGGTGGTTTCGGGGGTGGGCACGCTGATCCACATCTACGCCATCGGCTATATGCACGAAGACGTGCGCTTCAAGAACGACCCCGGCCGCTATCGCCGCTTCTTCGTGTTCTTCAACCTGTTCATCGTCGCCATGATGATCCTGGTCAGCGGCGACTCATACCTGATGCTGTTCGTTGGTTGGGAGGGCGTGGGCTTGTGCTCATTCCTATTGATCGGCTTCTGGTACGACATGGATACGCTGGGACGCCCCTCCTGGGCCAATTCGGATGCCGCCAAAAAGGCTTTCGTCACCAACCGCATTGGGGACTTCGGCTTCCTGATCGCTGGTTTTCTGATGTTCTGGCATCTGGGTTCGTTCCAGTTCGATGAAGTCTTCGCTGCCGCGCCAGCGTTGGCGCATATCATGCCCGGCGTCATTGTGGCTATTACGCTCTTCATGCTGGTGGGCGTGACCGGCAAATCCGCGCAGATCCCGCTCTACGTCTGGCTGCCGGATGCGATGGCCGGCCCGACCCCGGTCTCGGCGCTGATCCATGCCGCCACAATGGTCACGGCGGGTGTGTATCTGGTGGCGCGCTCCGCCCCTCTCTACACATTGGTGCCGGAGGCGCAATCCATCGTGGCGATGACCGGTGCGGTGACGGCGCTCTTTGCGGCCACAATTGCGGTCGGCCAATATGACATCAAAAAGGTGCTGGCCTATTCGAC
>DAOTXM010000275.1:0-10884 GCA_034435215.1 Anaerolineales bacterium
CATGACTGATGCGCATTCATTGCCAGGAATAACCGTAAAAATAGTTGTGCCACCCCGGAAAGGGTATAATCCCCTGGGAGAAAGACATGCCAAGACCATCCACGTTTTCGATTGTCGCCTGTGACCTTGACGTTCCAGCCTGGGGCGTGGCGGTCGCGTCCAAGTTCCCGGCGGTGGGCGCGGTGGTCCCCTGGGCGGAGGCAGGCGCGGGTGCGGTCGCCACGCAATCGTACGCCAACACATCCTTTGGCCCGCGCGGACTGGAGTTGATGGCCGCGGGGCTGTCCGCCGAAGCGACGCTGGCCAGATTGCTGGAAGATGACGAAGAACGGGAACAGCGCCAGGTCGGGCTGGTGGACGCGCGCGGTCAGGCCGCCACCTTTACCGGCCGCGCCTGTTTCGAGTGGGCCGGCGGTCGGGCGGGTCCCGGTTACGCGGTCCAGGGCAACATCCTGGCCGGTGAGCAGGTCGTCATCGCGATAGAAAAAGCGTTTCTCGAAGCCAAAGGTGACCTGCCGTCGCGTTTGCAGTCCGCGTTATTGGCTGGAGACCGCGCGGGCGGCGATCGGCGCGGACGGCAATCGGCAGCGATCTACGTGGTCAAGCCCAGGGGCGGCTACGGCGGCTTCATCGACCGCTGGATCGATTACCGCGTGGACGACCACACCGACCCGGTTCCCCGCCTGGGAGAATTGCTGGACATGCACGCCTTGTATTTTGGAAAAAGCGACGAACAAGACCGCGTGCTGTTGACTGGAGCACCTCTGCAGCAATTGCAGGCAATCCTGATCCAGTTGGGTTATCGGAACGGCAAGGCAGATGGAACCTATGACGAGTCGACCAAATCCGCCCTGCGCGCCTTCACCGGGAACGAAAACTTCGAAGAGCGCTGCGACCTGGAGGCCGGTTGGATCGACCGGCCGGTGCTGGAATATCTTTTGAAGAAATTTGGGAACTGACCCTTCGGTCCCAGTGAGAGTAATACCCAAAATCCCCTATTTAAGAATTTATACTTTATGAATCTACCTGACATCAAAGCCCTTATCCTCGACATGGACGGCGTGTTGTGGCGCGACAACACCCCCATCGGCGACCTGCCCGACCTCTTTGCCCGCATCCGCGCCCAGGGACTCAAAGTTGCCATGGCGACCAACAACGCCACCAAGACCGTGGACGAATACCTGGAGAAATTCTCCGGGTTCGGTGTAACCCTGGAGTCCTGGCAGATCATCACGGCAGCCCTGGCAACGGCGGATGCCCTGTGCAAGCGCTTTCCTGCCCGCGGGGCGGTCTTCGTCGTCGGCGAGCATGGTCTTGCGTGCGCGTTGGAAGAATGCGGTTTCGAACCGATCATCGATCCCGCGGACGAGACCGTACCTGTTGCGGTGGTCGGCGGGTTCGATCGGTCTGTCACCTACGATAAACTGCGCCGCGCCACATTGCATATTCGCGCCGGGGCTCCTTTCTACGGCACCAACCCGGACAAGACCTTCCCCACCCCGCAGGGCCTGATCCCGGGCGCGGGCGCGATCCTGGCCGCCCTCGAGGTTGCCACAGGCGTCCATCCGCTCATCCTCGGTAAACCGCAGCCTGCGATGATGGAGATGGCGCTGGAAAACCTCGGCGTGCCTCCCGAGGCGACCCTGGTCGTGGGTGACCGCCTGGAGACCGACATCGCCGCCGGGCAAGCAGCCGGCTGCCGGACGGCGCTGGTCTTGAGCGGCGTATCCACCCTGGAACAGGCGAAAAGCTGGCGGCCTGCGCCGGATATTGTTGCAGATGATCTATCGACCTTAATTGCATTCAGCGACCATAGGTGATAGTCACTTTAGAAGTGACTGTCACCTCAATGCCTGATGATCATGGCTGATCTACCCCTTGTATACGATCTGGAACGTTCAGACCTGCAGAACCTGCTCGCGGGAATGGGTGAACCCTCCTACCGCGCCAACCAGCTCTGGCAGGGATTGTACAAACACTTCTGGAACACGCCAGGGGAGTTCACGAACTTTTCAAAGACCCTGCGGGAGAAACTGGGGCAATCGCTGCGCTTCGAAGCATTCACGCCCGTCACACACCTCGACTCGTCCGACCGGCAGACGCGCAAGACGCTGTTCGAGCTGCACGACGGGCGCGTCATCGAAGCGGTCCTGATGAAGTATGGCGATCCGGCGGATTTCCTCGTCGAGCGGAGCGACCGCAGGGAGCGCAGTCGAGACGCCCCGAATGCTCCTCGACCGCGGTCTGCGACCTCCGCACGGAGAGAGAAATTTCGCCGCACGCTGTGCATCACTACCCAGGCGGGCTGCGCGATGGGCTGCGTCTTCTGCGCCACCGGGCAGATGGGCTTCAAACGCCACCTGAGCAGCGGCGAGATTGTCGCCCAGGTGATGTACTACGCGCGCATGCTGCACGCCCGGGGAGAACGTGTCACCAACATCGTCCTGATGGGTATGGGCGAACCCTTCCACAATTATGACAACACCATGGCCGCCATCGACCGCCTGAACGACCCGGACGGCTATAACTTTGGCGCACGGCGCATCACCCTCTCGACCGTGGGCCTGGTCCCGATGATCCGGCGTTTCGCCGACGAACAGCGCCAGGTCAACCTGGCCATCTCCCTGCACGCCGCGGACGACGATGAGCGCACTAAGATCATGCCGGTCAACAAGAAATATAACCTTGCTGAAATCCTCGCTGCCTGTCGCTATTACGTCTCGCGCACCGGCCGCCGCGTCACCTTCGAGTGGGCGCTGATCGAAGGCGTCAACGACACCGAGGCAGTGGCGCGTCACCTGGCCTCCCGGCTGAAAGGTTTGCTCTGCCATGTCAATGCCATCCCCCTCAACCCCACCAGCGGCTACCGGGGCCGGGCGACGACCCGTCAGGGTGCGGACAAGTTCAAAGAAACGCTGGAGCAGGCCGGGATCCCGTGCACGATCCGCATGCGGCGCGGGATCGATATCCAGGCTGGCTGTGGCCAGCTGGCCGGGCGGGTTGTTGTTTGAGTGATATTTTTGGTTTGTGTTGTGGTGGTATATATTGGCTATACGAAGATTACACATTTGCTCAGTAGGTGAAGGTTTTCCGGGGGAAGTGCGTTAATTAGGATAGACATACTTCCATGAATGAAGCACAGGCCGGGCTGATTGCGGATTGTATCCAAGGTGACCAGGCTGCCATCGAGCAGTTCATCCAGGAATACCAGCTTGGCGTGTTCCGGCTGGCGCTTTCGGTGTTGAACGATCCGGCCGAAGCCAATGAAGTGGCCCAGGATACATTTATCGCGGCCCTGAGAGCCTTGAAGTCATACCGCGAACGATCCAATTTCAAAGCCTGGCTGTACACCATCGCGCTCAACCTCAGCCGCAGCCGGCTCAGGAAAAAGAAAGCGCTCGACCGCCTGCAACGTACACTGACGAGCCTACTTCATGTCCGGTCTCAACTCCCAGCCACCCTTGAGGAAGTGATCATCGGCAGCGAAGAAGAGGCCGCTCTGTGGCAGGCGCTCGAAAAGCTTGGCGAAAAACAGCGCATACCGATCCTTCTGCGCTATTACCACGATCTCTCGGTTGCGGAAATCGCCGACATCTTGAATATCAAAGAAGGTACCGTTCACTCACGTCTATCCATTGGACGGGAAAGACTCCGTTCGGAACTCGAAGGCTTGTTCGAGGAGATAAGAGAGTAAGGAATGCTCGAAATCACCCACCAAAAAGCGCAGGCACTTTTACAGGCCGCTGCTGACAGTTCGCTCTCACCCGCCGACCAATCGGCCCTGGATGCGCATCTGCTCCAATGCAAAGCATGCAGCGACTACGCCGGGCAATTGGCCAGTCTGGAAATCGGTCTGCGCAGCGTTTTGCATGCACGCTGGGATCAGCGGCGGCCCAACCTGAATGTACTGGCCATCATCCATCCTGCCCCGGCAAAGCTACTCTGGCACAACCTCCTGAACCAGCCAAACACAATGGGAAGGGTGAGTATTTTAGCCGTCCTCTTGTTGGGGTATATATTAGTTGTTACGCTCGTTCGAAACCCGATTCCCATCTCGAAGCACGAGACACCGACCATCTTACCGATCCCGAACGAGCCCGCGCTTGTTGTTTCCAGTCCCCCCACCCCATCACCAGCGACCCATTTGACTTCAACCGGACTGCTGCCTCAATCATGCTACATTGTCCCCTATACCGTCCAGGCGACAGACAGCCTGGCAAGTATCGCCATGGGACACGGGTCGACGAAAGAATTGATCATGGAATACAACCATCTGAACACCGATACGATTTCTCCGGGGATGGAATTGCTCATCCCGTTGTGTAAAAGCACCCCCTCCCATACCGCAAGGGTTCCCGGTAATTCGCTGACCATCACCCCTGTCAATGGAACGTTTTTTCCCGGGCAAACCGAATAATTTTCACAACCTGACTTGCCAGAAATGGGACTATACAGTATAAGTCACGCATTCTGATGATAGAGAGACCTATGAGCACCGAAAAACAACACTGGCTTGAACGCCCCGTCCATCCCGCCCTGCCGGGCATTACCAACGAGATTGCCTTATTTGTTGTCATTATCCTGATAGCGCTCGTAACCCGCTTCTATGACCTGGAATCGCGCGTCATGAGCCATGACGAGAGCCTGCATACCTATTTCTCCTGGCTGTTCTATCGCGGACAGGGTTACCAGCACAGCCCCATGATGCATGGACCGTTGCAGTTTCATTTGCTGCCCATCTTCTATTTCCTGTTCGGTGTCAGCGATTTTACCTCCCGCATCCCGGCTGTCCTGTTCAGCATCGCGACCGTGTGGATGGTCTGGTATTGGCGGCGCTATCTCGGCAAGACCGGGGCGATCCTGGCCGGGTTCCTGATGGTCATCTCGCCATATATGTTGTACTACGGGCGCTACGTCCGTAACGAGGCCTATGCCGGATTTGCCGGCGTCCTGATGCTATATGCCATCCTGCGCTACCTGGAAAACGGGAATAAACGCTACCTCTACCTGCTGACGCTTGCACTGGTCGTTCACTTTACGGCTAAAGAAACGGCCTTTATTTACGCAGCGCAGGCTCTGTCGTTCCTGGCGATTTATTTTATCGCCCAGGTCACGAAAAATCCCTGGGGAGAAAACGAGGGCTTGTTTCGCGCCTTCGTCATCTTGCTGGCTGTTAGCATTCTGCTCATTGGCGGAGCGCTCGGTTATGGTCTCTACGCACGCTCGGCTGAAACCTTGAGCGGTACCGAAACCGCCATGCCCGCCGATCCGACCATGCTGCATTCCCCCCTGGCCGCGCCGGAAACCGGAATGTCGATCACCACCATTCTTGTCATTCTCGGTGTGGTTCTGGCGATTGCAGCGTTGGTGACTCTTGTCCGCGGCTATGGCTGGGACAGGCTCAAGAACGAGCGCTCTTTTGGCCTGCTGATCCTGATCGGCACGCTGGTATTGCCCATGCTGTCCCCCTTCCCGATCAAATTCATGGAGGGCTGGTTACATATCACCATTCCCACCTCAGCTCCCGAAATCGACGCGCTGTTGGCCAGCCAGAACCTTTTCCTTGGAATGCCGCGCGAATTTGCCGTTATTGGCTTCTTGATCGTGATCTTGTTTGCCATTTCCATTGCCATCGGCCTGGTCTGGAGCCGCGAGTGGTGGAAGCCAGCTTTGCTCTTCTGGAGCATCTTCACAGTCCTATACACATCCGTCTTCACCAACAGTGACGGATTTTTCACCGGCCTGGTCGGTTCCCTGGGCTACTGGCTGGTACAGCAGGGCGTGGAACGCGGCAGCCAGCCCTGGTATTACTACGTCCTGATTCAAATTCCAGTCTATGAATTTTTGCCCGCCTTGGGGACATTGCTGGCCGCCTACCTCGGGATCAAAAAACTGATGAACCTCCCCTCGGTCAAAACCGATTCCGCGGAAGAGCTGCCCGCATCGCATCCGGACGTCGAGCCTGCCTCCGCCATGGACAGCGGGTCCGAGCCCGAAGGTGATCCGGTCGAGCGGAACTTCGCGAACACCTTTGGGTTGCTGTTATGGTGGGTTGTGACCAGCGTTCTTGCCTTGAGTTACGCCGGAGAGCGCATGCCCTGGCTGACTTATCACATGGCCTGGCCGATGGTTCTGCTCGCCGGCTGGGGGATCGGTCAGGTCATCGAGAGCATGCCATGGGAAAATTTACGCCCAAAGCGTACCGCTCTATCTTTAGTGCTCACCATCCTGTTCGTGATCGGCTTATACCATAGCATTTTATCCCTGTTTGGACCCACCCCTCCCTTCCAGGGCAAGGATTTGTCCCAGTTGCAGGCGACCTCGGCCTTCCTGTTCCCGGCCATTATGACCATCGCCAGTGCGGTGGGTCTTGTCTATTCGCAGATGGATGAGTCGGCTGGTTTGCTGAAAGTATCCCTGGCGATTTTGTTCCTCATGGGCCTGGCAGGCTCGACATTTATTGCGCTCACCATCCCCTCGGGTCTTGCGGCTCAGGCTTCCGAGATCACAGCGTACATTATCAGGCTGATTGTCATCGTCTTAATCACGATTGCCAGCCTGGTTGGGTTGTTCCTGCTACGAGACCGTGAGGCAGGCACCTTCCCAGGCATGGTTACCCTGACCGTCTTTGCCTTCCTGGCTGTATTGACCGTACGGGCTTCCTTCCGCGCAGCATACATCAACTATGACAGCGCTAAGGAATATCTCGTTTACGCGCATGGGGCGCCCGGGGTTAAGCAGGTCATGTCGCAGGCTAAAGAAATCTCGGAGCGCACCACAGGTGGAATGGGGCTTGCGCTTTCCTACGATGCCAGTGCCCCAGATACGGGTGTTTCCTGGCCGTTTGTCTGGTATCTACGTGATTACACGAACCAGCGTTCTTTTGACCAGCCAACCAAGAGTTTGCGGGAATCGGCCTTTGTGGTTGTGGACGCCAAGAACTTCGATAAGATCGAGCCAGCCCTCGGCCCGGGCTACTATCGCTTCGATTATATCCGTATGTGGTGGCCCAGCCAGGATTACTTCGGTTTGACCCGCGAACGGATTGCAGAGGCCCTGCGCAACAAACAAATCCGGAACGGCATTTGGGATATCTGGTTCGACCGCGATTACACCCAATACGCTGCCGCCACCGGCCGTACGGATCTGACACCTTCCACCTGGCAACCCGCCGACCAGATGCGCCTGTACATTCGCAAAGACGTGGCTGCCCAGATCTGGAATTATGGCGCTGCGCCCGTCGAAACCGTCGACCTCATAGACACGACGGAAGGCAAGGAAATTATCCTGCCCGCCGATCTGGTCATCGACGCGGCACAAGCCCAGCAGATCAGTTTGAATGCGCCGCGGTCGCTGGCTTTTGCACCGGATGGAACATTCTATGTGGCAGATTCCCGCAACCATCGCATCGTTCATCTCGATGCAAACGGCAACCTGCTCGGGACATGGGGAAGTGCCTCCCCAAATTGTCCTTACATCAGTGGTCCACCAGCAAATCCCCCTCTTGACACGTTCTGCGAACCCTGGGGGGTGGCGGTTGGGCCGGACAGTTCCGTTTACGTCAGTGATACGTGGAATTACCGCGTGATGAAATTCACGCCAGACGGAACACTGATCACGAGCTGGAGCCAATACGGAAGTGCAGAGCAGCGTATTACTTTCTATGGTCCACGCGGATTGGCGGTAGACGCCGAGGGACGCGTCTATGTTGCCGATACCGGGAACAAGCGCATCGTCGTGTTCGATGCGAACGGCGTCTATCTATCCGAGTTTGGCAGTGCCGGGCTCGAGCCGGGTCAATTCGATGAGCCAGTCGGCATTGCAATCGATAAAAATGGAATAATCTATGTGACAGACACCTGGAACCAGCGCGTGCAAATTCTCGAACCATCTGAGGATGGATCTTTCTTCCTCCCTGTCCGTCAATGGGATGTGTTCGGCTGGTACGGGCAATCGCTGGACAACAAGCCTTTCATCGCGGTGAACGATGCAGGGCACATTTTCGTGACCGATCCGGAGCAATACCGGGTAATCGAATTCACCGGGGAAGGCGAAGTCGTACGCACGTGGGGCCAATATGGTGACACGCCAGAAACATTCGGCCTGGCATCCGGGATCGCCACCGATGCAGCGGGCCACGTGTGGGTGACCGACGGGTTATACAATCGCATTTTACGTTTTACTTTGCCAAACCAGTAGTCGTGTGCATGCAAAGGTTGTCAGTCGCGGGCTGTCCCTGACATGTTTTGCATGCACAGCCAGTAGTCAATGTCAGTACTGCACGAAAGGTGAAAGAACACCCGAAACCAAAGATGCGAAGCAGGCGTATGCCCACTTCGCATCTTTGGTTTCGTATTTCATCTGATCAGTTTCCAGTGGTTGAACTGCCAAATCAATTCTTTAAGATTTCCGACTGCTTAAACGCAGGTGGTATAATCGCTGTGCATGTATAACGTGCGGATCGCATCTTCGCAAAAAGAAGGGGGGAAGTGTTCCGCTTTCTTGGAAAGACATTGCAAATCTGTACCCAGGGAGATCGCAAATTGCGCTTTTTCAAAGGTTGGAGAGCGCAATTTGTGACCGTGGGCATTATATATCAAGGGAGAGTTCATGAAACTCCACGAGTATCAGTCCAAGCAAATTTTCTCCAGGTACGATGTCCCCATTCCGAAGGGACGAGTTGCGGCTACCGCCAGCGAAGCGAGACAGATCGCTGAAGAATTGGGTGGCCGCGTTGTGGTTAAATCCCAGGTGCTGGTCGGCGGGCGCGGCAAAGCGGGCGGGATAAAAGTCGCAAAAAATTCGATGGAAGCTGAACAGTTTGCCACGCAGATCCTGGCGATGGAAATCAAAGGCTTGCCTGTACGCAAGGTGCTCGTCGATGAGGCCGCTGCTATCGAGCAGGAAATCTATCTCGGCATCACCAACGACCGCACAGCCAGGAAGCCAGTCATGATGGCCTCCGCGGCTGGCGGTGTAGACATCGAAGAAGTTGCCGCCACTACACCGGAGAAGATCATCAAGGCGCATATCGACCCGTTGCTGGGTCTGCGCGACTATCAATCACGCGACATCGCAGCCTTCATCGATTTATCACGCGACTACTGGCGCGACTTTGGCAGGATTGCCAAAGGGCTTTGGGAAGCCTACAAAGCCTGCGACGCAACCCTGGCCGAGATCAACCCGCTGGTCATCACCAAAGATAAGCGGCTGGTGGCGCTGGATGGAAAGATGTTGATCGACGACAACGCGCTCTTTCGCCACCCTGACCTGGCCGAGATGCGTGACATCGACGAAGAAGCCCCCTCCGAGACCGAAGCCCGCAAATATGGTCTCTCGTTCATTAAGCTGGACGGCAACATTGGATGCATGGTCAACGGCGCAGGATTGGCTATGACCAGCATGGACGTGATCAAGTTGTTTGGTGGCGAACCTGCCAATTTCCTCGATATCGGCGGCGGCGCAAGTTCAGACAAAGTGGCCGCAGCCATGCGCATCATCTTGGAAGATCCGAATGTCAAAGCGGTACTTTACAACATCTTTGGCGGCATCACCCGCTGTGACGAAGTCGCCAGGGGCATCCTGACTGCGATGGAAGAAGTCAAACCGCAGGTACCGATGGTGGTGCGCCTGGTGGGCACCAATGCTGAAGAAGGTCGCGCCATGCTGACCAATGCAAACATGATCACCGCTGAAACCCTAGCGGATGCAGCCCGGAAGGCCGTGGCAGCCGCAAAGGGTTAGATTCGCCCGGAGCGGAGCGACCGGCAGGGAACACAGTCGAAGGACGATTGGGTTACATCCTCGCTACGCTTGGCTTCCGCTCAAGACGATGGAGTGACGAGAGTATGAGTATTCTAATTAATAAAAACACACGCCTCCTGGTACAGGGCATCACAGGCAACGAAGGGCTTTTCCACACCACCCAGATGGTCGCTTATGGGACCAATGTCGTGGCGGGTGTGACGCCCGGCAAAGGCGGCGAATGGGTGCTGGACGGCAAGGTGCCGGTGTTCGATTCAGTCAAGCTGGCGGTCGAAGCAACGGGAGCAAACACCTCGGTCATTTTCGTACCGGCCCGCTTTGCCACTGACGCTATGTTCGAGGCCGCGGACGCGGGCATCCCGCTGATCGTCTGCATCACTGAAGGAGTCCCTGTCCAGGATATGATGCAGGTCCGCAACTACCTCGACCAGAAGGGTACACGGCTGGTTGGCCCGAACTGCCCCGGCCTGTTGACCCCGGGCGAGGCCAAGGTCGGTATCATCCCCGGAGATATCGCCATTCCCGGCAATGTGGGCGTCGTCTCACGCTCCGGCACGCTGACCTACGAAGTATTATACGCGCTGAAAAACCTGGGCTTGGGTGCTTCGACCTGTGTGGGCATCGGTGGTGACCCGATCAACGGCACCAATTTCATCGACGCGCTCGATATGTTCGAACACGATCCGCAAACCGAGAAGGTAATCTTGATCGGCGAAATTGGCGGCACGGACGAAGAAAAGGCAGCTGAATACATTTCCTCCAAGATGACCAAACCAGTAGCGGCCTTCATCGCCGGCCAATCCGCACCGCCCGGTAAACGCATGGGACATGCCGGCGCGATCATCGAAGGCGGTGCGGGCACAGCTGCTGACAAAGTCAAGGCGCTCGAGGCTGCCGGAGTGCGCGTGGCCAAACACCCGGAAGAGATCCCGACTTTGTTACAATAACACCTCCCTGAGCGGAGCAACTACAGGGAGCGCAGTCGAAAGGCGCTTCGACAAGCTCAGCACAAGCGCTTCGACAAGCTCAGCACAAGCGCTTCGACAAGCTCAGCACAAGCGCTTCGACAAGCTCAGCACAAGCGCTTCGACAAGCTCAGCACAAGCGCTTCGACAAGCT
>DAOTXM010000276.1:0-18932 GCA_034435215.1 Anaerolineales bacterium
CAGCCATACTGTTGGGCGTCTTCTTATTCCTGGTCATCAACCGAACACCTCTGCGGGAAAAGCTGCTACCCATCCTCGAGATCTTCTTCCCGATCATCAGCAAACTCCAGGATGAAGCCCAAAAGCGCTTCGAGAATCGCTCCACAGTGGACAAAATGGAATATGCACTGAATCACTACCGCCTCATGCCGCGCCTGAAAAAAGATTCCCGGGTTGAAAAGGAGGGTGGTCATTACGCCTTCTCTCCAAAATTCCACCACACGCTGATCAACGAGTTGCTCGCCGAAGCGGATCAAACGAAAAAGATCCCGCGCTGTTCGAACCGGGTCAACCGGGAAATGACGGAACCGATCACATCGAAGATTTTGACCCTCTTTTATCGTGACCTGCACGAGACTGCCAGCGTGATGGATTACCAGGAATTCCACGGCGATTCCCCC
The DNA here is from genome assembly GCA_034435215.1 of Anaerolineales bacterium. Classification (GTDB taxonomy): domain Bacteria; phylum Chloroflexota; class Anaerolineae; order Anaerolineales; family Villigracilaceae; genus JAABUE01. The sequence goes on from DAOTXM010000276.1 coordinate 441, forward strand.
GAAAGCAGAGCTCTGCGGATGGAACTGGCCGAAAACCTGGACCTGAGTGGCCTGTTACCGAACCGAGGTTTGCTACCCCAAGGCGAAAAACGACCCTCGCCCGAAATCCTGCTCGAGCAGGGACTGATGCCCAACGCCTCAGCGAGTTTCCCCTACACGACCGAAGACATCGCCCGGCTGTTGAAATACTACAGTACTTACGAACTCGACCGGGTGGTGGGCGACCTGCACAAACTGCGAAAAGTCTGGGCACTCACCTCCAGTTACCTGGCTTTTCTGGTCAAGAACAGGGCTTTGGATGAAGATTTTGTTTACACCGTCGCCGATCTGATGGATTCCATTGAAGACCCGGCAGCAGGGCTGCCCGCAGACATGAGCCTGCCGGAACGGCTTGACGAGCGGGATGCGGTGTCGCTAGCTTCACTGAGACAGGCCGGACAGCGCGGGTTGGAAACCTGCTTCGGAAGTTTATCCGCTGAGGAACGAGAAAGCCTGAACCTGATCGCCCTAGGGATGTTCTTAACCGAGGAGCGAAAGGATTTGCAAGATTTGAAGTTTGCGGTATGCAAGACGGCCTCGAAATCGGAATTGGCGCTGCAACAGCACCTAGCCTATTTGGAATACCGCGAAGACTTACGCGAAGCTACGGCACTGGACGGGCTGAACTTCGTTAGCGTGAAGTACATTGCCGACCGCTGGGCTCAGACGGTTGAAAAACGGAGGCAGGAACTGGGTCCCGGGTTCGATAAGGAGATCCAGGCCATCCGGGAAAATTTGGCCGAGGGCAACTGGTGGTCGCGCTTGCCGTGGGTCATCGAAGAAGTCCTGACGGAGATCAGCAAGCAACTCAAACAGGACATCGAGAATTTTGCCAAAGTAGTAGCCAACCGCCCGCCGGTGGCCGAAGTACTGCGGCGCATCTTTCGAGGCCTGAAACTAGAAACCATCGAACGATTCCTGGAAGCACGTACAATCACCGCATACCTGCAGACTTTCGACGGGTTGGAAGGCAGCATGGCTAACTTGATTGATTGTCTGAGTTTCTTCAAGGGTGGTAAGTACCGAGCGGAGTTGGCCCGACTTGGTGTCCGATTTACCTACCGCGATCGGGAAAAGTACATTTTCAAGGATTACATCAAACAATGTCGTATTGGCCTTGTTCCGATGGGTATGAGCTTCGATAAATTCTCTGAAGAATTCGAGCATGATCTCGGCATAGTCTACCAAAACAGAGCTTTTCTTGACCTGCCCAATGCAGATGTGACTGATTTCGAGATCATCATTCACCGCTTTGGCTTATCAGGCCGTGACCGACACGGACTGGAGAAATTCAACCGGAGTGGCCTGCGCCAGCATGCGCTGCCACGCATCCAGGAACTATTTGCTAGTAGCTTGTTTCCCGAAGACATCATCGCCCTGATCTGCTACGAGCAACCCCTTGAAGACAGGAAAGTCGAGATAGAACCGATCATTGATGGTATCCTGGCCTTTGGAACGATCACTGATTTTGTCGGGGATACGATCCCCAAGGTTACCCAAATCCAGAAAAAGATCTTAGCAGGCAACGACCAGGCCCTGAAGTTGAAGCTGCTCGAAAAAATGGACTGTGATAACCTGCGCAATTTGGCTTGGATGCTGCACACCAACATCAAGGAGCAGACCCGCGCCAAAGGGATGCTCACCCGTCTGATCGTCAAATATCCGGTGTTTGACAAAAACCCACAGACACCGGGGCGAATATCGGCTGTCTACATTGAAACCCTGGCCGAGATTGGCAGCTTATACGGGTGAAAGCCAGAATAAGTCTTCTTGATTCGTTCGTACCTTGTGGACGAACTTTTTTGTAAAAGAAGGAACTACTACCTTTGTTAGTAATCTAATCAGAATGTAATTTCCAGACAGGGTAAATTTTCCTGGCAAATCCCCGAATCAATTGGCGACAAATTACTGCGTTAACCCATTAAGAAAGGGGGTGTAAATTTACGTCCCATAATGTGCTGTGGATCGCCTGTCTGCCGTCTACGTGGGTTGAGGGCTCCACCTACCGCACCTAAAATCCACGCTATTGTCTTGCTGCCTAAGACGATCTCCTTTTGGGAACCTGGCAATAGTAGGCTTCCTCTTTTTTACTCCCCGAAACCAACCAACTGAATATGGTGTGCTGGCGAAGCCGCTTGCCATTCATTTTGTTAGCACTTGGAGGAATTACATTTCAGCCGCCGACACAGTACGTTTTTTTCTCCGGGTGTATCGGTCCAAGATTGGTTGCTACGGCAAGGGCTATCTGGAAATCAATGGGGTGATCAACGGAATAAAGGATAGGGGCGAGTTACCAGTCTTGAGTTTCCAAGTATTATACTTTCAAGTATAATACTTGGAAGTATAAAGAACGATGTAGCAAGAAAGGAAAACAACATGAAATTCAAATTCCTGGACCGGGAACGTGAATTGGAACTCCTGGATCAACTGTGGGATTCCCAACACGCTGAATTCTTGATCCTGTATGGTCGCCGCCGGGTCGGGAAGACTGCCCTGCTCTCAGAATGGATCCAGCGCTCTTCGCAGCGCGTCCTGTATTGGGTTGCCTCCCCCACCTCCGCGGCAACGCAACTGCGTTCCTTTTCCCAGGCGATCTACAACTTCTCCAATCCCGACACACCAGCCCCCAACACATTTACCTACGCAACCTGGGAACAGGCTTTCAGACAGATTGCTGCCCTGGCAGAGAGAGAACGCCTGTCCCTTTTTATCGACGAATTCACATATCTGCTCGAAGTCACTCCCGGAATCGCCGGCCAGTTGCAGAACCTTTGGGACCACCTGCTCAGCCAGCGAAATCTCTTCCTGTGTCTTTCCGGTTCCCACCTGGGGATGATGAAGCGCGAGTTCTTATCCTACCAGGCGCCTCTATATGGGCGCGCCTCCGCCCAATTGCACCTGCAACCCTTCCACTTCGGTTCCACCCTGCGCTTCTTTCCCCACTATTCTGCCGCTGACCGGGTGGCCATCTATGCCATCTTTGGGGGCGTACCTGCCTATTGGGAGCGCATCGACCCGTCCAGGAGCATCTCACAAAATATCAGGTCAAACCTGCTCACCCCCAACAACCTGCTCCAGGCGGAGCCGCGCCTGTTGTTGCAGGACTTTATCTCTGAACCGCATAACTATATCGGCATTCTGAGCGCCATCGCCAACGGCGCGCATGTGGTCAAGGAGATTGCCTCCGTGACCGGCCTCCCCAGCGGGCACGTGGGAAAATACTTGAGCGTTTTGACCGACACAGGTTTTGTGGAACGGCGCATCCCTATAACAGAAAAGGAATCCTCCCGATCCGGTCGTTACCATATCACCGACCCGTATTTGCGATTTTACTTCCGCTTTCTCGAAAGCAGGCAAGAGCAACTTGCCCTCGGTATCCAGGAACAGGCCCTGGCAGAAATCAGCAAGCACATGATCGACTTTATTGGCACATATACCTGGGAAGAACTCTGTCGTGAATGGACATTGCGGGCTGGCGCGGCAGGAACTTTGCCATACCTACCCGATACAGTCGGCAGTGCCTGGACTGCTGAAGCCCAGGTGGATGTGGTCGGGCTCAACTCGATGGAAAAGACCCTGATTCTTGGCGAGTGCAAATGGACACGAACTCCGAATGATCGCAAACCCATTGCTACGCTGGTCGAGGAAAAAGCCGATAAAATCATCCCCAGGCAGGGAAACTGGAATGTGTACTTTGTGGGATTTTCCCGCGCTGGTTGGACATCCAGCGCGCTTGCCTACCAGGAACAGTTAAACCAGCAGCCTCCTGCCGGGACGAACTGGAAAGCAAGCGGTATGCTGCTGGTGGAACTCGACCAGCTAGACCAGGACATGCAAAGGTGGACAAAGTGATTAAGGTTATCCAACAAGAAGGGGTCGTGAACTTGACTCATAAAACATACTGCAATAGTCTGCCTGCCGCCTACGTAGCTTGACAGCTTCTCCAAACAATCCTAAAATTTGCTCACTCTAAATTTTCCACAATCTATGGTCGCCCCCTAAAAAGCCTGGCTGACGCCGGGCTTCTCTCGTTCCATTCCCCCAACCCCATACAACCGAATAAGGAGCCTCGATGAACCCGATCTACACATCCAGCATCCCCCCACCCTCGCTTGCAGAAGTCCCCCACACGTTCTTCTCAAGCCGCAACCGTTCTCCAACCGCGCACCAACACCGCCGACACACCCGGCAAATCTCATATGTATCGGCTCCTTGAACCGAGAGATCGCGGTTGGACCTACCTGAAATCCAAACAAGGAGGTGACTCTACCCATATCTAAAAACTGAATATCCCCCAACACAAAACGGGCGCTGAACCAGATCAATCCCTGGCCAGCGCCCGTTTTTCGATTCCCACACAACCCGCTCCACAGAGAGGACTCGCCGGGGTGCAAGGCCCGGCAAAAATAGATGACCGTCCAGTTGCACCTGGACGGTCAAGAAAGAAAAACGAACATGTGTTCCAATAATACCACAACATCGATGACTGTCAAGATTTCAGCACCCTTCAAACTGGACGCAAACCAGCGCAAGATCTTCGTGGACGGCACGTTCATCAACGTCGCCGCCCCCACCGGGCGACAGCAAGGGGACTACCTGTACAGCGCCTCGGTTACCATCCTGCGCGAGAACAACGCCGTCTATACCACTGCCCCCATGTGGGCTAGCGTGGATTTGGAATGGGCCGGCGTGGCCCGGCTGGGCCACCGGGATGTGTGATCATGCACTCCCCGTGGAAGCCTTCAACCCATCCCAAGGAGGTCACGTATGAGAACCCTCGCGGCGTTACTCATCCTGGTCGCCATCGCTGTCAGTCAACCGGCACGCCTGTGTTCCCTGGTTGGCAAAGCCCTGGCTGCAATCGCCCACCTGCTGGGCATCTGATCGTACTCACCCCTATTACGAAAGGAGGTCGCAAACGACATGGACATCGATATCCTCTCCGCCGCCGAAGAAATTCTCGGTCCGGCGGTTCGGGTGGAACGCCACCGGGACTGGGCAGTTTTCTGGTGCCCGTTCCATAACGACTCGGACCGCGCCGGGCGTGGCGGGCAACCCAACTTCGGGGTGCATCTGCTTGATGGCTACTGGAAGTGCCTGCGTTGTGGGGCCAGCGGCGGTTCGCTCAAATCCCTGAGTTACAAGCTCGGGGTGAACTGGAAGCCGCCTGTATCGGCAGCCGCGCCGACACACCGAAAGCGACCGCCGACACAGATCGAACAACTGGACGAAGCAATGGCCGAGGCGCGCGCGGGTGTCCAACGCTCTCCGGCCTGGGGGTATCTGGCCGGACGCGGCCTGCGCCCCTACACATCTCTAGTGTACGGCCTGGGATACGGGCAACCACTCCCAACTGTGCATCCCGAAGTCGTCAAGGCGGCAAACCAGTCCTTGATGTTGCGGCATGATGGTACTTGGCTATGGGCAGGCGGGGTGGTGTATGCCGACCCACCGACACACCCGGCCGTCCTGAACGTACGCTACATTCCTGATGAGCAGCTACCTGAAGGCGCACGTCGCTTCACCCCGAAGAAGAACCACAAGACCTGGGGACGACGTGTTCAACCGCTCGGATCCTGGCGCATCACCGGCAAGACTCGCACCCTGGTGGTATTGGAAGGGCTGTTCGACATGCTCGTCGCCGCCCAGAAGCTGCACGAACTGGGGCGCGAGACCGATACGGTTGCGATCTACACCAACGGCGCCAGTCCATCATCAAAGATGCTGGCCTGGTTTTCCGAACACAACCGGTACGAATATATCCTGATCCGTGACCCGGATCAGGCAGGGCAGGAATGGGAAGAAAGTGTATCGGCGGCCATCCGACACGGTGGCGCGCCTGCCCACTGCCTGTGCCCGCCTGACACACTCGACCCGGACGAAGCCATCCTGGCAGGATGGTGGCCGTCCGCCATCTAGATCACACCGACACAATTCCAAACCGGAGAGCCGACACGCTCTCCGGTTTTCGTTTTCCAAGGAGAAAAACAATGGACACACTATTGCTCATCATCTGCATCCCCCTGGGACTGTATATCCTGTGGTTCGTGCTCGAGTCGATCCGCTACATCAAATCCGGCGAGTATACCGTGGATAAGCGCCTGTGGCAGGTCACCCGCAAATTCTAAAAGGAGAAAATCATGATCACCCTAACACAAACCGTACCAGACAACCCCTTCACCCTCGACCAGGAATTCCCCTTCCTGGACGCAGCCATCGTGCAGAGCGTGACCATCCCGACCATGCTGCAATGGGAACACCAGACCGGCGGTTTCTTCACCGAAGCCGAAAACGCCCTGCCCGGCCTGGAACTGGAGACCATCTTCGTCACCAAGGAAGGCAAGCGCGTGCCGGGCTTCGGAGCCAAGAGCTTCCCGTTCTACCCGGTCGCCTTCCGCAACTGGTGGGAGATTGGCGAACCGGGCAAGCAGCAGCGCCTGGCGACCTACCAGGACGGAGCGCACAGCCGCACCCAGGCGCTGGGTCTTCTCAAGGATGGCACCCTTCGACCCCCGGACGGGGGCAGGCAGGCTCAGAGCGGCGTCTGGATCATCCTGACCGCCCGCGGCCTGGCCTCCCAAAGCCTGATCTCCGCCCTGCGCTCGCATCGCTTCTGGACCGGACGGACCTTGCGCGCCCAGCCTTTCGCCGTGCCCATCCTGGCCAAAGCTGGGGAGGTGCGCAAGGAAGGCACCACCTACGTGACCGAATTCATCTTCTCCACCCTCGAAACCGAACGCTGCCCGGAAGAGCTGGGCTGGAAAGTGCGCGAACGCTGGGACGAGGTGCAGGCCTGGATCGGGAGCGAAGCGTATCCTTTAGGGCAGGAGAATAAGCACGCTCCTGTGGTGTCACCACCCGCTCCGGAAGAGTTCGAAGCGGAAGACGGTCCGACCACCCCGCCCTTGAAGTATGGGGATAAGAGCGCCGTCGACATGGGCAACGCGGACGAGGTCAAAGCCTTCCAGGCCTACCAGGCCCAGAAGAATGCGCCCCCTGCCTCACGCGCAGCCCTGCGCCAATGGGTACGGGACGGGCGCAAGTAACTTCCTTAGCGGGACGAGGCTGATACCCCCGTCCTGCTTTCCTTATCATCCCAGACAAGGAGATGTATGCCAGATATTCAGTCCAACAAACAACTGTGGGGCAAAGACTTCCCCGTCGGCGCTGAATGGGACGCGGGCTATACCCCGCTGCACAAGCCGCCCGAACAGAGCGGGCGCTGGACCGTGAAGCGCGAGGAGAAACGCTTCGTCGTGGTCTTCTTCCACTTCCAGGATGGCCGGGAAGTTGTCCTGGCGGAATACCCGCCGGATGAGGCGGGCGAGATCGAAGCCAAAACCTGCGCGCTGCACGCGCGTGATACCAACCAAATCACCCCAAATTCATAAGGAGTAAACCATGTCCAAGCAATACAACAAATCCACCTTTGTCGGTCACCTGGGGCGCGATCCTGAGATGCGCTACACCCCGTCCGGCAAGGCTGTGACCGAATTCTCGGTGGCCTCGAACGACCAGTACACCAACAGCGAAGGTGAGACCGTCAAGGTCACGACCTGGTTCCGCTGTGAAGCCTGGGGCCGCCAGGCCGAAATCTGCAACCAGTACCTGCACAAAGGCAGCAAGGTGCTGGTCGAGGGCAAATTGAAACCGGACCCCAAGACCGGTCGCCCGGAAATCTGGACCCGGCAGGACGGCAGCCCGGCAGCGGACTTCAACGTCACAGTCAAGGAAATCTTCTTCCTGGACTCCAAAAACAGCGACCAGGTCGAGCAGCCCGCGCCGCCCGAAGACGACATCCCGTTCTAGCCAAACCAACCCCAAACCGGACAGGGAGCCTTGCAAAAAGGCTCCCTGATTTCATTTCAAGGAGATTCCCATGATCACCATCCAGCAAGACACCCTGAACGCCGCGCTCAGCGCCGTGACCCGCGCCAGCGCCAGATCCACTCTGATGACCGCCTTCTCGCTGGTGCGTCTTGACGCCGCACTGGACGGCAGCCTGGCGCTGTCCTGCTTCAACGGAGAGACCGCCGCGCGCGCGATTCTATACACCGCCTGTGAGGAAGAACTGTCCGTATGTGTGGACGCCCAGACTCTCAAGGCCGTGACCGAGACCCTGGCAGGCGAAATCCGACTGGAACTGGAAAACAACAACCTGCTGCTGCATAGCGACTCCAACCGCACCACCCTGCGGATCGTGGACGAGGAATTCCCGGTCATTGGCGGAGAGAACACACAGACTCTTGCGACCCTGCCGGGAGGTATTCTGCGCAGCCTGGCGCGTGTCGTTCCCTTCGCCGCCGACGATGGCCGCCCAGCCCTGAACGTGCTGCACCTGACCTTTTCCAAAAATCAGGTGATCGCACGCGGCGCAGACGGTTTCACCGCCGGGCGGGTGCTGGAGAGCATCCAGGGTCCGGACGAAGAGCAAGCCGTCTCCCTGCCCTTGAGCTTCGCCCGCCTGCTGGCCGGGCTGGTGGAAGACAGCGACACAGTGCAAATCCAGACCTCCGGCCCCAACCGCTTCCTGTTCGAACTGACCAACTCCGATACAGCCCGCCACCTGACCCTGGCGACCGTGACGGCCTCCGCCGAGAGTTTCCCGGCTGCCCAGATCGGAGAGTTGATCGAAACTGCCCGCAAGGACACAGTGGCCACCCTGAACGCCAGCAGGCACAGCCTGGCACAGACCATCCGCATGGTGAGCGCCATGCAGGCCCAGAGTGCCTTCATCAAGGCCGCGGATGGGGTCATCAAGATGGCTTCTGGCGAAACAGAAGTCGGGCAGGCGCGCAACATCCTGGAGGGCACGGCCAGCGGTTCGGACGCGCACGTCTGGCTGTCCGCCGCCTTCCTGAAACGGGCCAGCGATGCCTGCAAAGGTGAGATTACTCTGCGCATCAGCGGTGAAAAGAAACCGGTACTGCTCGAAGAAGGCAGCTTCACCGGGTTGATCATGCCCATTCTGAGCGATGGCGCCAAAGATCCCTTCGGCGATGAAGACGAAGCCATTCCGCTGGTCATGCCGGAAATAGCAGTCCCGGCCTGATCGAAATCCACTCGCATCACAACAGGCGCTCCAAACGGAACGCCTGTTGCATTCTCAGGAGATCCTATGACAACTCCCACGCTCTTCCACGTCCCCCCGCTCTACGAACTTCCCAAACTGAAAACCCTACCCCTGCGCGAACAACCCGCCTACCGGGTATCGCAAAATGCCGCCGGGTGCAGCCAACTGGAACTGCTGGCCGCCGTGATCGGCGGGCCGAAGCAGATCGAAATCGCTGAGGCGTTGTTGACACATTTCCACGGCGACCTGCGACGAGTGTATCAGGCGCATGTCGCTGAAATTGCCAGCTTGCGTGGCATTGGGAAGAACACCGCTGCGCGCGTCAAGGCCGCTCTCAACCTGGGGCTGCGCCTGAGCCTGCCCATCGAAGAACGACCCACGATCAACTCCCCCGGCGATGCGGCTGCCCTGGTGCAACCAGAGATGAGCCTGCTGGAGAAGGAACACCTGCGGGTGATCCTGCTGGATACCAGGAATCATGTCCTCGACATCGTTGAGGTGTACCAGGGTACGGTCAACTCCTCGCAGGTGCGGGTAGGAGAGGTCTTCAAGGAAGCGATACGGCGGAATGCAGCTGCGGTCATCGTCTGCCACAACCATCCCTCGGGTGACCCCACGCCAAGCCCCGATGATGTTGCCGTGACCCGTGCAATTGTGCAAGCAGCCAAACTCCTTGACCTCGACTGCCTGGATCACATTGTATTGGCGCAATCGAAGTGGGTGAGCCTCAAGGAACGAAGTCTCGGTTTCAGCTAGGAGACAGGATGTTGACCCAACTACCACTCATTTTCCCGATCAGGCCACCGCCGCATTCCAGGAAAACCATCGAATACCCCACCTGGCTGGATGTCAGCGACATCGCTGCCGGTGTGGGCTTTTCCGAACCGGTCTCCATCAGCCTGGCGCTCTCGGACGTCCTCGAAGCACCCCAACTGGAAGCAGACAGCGATTACGACCAGCGCCTGTATGACGTCCTGTGGCTGGCGCATTTCGAGCAATTGCTGAACGATGGGCAACCGGCCAGCTTCACTTTTACCTTCTCCCGGGCACATTGGAAAACCGGTGAACTTTCTGAAACCAGCCTGCGCCTGCATGTCGAAAAGGGTTCCCAGGGCACTCGCCTGGGATTGAAGGCGGATTTCTAGGAGTCCGCCATGCCCTATTACCTCGGCAAACGTCCACAGGGTGACCTGGTGCGCTTTCATTCCCCCAGGACTCCCACAATGAACACCCACGGCCATCTATACACATCCGTGATCGGCCCGTTCAAAAGCAAGGTCGGGGCCTCGTACTACGCCCGTTACGGCCAACACAACCCTGCCCTTCGAACCCCGGATGATGTCGAACGTGCTGCCCGCGCCGACCCGCACATGGAGCAAGCCATCATCGAAGAAAGCCTGAGCGCAGAAGAACGTTCCATCGCATTGGAGTGCAATGCCCTCGACCAACTCGAATATTCCCCCAAACCCATTTCACAAGGAGCCATCCCATGTCCTATCAATCTGAACACAAACGTATGAAACCCGTACTTGATGTGGCGCGCTTGCTCGACATCGCCACCAACCCTGAAAAGAAAGCGATTTTCGAAGCCGGAAGCGCCGGTTTTCAGGTCTGGTGTACACCGGACGATCATCCGCAAGGCTGGCAGGGAGTGAACATGATCCCCGGCACATTTTCCAAGCCCTGCGAATACGTTGGCGGAGTGCATTGGAAGTGGGACGAAGACCGGATCGTAGGCCTGGAAATAGAAACCACTGCCTACGCTCTGGCAGACCAGTTCCCCGAGCGCTACACGGACCTGGTCGAACCACCACGCGGGGATAACCGCCGCACGATCTACAACCGCGATGAAGACATCGCCTGGCTGCAGGAGAAGGTGGCATGGCTCTTTCGGGAGGCAGGCGTGGACATGCTGCCCTTCGAATACGAACCCGCGCCACTCATGAGTATGGGACCATACCAATTGGTCTTCTACACCGGCAGCGGGGAGGATTACGTGGTGATCGTTTCTCCGGGGCTTGACCCTGAAGACTTCTGCCTGCCCGGTTACTCGGTCGCTCACCGAATGGATATAGGGGATGCCGGGGATTTCCCGGCGGATGTCAACCTGCGTGTGGATTACCACTTTCCAGAACCGGACATCGAACCCGATGAAGGCCCGCTGGTGGAGCAATACGAAAACGCTTCCCGGCTGGGCGACGACGGCTGGCTTGAATCCGTGCGCCGTTAAACGCGAATGTGTAAAGCCTCTGCAAGAGGCCGGTACTGGAAGAAAAGTACCGGGAGTACCCAAGTTACCTGGATGGGAAACCTGAAGGGGACAATAGCATCTTGGGAAAGCGGATATGGAACCAGTCGCAAGGGACCGACGCTCCGCAAGCTCCGTGTCCTATGGCTAGAGCTAGACTGCTCGAACCTCAATCCTGACTTGGTGCAAAGCCATGCCCACCGGAAAACGACTGATTACCGGTGCCTGTCACATGCTCACTCCTGCTGATTCAAGTGAAGCAACCTTCCTGTGACAGAAGAACACGCAATGAGCGTGAATAAAGGGATGAGTGAGGAGCCTAAGGGATACTCGATACATACACATACGATGGATTACGGGATCGCCTACGGGGCGCGAGCCCTAAGGCGACGGAACCGCCATAGTAGTCTGAGGACAGGAAAGCTGTCTACACACAGCACCTGCGGTACTGTGCAGGTGTGGCGAAGGGCGGTAGGTAACTTCAACCGATTAGAGAAAGGACTAGGTGCGCGAGATGCGTACAGCCGAAACTATCCTAGAGGTTATTCAAGACCGCGGCAAACGAGGACTACCCCTTGAACGCGTTTACCGACTCTTGTTCAATCGAGAGCTCTATTTGCAAGCTTATGCCCGGCTCTACCCCAAGAAGGGAGCAATGACACAAGGTAGTACGAACGAAACTGTGGATGGAATGTCTTTAGAAAAAATCGATCAACTCATTAACAATGTTAGATATGAGAGACATCGATGGACGCCAGTAAGACGGGTTAACATCCCGAAACGCAATGGGAAGAAACGTCCCCTGGGCATCCCATCATGGAGTGACAAACTGTTGCAAGAAGTCATGCGTTCAATCCTAGAAGCATACTTTGAACCGCAGTTCAGCGAACACTCTCACGGTTTCAGACCTGGTCGTGGCTGCCATACGGCACTGAGCGAGATACAAACATGGAGAGGAACGCGTTGGTTCATCGAAGGAGACATCGCCAAGTATTTCGAGACCATCAACCATGATGTGCTCCTCGCTATACTCAGCGAACATATCCAAGATGGACGCTTCTTGCGGCTCCTACGGGAGTTATTAAAAGCAGGATACTTGGAGGATTGGAAATTCAATAAGACAATTAGCGGCACCCCTCAAGGTGGCGTGATCAGTCCTATCCTTTCCAACATTTACTTGCATCAATTTGACAAGTGGGTAGAAACAGTGCTTATCCCCGAATTTACGCGGGGTAAGCGGCAAAAGGCCAATCCAGCATATAACAAAGTTACACACCTTCTGGATAATATGCGGAAACGTGGTAATTCCAACGCCAAAGAGATCAAGGCGCTCGTAAAGCAGAGACGCACTCTTCCCGCGGTAAACACGCGCGATGCAACCTACAGAAGGCTATGGTATGGGCGCTATGCGGATGACTTCCTCCTCGGTTTTACTGGACCAAAGGCAGAAGCTGAAGAAATCAAGCGAAAACTCAAGTGTTGGTTACAAGACAACCTCAAGCTTAACTTGTCTGATGAGAAAACACTAATCACTCATGCCAGCACGGTAGCAGCAAGATTTCTAGGTTATGACATAAAGGTTCAACGCGTCGATGACTATATTGACCCATTGGGGCGCAGAGCCCTCAATGGCGCCATCGGCCTCTATGTACCTGCCGAAGTGGTGGAAGCAAAAAGTGCACGATACCTCAGAAAAGGTAAAACGATACATCGCCCAGAACTGCTCCAGGAAAGCGATTTTACGATCGTCGCAACCTACCAGCAGGAATATCGAGGCATAGTACAGTATTACCTTCCAGCAATTAACGTGGCTTGGTTATCCAAACTCCATTGGGTAATGCAAGGTTCGCTCTTGAAAACTCTGGCTGCAAAACATCAAAACTCCATGAAGAAAATGCAGAAGAAATACTCGACCACAACGACCGATGCACGGACGGGTAAAACCCTGAAGTGTTTGGAAGTTCGAGTAGAGCGAACAGACAAGAAGCCCTTGATCGCTCGCTGGGGTGGTATCTCACTTGCGCGAAAACCTCATGCAGTCATTGACGACCAACCTTACAAGGTCTGGGGTGGACGAACAGAATTACTCAAACGGCTCATGGCGGATGAATGTGAATTATGCGGTTCCACTGAGAACGTAGAAGTCCATCATATCCGCAAATTAGCCGACCTAAACCGACCTGGAAGGAAGGAAAAACCACAATGGGCACAAATCATGTCAGCTCGTCAACGCAAAACCCTTGTGGTTTGTCGTAGTTGCCATGAAGCGATTCATAAAGGTCTATCGACACGGCAACAAGTCTTGAAATAAGTTACTGGAGAGCCGGATGATGCGAAAGTATCACGTCCGGTTCGGAGGGGGGAGGTTGCAAAAGGGCAACTCACGTTGTACCTCGGCAGCCTCCTACCCTACGCCTTCGAAGACCGCATCAGCGGTTGGGAAGAGTGACCGGGATGTTTGACAAAAGCCCTCTTCTTGACTATCCTTAATCATGGAGGATAGTGTCCATGAAAAAACGCGATGTCATGCGTATTCTGAAAAAGCAACGCAAGGAACTGGAAGAGCACTTTAACGTGGCCTCCCTCTCCTTGTTTGGTTCTGTAGCGCGCGATGAAGCGAGTGCAGACAGCGATGTAGATTTGCTGGTTGAGTTCAGCAAGCCAGTCGGGTTGTTCCAGTTCATTGAACTCCAACAAAGACTGGAAGAACTGCTAGGATGCAAGGTCGACCTGGGCACATCCCGCTCTCTAAAGCCACGTATTAAAGACCAGGTTTTACAGGAGGCCATTCGTGTCGCCTAGAACCTGGCAAGAGCGTATTGAGGATATTCTGACCTGCGCCCGTAACATCGAGAGTTTTACGTCTGGAATGAGTTTTGATGCCTTTCTGGACGATCCAAGAACCATTCGCGCGGTGGCTTATGAATTCACTACGCTGGGAGAGGCCGCGCGTGCTATTCCAGAAGATGTTCAAGAGAAGTACCCTCAGGTTCCCTGGGGGAAGATGCAGGGCATCCGCAACGTACTGGTGCATGAGGATTTCCGCCTGGATGAAGAAATTCTCTGGAATGCAAGTCAAGATGACATCCCGCCCTTGATTGCTGCATTGGAAAAACTCAGCTAAAAAAACAAAAATAATCTGCTAAATAGCGCCCAAAGGTATGAAAGCCTTTGGGCGCTTTATGTTTTGCAGAGTCAATAACCAATCATTATGGAGACACAGAAGTGACTACACAATTTCAAAAGTCCATAGAAACCGTTCTGAAAGCACACAATCAGTTGGAGTGGTTCCAGTCCGGGGGTGATTTCTACCTGCGGCTGGACCAGCCGAACTATGACCGTCTGGTGATCGAACGCCACGGCGAGATCATCATTGTAGGCCATTACTTCGAACAGAACGGCGACCTGATGGCCGACCCGGAAGTCGAACTGCACTACCCGGACTGGACGCCGGTAGCGATCACGCAACTGCTCGTTGGACGGCGCGAGAAGTTCATCGAACGCGAAGGTCAGACGCTGGTGGACAGGAACTTCCAGCGGCAGGTGGCGCCTTTCCTGGCCATGTGGGGCCGGAACATCGACGCCCAAGGCTGGGCCACCCGCGCCACGCGCACCAGCAGCCGCTGGTCTGAAGAATAGATCCGAATATCCAATTCAACCAGCCAGGCATCCGTTCTGGATGTCTGGCTTCCCATTTCGCAAGGAGCAAAAATGTTGGCACATCATACAACTACCAAACCTGAAAAGGTTCATCCACCAATAACCAGACGCCTGGCTGAAGAATATATGTACGCCCGTGAAAACGCGCCCATGAACGTGAAGTTCAAATACATGTACCGCGATGCCAGCAACTACAAGCAGCACGGTGTGGCGGTCTTCAGCAACCCTGACCACCTGGCGCTGGACGAGATCGAAAAGCACATCCGGGCCTGCCTGCAAGACGGTGAACGTTTCATCGCCCGCCAGCTGCACATCGAGGAACGTTTCTTCGAAACCCTGCGCGATGACGACCATCCCTGGCATGAGTTCAATGGATTGGACACCACCGTCCAGGCGCTTTTCGACCCGGATCACTGGAACCGGAAAGGATACATCCGCGGCATCAACGAGTTCCTGGCCAACCTGGAAACCGCCCATCGCGCCGGGTGGGATGAAACCCAGGTGCGTCCTGATCTGGCGGCCATGCAGGAAAGGCAGAAACAAGCCTTGAAAGTAGCTTTGAAATCCGGGAAGGACATCTTGAAAGGTAGCGGCGATGACTGATCCCCAGGCATCGCGCTTACACCCCCAGGTTTACGAGATACTCGCCTATGCACGAGCAGAGGGGCTTGATCCTGTGAGCCTGGTGTTCGATTTCTTCAGGGAAAAAGACTCGCGAATTACTAAGGAAGAGTGTCGCCGCATCGTGGAACGTTACGGGACGATCACGATACAAAGTCAGGAAGGAGAACGCAATGGGTGATCCCAACCTGCCCCGCCTGGTGCTGCCCTTTCAAGCCCATGAAGTGCCATCCGGACGACCCCTGTCCTTCGAGCAAACTACCGAGACATTACGAGCAGGACTGGTACGTATCCAGCGCAGCTTCCCCGGCGCGCCGCATGCCATTGGCTGGACGGTCTTCTACCGGCAACCCTACGCGTATATTCACCTGAATGAGCCGCTCTTCCTCACCGAAGGGGAAGCGCGCCGCTACTTCCGGCGAACATACCAGCCTCAGATGGAAGTTCTTGACGATCTCTACATCTATTCCCACATTTGAAAAACAAGGAGAACCCCATGCACACTTATATGCTGGAAGAGATGGCGGACGCCCTCTCGAACGAACTGCACATCCCCAATCACGACGCCCTGGCTGTTCTCAGCCGCTACTGGGAAGACAAGATCGCCCCCGTCTGGAGCGTGGATGATGTCTACGAATGCGCTCACCGGGCTGAGAAACCCATCACTCGTGAACTAGCTATCGAAGTGTTGGAGCGTGCGTTCGACAAACATGACGCCGAGTACGGCATCAGTTGGATAACGTTGGATGTAACCCTTGAAGAATACTCGCTCGACTTCAATACCCTTTCCCCCGAACAGTATGGCGAAGTCCACGGGGTCTTTTGCGTCTGGCGCAAGTTCGACCCCTTCAACCACCAGTTCGGCTTCTATCCCAATGAAGAAGTGGGCAACCTGCCCGAAGCATTGGAGTTTGCGAAGAAACTGGCGCGGGAAGTGCCCGGCGTGCCGGTCTGCATCGCCTGTGAGTTGTACGCATCGGAAGGACTGGAACCCTGGATTTCCGTGCTGGTTGAAGAAGACGGTAGTGAACCCATCATCGAAGAAGGAGAAATTTCATGCACGCCATCCAACCGAAGCGACGTGTCCGCATCCTGACCATCCAGATTGCGGTCCCAGACGAAGCCGAACCTGATGCCGTTGCGGACGAACTCTCTTGGTTGCTTTCGGAGAACGGAATCTGTTCGGACAGCAGCAACATCCTGGACTGGCATTACCTGACCGGATACCAGCCGCAGGTGGTTGCTGACAATGAACTCCAGGAAGGCGAAGTCTTCGGCCTGCTGGATTTCAAATTGACCATCACACCCAAGGAGTGAACCATGTACGAATGGACTGAACCCTACGAAGACACCTACCTGCAGGAACGCATCGAGCAGGTGGTGAATATCCAACGGGAACTGGCCTCCAAAGGCCAGATCCTGGTCTCGACCTACGAACAACTCTGGCTGCCGGTGTTGGGCGACCTGCCCGACACCACCTATCAGGGCCAGGAACGCTACAGCGCCCCATATGGAAATTTCGGTCCACTGGTAAGCCATCCCTTTCACGGTGCACTGGCCTTCACGCCCACTCCGGGCGCACCGTTGCCGGATACCCTGACCGGAATCCAGGAATGGCAGCCAGCCAGCGCCAAGTTAGACCTGAACGCCCGCACGGTGACCATCCAGGTCGAAGATACAGCCATCACCTTCACGGCAATCAACGTCAACCTGAAACCGCACGAACTGCTGCGGGAGACCAACCGCGGTCTGGTGCGTGCCAGGGCAGGCGTATATGCTTGGCGCATAGAACCTGTAGAAAGCGAGGCCGATACCGTCCAGCACCTGTACCCGGATGGGCAGGTCCCAGTGTTGTCCAACGCCCACACCCGCGCCGATGTGACCGGCTATGCCCTGCTGGAAGGCACACCCCACCAGCACACCCTGGTATACGTCGGGCTGGCCGCCCACAAGACCAGCCTGGAGAGTCTCTGGGCTTCCCTGGTTCGTGGACGCGGCGGCTGTTCGATGCGCGGTGTGTCTGTACTTGCAGATGGGGAGATCAAGATGCTGGCCCACCCGCTGCCCGACTTTGGGGTCATGCACGCCGGGATCATCTGTCGCAAGGCGTTGCCCGGTGGCTGGGAAGCACAGGATGACTCAGCCTATGCCCTGGTCTTCGATACCGGTGTGCCCGTGGAAGCCGCCCTGCAAATGGTGACGCTCAAACGCCTGCAGGAAACCCTGCCTTTCCCGATCCCGGATGAGTGGTCTAAGCGGCTCTGGGAACACGGTCTGGACGCAGGCTACATCCAGCGCCTGGAGACCAGCGGCGACTGCCGGGGCGGAGTCAGGATCGATCTGGGGAAACCCTGGCAGGACCTGGTGCAGAATCTGCTCGAACAAGAAGTCTTGAAGGTGTAAGGAGGTGGAGATGTTTCAAACCATCCAATCAAAAGAGATCTTCGACCCGCGCTACTGGCAGGTCTCCGAAGAGCACCCGGCCTACTGGCTGGCGCAACTGCGCAAAACCGACTGGCAAGAACTGCTGGCTTTCGTGAACGTCAAGCTGCCCAAATCTACCAGAAAGCAAGAACTGGCGCAGGCAGCGTTGGCGCGCTACAAGTTCAAAGTCAGCGAGAGCCGTGAAAAAGCCTGGTTGCTGTGCCAGGTGCTGGACGCCCGGAACATGCCGGCGCTCGTGATCCAGTACCGCCACTCGGATACGGATTGGTCTCGCGGCGTACCAGAGTTTATCAACGTTGCAAAAGGTGATACGCTGGGCTTTGTGAACATCGCTGCCCGACTGGTCTGTATCGTGCAGTAAACAATAATCTTTGAATATGTGCCCCTGTGCTAAACGGTGCAGGGG
>DAOTXM010000277.1:0-4327 GCA_034435215.1 Anaerolineales bacterium
TTGCGTTTCATCAGGCGTTGTATCGCTGTTGCACTGGAGCGCTTACCAAGCTTAAAACTGCGCCTTGCTAACCTCGCTTTGAAGCCGGTACTCCCGAGACTGCCTTCTCCTCAAAAATGTCAGTGAATCAGATATGCCGACTTATGATTTCATCTGCCTCGATTGTAAAAAACGTTTCGACCTGTTCATGACTTACAGCGAATACGGGGCCCGACCCGTAACCTGCTCCCATTGTGGCAGCGTTCACGTGCGCCGACGTATGACCCGCGTACGCATCGCTAAATCGGAGGAAAGCCGATTGGAGGATTTGGAAGATCTTGCCGACCCGTCTGCGCTGGAAGGGCTGGAAGACAACCCCCGGGAACTGGGGCGCATGATGCGCAAGATGGGCAGGGAATTGGGCGAGGAGCTGCCGCCTGAATTCGACGAAGTGGTGGACAGGCTGGAAAAAGGGCAGTCGCCGGAGGAGATCGAATCCGCGCTGCCAGATTTGGGTGGGGATGATGGCGGCGGTGGGTTGGATGATGATCTATAGATAACGGGTGTGGACAAAAAGTAAAATCACAGAGGAGGTTTCATATGGATTCATTAAAAAGCTTTCTGAATTTCATGCAAAGTGGTTGGGGAGGTTTATCGGCTATTACAGTTTTTTTCCCATTTGCAGATCAATTGACAAAAATTATTCTTATTCCAGTGGCGAACGAAGGCGAAAAATTCGCTTTGATGACCATAAACTCGCTGATTTGCTGTTTTGTTTTGCTGGTTTGCTATTCAATTCAATTTCAACGAAAGAGTGTAGGATTGGCCATTTTCATGTTTATTATTGGAATTTCAACCTACTTTGGCTACGAGTATTTCATCTCTCCAATAAACTCATTTCAACTGCTGGGGATCAATGCCGATATTACATACTTGGCAGGGAATCAACTCCCTTTTTTCAAGGTTTTATACCTGGCAATCTTCGGAGCTTTTACCGGAGCTTTTACTTCGATTGCTGCGCTATTCTACCGTCCACAAATTGGTATTTCAAGATGGTATTGAGATTATGAAAAAAATACAGGTAAGCCCGACTTTAGTCATTGTTATTTCCTTCAGTGTAATATGTTGTCTGGCAGCGAGCATACTGATCATTCGTCAAAGGAATTCGATTGATTCCCCGCCCGAGGAAGTCCCATTATCGAACATCGTCCTGCAACCTAATGACTTGCCACAAAGCTTTCGCTGGACAGGTCGTTCTTCAAGTTGTTCTCAGTATCTGGTGCTCAAAACGAATAGTACCAAGACAAACATTGTTCCGAACGAATGTTACCAGGTAAAGTACACACTAGCCGACAATTCGGTCATAGTGCTCAACGCAATCTGGAAATTCAGTGATGCTGTTTTTGCAGAAAATGAATTCGAACAAGCTATCGAATTTATGCCCATCTCCGGGAACATGGAACTCAATGTGCTCAATATTCCAGTCGTGGGTGAAAAAAGCTCAGGTTTACTGGCAAGAATAGATGGCGGTTTGGCTGTTATCTCTACATATGATCTTTATTGGAAGTATGATGCAGCGATTTCACGCATCACGCTCATCGGGAATCAGAATACGATTTCACAAAACGATTTGATCATTTTAGCCGGACCCGTCCAAGCAAGACTGGAAGGGAGATAAAAATAACTGGCAGCAACTCACTCGAATTACTGCCAGTTTTCACAATCAGTCCTTCACGACAGTTGGAAGGATACCCGCTTTTCCCAACCAGTTCGTGGTCTACTGACAATCGTTCGCTAGGACTTCCCGTTCTTACTGAGTATTTCCTTGATGGTCAACCCCAGGCGGGTGATGCCCTCCCGGATGACTTCCGGCTTGGAGAACGAGAAATTCAGGCGCATGGTGTTCTCACCACCACCATTGGGGTGGAAAGCAAAGCCGGGCACGAAAGCAACCTTTTTCTCGATGGCTACCTTGAGCAGCTCGGCGGCATCCATGCCCTCGGGCAGGATGCCCCACAAGAACATGCCGCCTTGTGGGTGTGTCCAGTGCGCTTCGGAGGGAAAGACTTCTGCCATGGTTTCCATCATGATATCGCGGCGTTCCTTGTAGATGGCGCGGATGATCTTGACATGCTCATCCAGGAAGCCGCCCTTTGCGACCTCATAAGCTACGATCTGGTTGAAGGTGGCGGTATGCAGATCGGCGGCTTGTTTGGCCATGACCAGCTTGCGGGTCACTTCCGGCGGCGCGATGACCCAGGCCAGGCGGATCCCCGGGGCAAGCAGTTTCGAGAAAGTGCTCAAATAGATGACGTTGCCGGTATAGGTCCCGCCGTTGGGACCGCGCATCTGGCTGTCGAGTTGGACCAGGGATGAAATGTGTTCACCTTCGTAACGCAACTGACCGTAGGGGTCGTCCTCCACGATGGGGACGCCGTATTTATCGGCCAACTCCACCAGCTTTTTGCGGCGTTCCAGGCTGAGAGTCGAACCGGACGGGTTCTGGAAGTTGGGCAGGACGTAGATGAACTTGGGACCAACGCGCAGGGCTTTCTCCAGTTCATCCACGATCATACCCTGCTCGTCGGAGGGGACAGAAACATATTGCGCGCCGTAGGCGTTCCAGGCTTGCAGCGCACCCAAATAGGTAGGAGATTCAACCACAATGTAGTCACCGCGGTTGACGAACAAACGCCCGATGAAGTCCAGTGCTTGCTGGGAACCGGAGGTGATCATAATGTTATCCGGCGAGACAACGACGGAGTAACGGGCGTTGTGGCGGGCGATCATCTCCCTGAGCGGACGATAGCCCTCGGTGGTGCCGTATTGTAAAGCCTGCGCGCCCTGTTCGTTCAACACAATATTGCAGGCTTCCTGAAACTGTTTGACCGGGAAAACTTCCGGTGCCGGCAGTCCTCCACCAAACGAGATGATCTCGGGCTGCTCGGTCAATTTGAGCAGTTCACGGATAACGGAACTGCCCATGCGGGAGGTACGGTGGGCGTAACGGTATTCCCAGGGTGTATGGTGCATTCTTGCTCCTTGTATGGAATTTGGTAGAACGGCAAACAGAGACAAAAAAGCCTGGCAGGTATACTTCACCTGTCAGGCTGGTTAAGCCGCCTTGGCAAGCAAAATGCTGCTAAGGACTAACAACAATCTCTGTATCATCGCATCCTTATCTTACACTGTTTTTGATTGCGATGCAACTGACAAATTCGTCAACTACAGGTCTTCTATACCCAGGGCAGTCACAAATTGCGCCTTTTCAAAGCAGCTCACTCGCCGTACGCAAACAAATCCCCGATCGACTCGCGTAAAAAATTGTGACGGATGGCATCTGCGAAGGCCGGCGCAACAGATAGTATTCTTAGTTTGGGGTGCCGTCCTTCGGGTGGGGTGTAGACCGTGTCGGTCGTGACGATTTCGCTGATTTGCTGCACCGCAGCCAATCGGTCCAGACCGCCGCGGGTGAAGACGCCGTGGGTACACATGACCAGGATCTCCTCCACTCCCTCCTCGAGCAACAGGCGGCTGAGTTCCAGGATAGAGCCGCCCGTAGCAATTTCATCGTCGTAAATCAGCGCTCGTTTGTGCCCGCGCACACTGCTGCCGACCAGCCCGCTGATACGCACTTCGCTATCAGAGACGCGTTCCTTGTTCCCGGCAGCGACGGGCAGGCCCAGGCTTTGGGCAAAGCGCGCCGCGGACTTGGCTTGTCCCATATCGGGTGAGACGATGATCGTATCACTCAGATCTCGACCAGCCAGGTATTCCCGGAAGACACGGCGGCTGCTGAGATGGTCGGTGGGCAGGCCAAAGAAGCCGTGCACCTGCGGAGAGTGCAACATGATGGTCATGACATGGGTGGCTCCAGCGGTCTTGAGCAACTCAGCCACCAGTCGTGCGGTGATGGAGATGCGCGGGGCATCCTTTTTGTCAGAACGGGCAAAAGAGAAATAGGGGATGATGGCGTGTGCTTCGGCTGCGGAGGCACTGCGGGCGATATCGAGCATCATCAACAGTTCCATCAGATGGTCGTTGACCGGTTGCGAGAGCGATTGCACGATAAAGACTTTGCGGTAGCGCACAGATGCACCGAGTTGCACATACAGGTTGTCGTTGCTGAAACGCGAGACGTGCGTCTCCTCGAGGGGCACGCCCAGGCGCGCCGCGATGGCCCTTGCCAGTTGCGGGTTGGAACTGCCGCTAAAGAAACGGACCTCGGAAGGATCGATGGAGGGATTGTTGGTCATGTTATTTCCTTATTCATACCTGTATCTACCTTGACAATGTCATATTTGCCATAATAGCTCTGAAAATGGCGGTTGGGGGGGGGGGGGGGGGG
>DAOTXM010000278.1:0-6364 GCA_034435215.1 Anaerolineales bacterium
CCCCCCCCCCCCCCCCCACAACCATTTTTTCGGGATTTTCTTGGAACTTTGCGCTGTAATACTAGAATACGTCGATCTAATCTCAGGTTTTTGATAAAGGTGGAACCAAATAGTGGCAGTCTCTCCAAGTACATCCGTAAACACAAACTGGCAGTCCAGTGGACTGCCAGTTTTTTACGTTCTTTTTCAACCGGAACGTGATGATTTTCAATACGGACTTACCAACAATTGAACGGATCGGTATTGGCTTTCCTAAGTGGCTATACCCAAGTTTTCTTTAAAATAATTCACTGTCCTGCGCAGGCCTTCTTCTAAATCGACCTCGGCTTTCCAACCTAATTCGCGCTGGGCTTTGCTGCAATCGAAGTAAGTCAGGTATATATCGCCAGGGCGTTTAGGAGCCTGCCGGATTTCGACGTCATGACCAATTTCGCTCACCAAACTCTGGTAGAGGGCATTGACGGATGTACCTTTGCCATACGCAATGCAGTATGCTTCCCCATCCCCGGCTGTCAGAGCCAATAGATTTGCCCGAGCCACATCCCCCACATACACATAATCTTTTTGCTGTTCACCATCCCAATCAATACGGACTGGTTCTTTGAGGAGAATTTGTCGGGTAAAAATGGCAATCACCCCTGCCTCTCCCAAGGGATCTTGTCGAGGTCCGTAGACATTACCATAGCGCAGGATCGTGAAATCCAGGCCATGCAAGTTTTTCCAGAACCTGAGATAATACTCACTGGCCATCTTTGTCGTGCCATAGGGTGATTCTGGATGCTGAGTAGTATTTTCATCCACAGGCATCTTTTCGACAGTACCGTAGGTCGCTCCAGAGGATGAGAAGATAAACTTCCGCACGCCAAACCGGGTAGCATTTTGCAGCAAATTGATCAATCCCAAGATGTTAACATCTGCATCATGAACAGGGTCCTCTGTCGAAATCTTGACGCTATGCTGGGCGGCCAAATGGCAAATTGCTTCTGGCTGTTCTTTTTGAAAAATTTCAGACAATGCCGCTTCACGAATATCAACCTTATAGAATTTTGCCTTGGGGTTGATATTCTCCAACTTCCCCCCTCCAAGCTCCCACAAGTTGTCTACAATGGAAACAGAATGTCCAGCCTCGATCAAAACATCAACAACATGTGACCCAATAAACCCTGCTCCGCCAGTGACTAATATCTTCATGAAAATACCTCGCTTAGATTAGAATGATTTATATTTATTTGGTGGTATTCTTACACCAATATATGCCGTTTATATATGTCTACGACTAATCTTCCTTTCTTCCGCTTGTTTTCTCACTTGTTTTCCTATTTGTTCTCTTGTTAGTTCGCTTGCTTACGTCCTCGCTTACTTTCTCGTCCGTTCTTGATTTCTTGATTCGTTTCAACATATTTCTTGGTTGGGTTTTGATCGCACTTATCGCATTTTCTACCTCGGCTGCCACCTCAGGGGGAACCTTGCCATGCTCAAAGAAATCCATTATTTTCTTCGAGCGAGAGACTGTGATGGGTTCCTTCGTTGCCTTCGAAGTATAGTCACCATAATGCTGTGATGAATATAGGGACCGATATTGATAATCGCCATAACTATTTACTTTTTCATCAGACACCTTGTTAAAGACAATCCCTAAGATCTTTGCATTTGCGCGATTTAACTGCTCCTTAATAGCTTTGGCTTGCTCGTCAGAAGTTTGACCAGGCTCCATTATTATAATAACTCCATCGGCTACGGATGCAAGATTATAAGTGTCTGCTATGATCAAGGGTGGTGCATCAATAATTATCAGTTCACAAATTTCCTTTAACTCTGAAAGAATTGCTGTTATTCTTTTTGATCCAACCACTTCAGTGACGTTCGGTGGCTTATCCCCGGCAGTAATAACTTTTAGATTTTCACCACTCATCCATGGCCTCACCACACTTTGAATCTTTGCCTTGTTTTTAATCACATCAGAAAGACCAGGGGCCTGGGTCATTCTCAAGGATCTATGAACAGCCGGCCGCCTTAAGTCCGCATCAAAAAGAATCACATCCTGTTCCGCTTGTGAAAACGAAAGAGCCAAATTGGACGCGACCGTGGTTTTCCCATTTCCTTGACGCGGACTTGTGATCAAAATCGTCTTTATCGGATCGACCGTCATGAAAAACTCGATATTTGAACGAAGCAAACGGTAGTTTTCTGCTAGTGCTGAATCGGGGTGTTTGGCAATATAGGTGGCCTCACTCCCATCATCTAAAATCTCAGAAATATAACCGATGACAGGTTGGTTGAATACGCGTTCAACATCAGATGCGGTTTTGATCGTCCTGTCAAGGAATTCAAGCAAGTACGCTGCCCCGGCACCCAGGCTAAAGCCAACCAAGCCAGCCAGAATAATAACGGTAACCTTATTCGTGCCTACAGGACGTGTAGGCAAATTTGCAGGTTCCACAACTGTTAATATATTGATTGCTCCCTCCTGAGAATTAGCGAGGAAACTGGCGTAACTCGTTCGCAAGTTATCCAGCTTTGTTGTTTCTTCACTAATATCCTTTTCAATTTTTGCAATCTGACTGGCACTGGTCAAACCAATCAGGCTTTTCTGTAGTTCTTCAATTCTCTTTTCGGTTTCTTGTATCTGATTCTGCAAGTTCGATAACTGCTCTTTGATAAATTCCTGACGTTCGCCAGTTTCCGTGCCACCAATAGTGGGACTTTCAAGTATCAATTGGTTGGCAAGTTCATTGGCAATAATCTGCGCACGCTGAGGATTTGTGTCAGTTACAGTGATCTCTAACATTTGCGTATTTGGTACAACTTCGGATTGATATTGAGGCAACCAGTCAATTCCCAACGCCTCCATGGTTGCATTTTGGACAGGTTCTCGAAGAGCCATATCAGCATAAATTCCAGCGAGCTGTTGGGCAATATATATCTTCCCAGAATCTGGATTGGGGTCCAAAAAGGATGTGCCAACAACCAAAGTCGTTCTGGAGACATAGTAGTCAGCCTGAAACATCAATGAAATTGTACTGGCGAACATTGCTAGAACTGTAACGATAGCGATTAAGCGCCACCACCTTAAGAGTGGTTTGATATAAGCATTTAAATCCACGGATATCTCCTTATTACAAAGATCATTATCCTATAATCAGTGCATCATAATAGTCGAAAGAATATCTGAAATCAGGGGGGAGGATCATTAGAAAGGACTTTTGTTTAATTGAGAGTCTGCTGGTAAATATCCACTAGCTGGGAAGCTATGGATATCCAGCAATGTTTGGCCCTGACGTAAGATGCTCCCGCATCACCGATGTCGCGCTGAAGATTTTGATTTTCGATCAACCATAAAACAGCCTGTGAAAATTCATCGGCGTCATTGGCTGCCAAAAGCTCTTTTCCCGCTTGTACCTGGAGAGCAGAGAGAGCCCTGGAAGTGGTGACAACCGGTGTTCTGGTTGCCATCGCCTCCAAAATCTTGTTTTGAAC
Source organism: Anaerolineales bacterium (assembly GCA_034435215.1). GTDB lineage: Bacteria > Chloroflexota > Anaerolineae > Anaerolineales > Villigracilaceae > JAABUE01. The sequence goes on from DAOTXM010000278.1 coordinate 3,478, forward strand.
GCCTGCTCCGTACAAAAGCGGGACAACAGAGACGGTTGCACGCCAAAGGAATGGACGAATATCATCCACCGTTCCTGTAACTGTGATGAGTGGGTTTCTCCCCAATTCTTTGATATCTGAGGATGGGTCCTTGCCCACAATATACAGGCGCGCAGCCGGATGTGATATCCAAATACGCGGCATGATTTCAGCAACTAAATATTTCACCATGGAAATGTTCGCGTGATAACTCATCTTGCCACTAAAGACCAGGGTTTCAGGATCACGTTCAATATCCAGGTTTGGGTGAAAGAAGTCCTGATCTACACCATTCGATAACACAGAGATGGGAGCTAGCTTCGCTCCGTTTCGCGCCAGAGCAAGTAAGGCTGCCCGATCGACAGAAGAGGTTACAAGCACATGATCGAAACAACCGAGGAGCTTTCCCTCCATTTTGCGAGTTCTTTCCAATTCGAAACGCGTGACCAGTTTGCCAAACATGTCCACACTCTGCGCAGATGCCTGTTTGAAAAGGTGGCTGATACAATCCACGCTATCCCAGACAATGGGCTGGTTTGGGAACCTTGACTTGAGCAAAACGCCATACTGTGAGCCGCGCAGGTGTTCCACGTGCACGACATCGTACTGAGAACTACTATTCTCGGTAAACAGCTTAGCCAGGTATCTGGCAAGGTCAGGCTGCCAGCTGTAAACAGATTGAAGCGGTTTCCCGGAGAATGAGGCGCCCAATGAGTTCGCCAGGGATCGCCAAAGGGGCTGATCATAATAAACGACTTTTGCACATTGTGTTCCCAGCGTTTCAGCAGCCTGCCGATCTGCATGACTCGAGCCGACCGTATAAACATCCACCTCATGCCCTAATTTCGAGAGATGGATGATCAAGTTATAAGATCGCGTCCTAATCTGGTTAGGAACATAGGGAACGATGTACGCTATTCGCATGGAAAATTTTCTTGCTCCTTTCTATCCAATCTGTTGGTAGACCTTATCCAAATTCTGGAGCGTTATATGCCAGTCATATTTTCTTTCCACGAGACGACGACCGTTGATAGCTAATCGATCCTGCAAGGCTTTATCGTTTAAGAGACGAATGACCGCGCCAGCAAAATCATCAGGTCCATCTGCGACCAACACATCCTCCCCAGGTTGAGCCTGGATGCCCTCCAATCCCACTGTCGTGGTGACAACTGGCATGGCGCGGGCAAATGCCTCAAGAATTCGAACCCGCATTCCCCCACCAGCCCTGACAGGAATAACCATCAGTGTTGATTCTGCAAAATAGGGATCAAGATCCGGAACATACCCGGTCATAACAATGCTTCCTTGACTCTCATCCGCAAATCGCAGGAAATCTTTTGGAGGGTTCTTGCCAACAACGGTTAACTTAACGTCGGGTAAAGAGCGACGTACCAATGGGAACACATCCTGGATAAACCAGCGAATGCCATCGGCGTTGGGCGGGTAATAAAGCGTCCCCATGGTGAGAATATTCAAGGAGCCCACTCGCCTCTCAATCGGCTGAATTTTCTGTGTGTCCACTGCAATGGGAATGACCGTGATAGGAATACTTTCCGTCGGTCCTCCTGGATAGTATTCTCGTACAGCATTTCTCAATGCCTCACGGTCAGGCTCTGCAACAGCTAGCGTACTATCAAATTCAGCCACAATTTTGGCCTCATATTCCTTAATCCTTTTGCCTTCAAAAAATAACGGCAATCTATAATAAAACGGCAACGTCTCATTCATCCGTTTGACAATCGTCCAGACAGCGTTATGTGCATCGAAGACAAGAGCAGGCTTCCCGTTGGGTCGATGCGCAAATGGGAGAGCAAATTGGGTCATGGTCAATTGATCGGCATGGATCACATCGATGTTCTTCGTTTCGACGATCCTGTCAACCAATGATCTCATGGCATGAATATCGTCACGCTCGATCAGAAATGGGCGCCCAGAAAATTGGGAACGCAAAAGATATCCAATATCCGCCATCCTTGAACGTTTGATTGACACCACATGGACTTCGGAACAAATTTCCCTGACCGTATTTAAGTGGGGTTCCTCTTCAGAACGAATAAACGTAGCCAGGGTAATCCTATGCCCACTTTGGGACAAGTATTTTAACACATGCCATGTCTTGACCTTAGGACCAGAATCAGGCGGATATGGAAGAATTTGGGTTAGAAATAGAATATTCATAGTTTATAAGAAATTTACCACGGTAAACCGTTCAGATCCAATATCCCATGCAAGGGCGCCTGTTCTTTTACGTCGAGAACCATCGGCCCCTTTGAAGTAAAATCGACCTTCCCCTCAGGCTGGTTCACAAAAACTTGCCCTTCGAACGGCTCCCATTTCAAGCTCTTGTAGAACGAGACCAGATGAGGCCGGCAGAACAATAGCGCATATGAAACTTCCAGTACATCATGAAATCGACGAGCCGCTTCACGCATGGCACTGCTTGCCAGACCGCTTTTACGCTTAGCCGGGTGGGTCATAACACGGCAAATACCACCTATTTTCTTTGAGGCTCCATTACTAATGATCTCACGGACAATCATTCCGACGCTTGTAATTACTTCATCGTCCTCCATAATCAAGATCGACCATTGTGGTGATGCCCATGTATAGCGTCTTCCTGATTTTCCCAATTGACGCAGAAGCCACAGGTGCAGCCGTTGAGGAAACGACTCGGCAGGGTAAACAGCTAACTTCAATTTTTTGATAGCATCTCTTTGTTTTCCAGTGAGTTTTTCTTCTTCCACAAATTCGAGACCCTCAGGACCTAGCAGCATAGCAATTCACCCGATGTCAAAGCAGAGATGCTCGACTCTTTATTATGGCTCTTCGGGAATTTCCGGGGTAGATACCCGGATTTTGGGGTGTGGGG
>DAOTXM010000279.1:0-8331 GCA_034435215.1 Anaerolineales bacterium
GTGCTGGGGCGTGGATACGCTGTGGTGACACGCCAGAGGGATAGTAGGTTGATTAGCCGGATTGGACAGGTGAAATCTGGTGATGGAATTCAAGTGCGTGTCAGCGACGGCACGTTTGCCGCAGCCGTTTCGAAAAATAAGGAGTCCTAATGTCGAAAACAACAGATCCCAAACCTGTTGAAGAATTGACGTATGAAGATGCCTTTGCCGAGTTGGAAAGCATCGTAAACGCATTGGAGATGGAACAGAAACCGCTTGAAGTTGCTATGTCGTTGTTCGAACGAGGGCAGGCCCTGGTCAAGCGTTGCAGCGAGTTGCTGGAAGGGGCGGAGTTGAAGGTGCGTCAGCTATCGGGCGGTGAATTGTCTGATTTCGAAACCGAGGAATAGTTATGGAACTGGCAGCCGTTTTTCAAAACCGCGTCCTGGAAGTAATGCTGACTGCCTGGTTGCTGGCACAGGTGATCAAAATCCCGTTGGATTTTCTCTACACACGTCGCTGGAATTGGGCCTTGTTACTGAGTGTAGGGGGCATGCCCAGTTCACACTCAGCGCTGTTGACCTCTGCAACCGTTGCAACTGGTTTGTATCATGGCTTTGATAACCCCCTATTTGCCCTGGGTGTGGCGATCACGATGGTGGTGACCTATGATGCTGCCGGGGTGCGCCGGCAGGCAGGCATCCATGCGCAACGGATCAACGTCCTCTTTGAAGAGTTGTTGCGTGGTCATATGGTCAACCAGAAGGAACTCAGGGAAGTCCTCGGTCACACACCCTTGGAGGTGACTGGCGGCGTGCTGTTCGGGATTGTCGTAGCCACGGCGATGTGGCTGATTTGGCCACTTTAACAAAATGCCCCGCTTACTTTCTATTTTGACAATATCACTTTTGCCAGGTTATCCAAATTTTAGCATTTTTCCCGCCAAAAACGGCAGGGCCCTTTTTGAAAGCGACAATGTCAAGCTATTGATCGGGCAGGACTAAGTCGATGGAGATTTCTGGCCCATATGGACATGGGGCCGAACCTGGACAATGCTTACTCCCAGGCGTCATACTGGTATGGTTTGTAATGGTAATCAGGGTGACTGCCCGGTAATGAGCATCTAAATCAGGTACTGGTTCAAACTCATATTCGAATGGATAACAGTGCTCTTCCCCAGGGTCGAGAATGGGGGTTTCGCTCAAATCCACAGTGTTCGATATGTACTTGGATGTCGAAGTACTGTATACATGAATCGTATTGACAGCTGAAAGATTTTCGGTGGGGGATTGGCCTGTATTTTTGATACAAATTTGCCCACGCGCACCTGAAACTTCTTTCTCTATGAACCCCTCTGCCGTCATTTGTGCTTCAATTGAAGTATACCCTTCGCTTCGGTTTGGGTTAGGAGCAAGCGGATTGTATTTTTGGAAGAAGATAATGAGTAACAATAATATTAGCAGACCAACCGGGAAGAAAAGGAACCATTTGTTTCTAAAAAATCGAAAGGGAGATTTTTGCTCATCGCCTTGCTCGTCGAAGCTTTCGGTAAATCTGGGGGCAGGCACAGATTGTTGCGATTGTGGCAAAGGATTAAACCAATACCCTTGTCCCCAGTGAGTTTTAATATAGAAATGGTCTGTTTCTCCTTCTTTCAGCTTCTGTCTCAACTGGTGAATATATAATGATAATAGCGCTTTGTCATGGCTATAGGCATCCCCCCATACTTCGTTGAGCAAAGCACGGGTGGTGAGCGTTTTCTGGGGGTGCCGGATCAAGAAGGCCAGTAGTTTAAATTCTGTCGGGGTCAGGGCAACTTCTTCGCCCAGCAGGGTGACTTTCTGTGTGGCAAACTCCACATCAAGAATACCATCCGAATACCCGGTGATATTTGTGCTTGCATCATTGGACTTTTTCCGTCGCAAAAGACTTTCGATCCTGGAGACCAACTCATCGTTGGAAAAAGGTTTTTTGACATAATCATCAGCACCGACTGCAAATCCGCGGGTCACATCCGAGCTCTGGGATTTGGCAGTAAGCATTACAATGGGAACGTCACTGAGTTCTCGCAGACGGGCGCAAATATCATAGCCATCATACTCTGGCATCATGATGTCCAAGATGATCAGGTCGGGTTGTAATTCGTAGGCTTGTTTCAGCCCTTCTTGCCCGTTGATTGCATGATAGATCACCAGCCCTCGCGGTTTTAGGATCAGTTTGATAAGCTCCGCAACGTTTGGGTCGTCATCTATCACCAGAATTTTTTCAGCCACGCGTATCCCTTTCGATACCTAGTTTATACGAATAAATTTTTTGAAGTTCTTCAGACTTTGCCGTGAAAGCAGACCGGGTTTGGGGTGACCACGGAAATTCCCAAGAGCTATTTTTGAAATGAAAAGTGCGTAATATAGCATAGATTATAATCAATCACAACCAACAGTACCTAGTACACCTGTACCACAAAAAGCATTCGATTTCCCAGGGTCATTTTTGACTTGCTAGAACAGTCCTAAGAAATTCTTATAATTTCCAAAGATATTTAAATATTAATTTTGTTATAGTACTTACAAGTACAGGAGAGGTTGTTTTCATGCTGAGATATTCGAAAACGACTTACTTCATGCGTTGGCATTATTTTAACCTCTCTCCTCGATAACAACGTGCAATTGTATATTTTTTTAATCCTTTTTACAACACATTTCTAAACCGAATTCGAATCGAGAATTAAATTCGATAGGACGCTTGAAGTAATTATTTGGTCTTAGGAACAACAAGAGGAATAGTGTAATTATATCGACAATTTTTGATTTCAAGTTCGATGAGGATAGAGAGACAATGGCAAGTAGAGTCCAGTTATTAGCTGCACGCGCTGCAATGTCTTGTGATGATTTCATCGGCGAAATGCGCAAGCGCGGTTGCAGCGAGCCAACCGCCATGAAGATTTGGAATGGCCTTTATGAAGATTATGAAAAGTTTACAGATAATGACATCTATCTGAGCAATCTTCGCAAAGCCGCCGATGTGTTGAGAGTGAAAACCGGTATTCTCATCCCCAAGTAATGAATCGTTATAATGCCCACGATCACAAATTGCGCTTTCCAACCTTTGAAAAAGCACAATTTACCTGCACCGTACGCAGGTACGCGTGTGACCGCCCTGGGTATATCACAATCGATGTAAATAGGATGATTTGTAATGGATCGCTGGTACGTGCTGCAAAGCAAACCCCAAAAAGAAAATTTGCTTTATGAACAATTATGCTTGCGTGAGATCAAAGCATATTATCCCTGTATCCGTGTGAAACCGGTCAACCCGCGTGCTCGCAAAATCAAATCTTATTTTCCGGGCTATCTGTTTGTTCATGTAGATTTGGAAAATGTCGGGCTATCTAATTTACAATGGATACCGGGGGCTTGCCGACTGGTGACCTATGGAGGTGAGCCCGCTTCTGTCTCGGATGCAATTGTACAGGCGATCCGACGAAACGTCGATGACTTAAACAGGGTGGGCAGAGATCCCTTCCTTGATATAAAACCTGGTGAGACGGTTTCCATCCTTTCTGGACCTTTTGCCGGTTATCGTGCCATCTTTGATTCTCGCCTGAAGGGAAGCGAACGGGTGCGCGTCCTGTTGGATATGCTTCAAGATCGTAAAATATATGCCGAGTTTCCAACCGAGCAAATCAGCCGCATTAAACATTAATGGCTCTACTTTTTTTAGCATACAGAATTTATCCCCGCTAAAAACAATAGACTTACATTAACCTACCAGACAGCGAAACGACAGCAGAAATCGCCATATTTGCCGTTGGATTGCTTTAACCAGCTTCTCCATTTCAGGGACTCGTAGCACAACCATTGCCAGTGTATAGACCAACCCTCCAGCTGAAATCCCGATAAAAGCCAGCAACCAGGCCGGTGTTTCTGGGAAGGAGTTTATACAGAGAAGAACAACAGTGGACATGGCCAATGTACCAGCAATGCCCTGTAATCCGCCCTGTAAAATGGTGATTTCATTAATACCATTCAGCCGTTTGCGCATGATGATAAACAAGGCAGTGACCTCCACCGCGGTTGCAAGCGAATTTGCCAGCGCCAGGCCGCCATGTGGCATCCACCCCAAGTTGTTAAAGAGAGCCGAGAAGGAAAAACTGAGAAATACATTCAGCCCCATGGCAATCGCGCCAACGACAACCGGGGTCTTAGTGTCATGTTGCGCGTAAAATGCCCGAGTAAGGACTTCCATGACGGAGTGACCGACCATTCCCACAGCGTACCAGAGCAATGCCCAGGACACCAACCCGGTCATGCGTGCATCGAACTGACCGCGCTGGTAGAGCAGGGTGACAATGGGTTCACGCAATAAAATCAGGCCGACGCTGGCTGGTAGGGCTAAAAAAATCACACCGCGAATGCTGGATGCCAACGACGTACGCATCTCGTCCAGCTTGCCAAGCGCAAATTGGGCCGAGAAAGTGGGCATGGCGGCGATGGCCACGGACTGGGCAATGGCGGCCTGTGCCATGAGCATGAGGGAAAACCCATATTGCAGCCCGGCCACACTGCCGGGTGCCATCTGCGAAGCCAGCCAGGTGTTGACCCAGAAATTGAGTTGCACGACAGCTACGCCCAACACGCGCGGTCCCATCAAGCGGAAGACCTCACGCACAGCAGGCTCTCCCAGGCCTAGGATGGGGGAATATGTACCTTTTCGTTTTAATAGGCTGGGAATTTGCAGGGCAAGATACAATGCTGCACCAATGACCACCCCCCAGGCCAGTCCATAGATGCCCATGGTCGGTGCAAGCACGAGTACACCAAAGATCATTCCAAGTTGATACATCGATGGTGTCAGTGCTGGGACCAGGAAGACTTGATGTGCGTTCAGGATACCAACGATTAATCCCCCCAATCCAAACAGTACTGCCGAGATCAATTGAATCCGTAACAGGTTAACCGTCAAGGAAAAGAGTGCTGTGTCGTTCGACAAACCGGGCGCTAATGCATAGCGAACAATTTGTGGCGCAAAAACAGCAGCCAGCGCGGCCAGGAAACTGAGCGTCAGAAGGAGCAGATTGGCAATGGCTGAGGCTAATTTCCAGGCGGAATTTTTATCGCCTTTGGCGAGGAAGCCAGTGAAAGTGGGAATGAACGCAGAGCCGAGCGCGCCGGCTGCCAGGAGCGTGAACAATGTCTCAGAGACGCGGTTGGAGGCAAAGAAGGCATCCAGCTCGGCGGCCGGGAAAGCCCGCGCCACCAGGATACCGCGCAGCAGCCCGGTGATTTGCCCGAGCACGATGGCGAACATGACTATCCCGGCGGCGCGGGCAATCTGGCGATTGGCAGAGTGGGTAGACTCGTCCATTGATTCGAAACGCAAAGTGCGCAAAGACCACAAGGGTATCCTTGTGGCTGTTGCATCTTTTGCGTTGCTTAAATTTGATAGCCTTTCACCCCAACGATGTTGGTGTATTTTCGTTCCGGTAAACGTTCGATCAAACGATTCCAATTTTCAAGTGGGACTACCTTCCCACGCGGTTTCTTTTGGAGTTCGTATAACTTAAAGCCAACATCCGCCAGCAATTGTAAATACCCGGTTGGGCTGCCTCCTGCTTCTTTCAAGCCCTTCGGCCAGAACTCGCTCATCAGGATGACGTTTTGGGAGCGAGCGAGGGTTCTTTGAAAGCCTGAAATGGCTTTCTGTTCGTAACCCTGAATGTCGATCTTGACAAAGTTAACCACTTCAATGCCCCGTTCTGCCAGAACTTCGTCCACCGGTTGTCCTTCGACAGGCAGAACATCCCACTGCTCGACCTTACCCTGATACGTGCCTCGATACAGGCGGTTGTCGCCACGGTTTTCGGGGTTCAGACGCAATTCTTGTTGGCCGGGTTCTGGGGTCGCGGCCATGTTCAAGGCGTCCACGCGGGGGCAGGTCTCGGGGGCGGTCCGATTCGCGGCAATGTTCTTTTGCAGAAAGGTATATGTCTGTGGATGTGGCTCGAAAGTGATGATCCGCCCATTTGCGTCCAATTGGCGCATTGCCAGTGCGGTGTAGAGACCGATGTTGGCGCCGATATCTACCAGCGTCATGTCGCCGCGACAGTATTTCTGGAAAAATGCCAGCTCGCTGGGCTCGAAAACCTGCAGGGTCAATGCACCGGAAACGACGGGGTCGGTTCGGTCGAGGTATAAAATAGCCGGACCAACTTGAATGCTTTCCGGGATGATGCGTAGAAGGATGGCGTTGGTAAGCGCCTTGAGCGGTTTGGGCTTGAGGACTTCAGTGTAGATGAATTCTGCGAATGACATGGCGGGGCGATTATATCATCGTGTTGACAGTATAATCCCCCGCCAGGAGAACCTCATGAAACGAATTAACTTGCTGCTTGGACTTACCTCGATCTTTTTGCTTGTAAATGCCCTTGGCTGCTCATGGACACCCTCCCCTACGAAACCGCCTCTGACTCAAACCGCACCTGCTGAGGCCTCCGAGACGCCCGGCTTCGAGCTGACGGAAATTCCGTTGCCAGTCGGCTATGGTGCGCATGCCTCCTGGATCGATATTTACTTCACCGACCCTGCGAACCCGCTCTCTTCCCAAGAGACTGGCGGACTCGATGGCCCGCTGGTAGCCTCGATCGACGCCGCCCGTCTGACCATCGATGTGGCGATCTACAGCCTGAATTTACGGAGCATCCGTGATGCGCTTCTGCGGGCGCATGGACGAGGGGTGCAAGTGCGCATCGTGATGGATAGCGACAATCTCGAATTTTCCGCTCCACAGGCGTTGATCGACGCGGGTATCCCCGTACTGGGAGATCGCCGTGAAGGTTTGATGCACAATAAATTCATGGTGATCGATCGCACTGAAGTCTGGATGGGTTCGATGAATTTCACTTATTCTGGAACTTATGAAGATAATAACCAGCTTATTCTGATCCGTTCGACCAAAATGGCCGAGAATTACACCAGAGAGTTCGAAGAAATGTTCATCGATGACAAATTCGGTGAGGATGTGATCCCTCAAACGCCCAACCAAAGGATCAATATCGATGGCACACGCCTGGAAATTTACTTCTCTCCCGATGATGGTGTTGCAGCTCGTATCCTTGAAATCTTGACGGAAGCCGAAAAGAGCATCTCCTTTATGGCTTTTTCCTTCACATCCGACGAATTTGGCCAGGTGATTCGTTCCCGGGCTGAGAATGGTCTGGATGTAGCCGGTATCATGGAGGCCGAACAGGTCAAGTCAAATGTTGGGACAGAATACGACCCGTTCAAACAGGCTGGCTTGAATGTCTTTGTCGACGGGAATGAAGGCCAGATGCATCATAAAACAATCATCGTGGATGAAAGTATCGTAATTACGGGTTCCTATAATTTCTCTCGCAGCGCTGAAATCCGCAATGATGAAAATGTGATCATCTTCCATAACGAGCAAATCGCTGATTTCTTTTTGCAAGAGTTCCAACGCATGTACCAGCAGGCTCAATAAGAAGACCCATGTTTCGATTGGAATTAAGCCGTAACTTTTTATCTAAATATGCGACTATATGGATGAAACTAATCCATATCTCGGAGGTAGAAATGATAACAAATAAAAGGTTCTTATTCATTACAGTGGTTTTGCTGGCGGCATATGTTCTCAGCGCCTGTGGGGGTGGAGCACCGGTTGCATCGCCGGCCGAGCAGGCTTCTGTCAAGGTGGATGCGTCATTGGTTGCATATACCGGTACCATCGAAGGGATGAATGGCAATCAATGGATCATCAATGGACAAACCCTGACGGTCGATCCGGCTGTGGTTCGTGACGGTCCGTTCCAGGTTGGCGATGTTGTCAAGATCGAGGGCAATGTAAATCCAGATGGGTCATTGACCGTATCTCGTATCGAAGCCCCCAGCGCAGCTGATTTAACGGAACTGCCCCGGCTTGGGGATGACAACGCCAACAGCAATGACGACAATTCCAATGACGCCAATGCCAACAGCAATGACGGTAATGGCAATGACGACAATGCCAACAACGCCAACAGCAATAGTAATGACGACGACTCCAACGATGACAATGCCAATCTCAACAGCAATGATGATGATTCCAACGACGATAACGCCAATGCCAATAGCAATGATGACAACACTAACGATGATGGCAATTCCAATGGGAACAGCAATGATGACGATAGCGGTTCCGGTGGTGGAGGCAACGGTAATGACGATAATGGCGGAAACAGCGGTGATGACGGTGGAAGTGGCAGCGATGATGACGGTGACAATTCCAACGATGATTAGTATTACAGCGCAAAGTTCCAAGAAAATCCCGAAAAAATGGTTGTGGGGGGGGGGGGGGGGG
>DAOTXM010000280.1:0-4196 GCA_034435215.1 Anaerolineales bacterium
TTCACACTCAAAATTTCGGACTCCCGTCCCAATATAAATGGTAGACCTGTAAATGTTAAGCCCAAGGACATGACTTATGACATTACTTTGGTTTTCGTTTTCCCCATAACCATTTCAGAAGTTCATCGACAAATGGGAAGCCCAATATGCTCCCTATGATGGACCCCACTGCACCAATGCTGCGCGCCATGCCACCGTTCAAGAATCCCAAAAAGGACCTGGCTTCGATCTCCAGAAATTGCACCGAGACCGGAATACGACTCTCCACGCCCCCCGCTTTGGGCATAAAACGCAGGTACAACCAGGCAGCACCTTCATACTTGCCCGATTCCGCAGGGCGCACGCTCCAATAGAACATGACAGGTTGCCCTGGTAACAACGGTGAACTGATCGTCCCGGATGGCTGGACCTCCATGCCGGCCATATCCAGTCGCGCCTCCGCGATCACATTGTGGGTTTCATATAAATTGGGGATTTCGATCACTTCCCCGGTAACCACATTGCCATCGACCACCGCGGTTGGCGTAATGTTGCCTCGTTCATCCACCTCCAACTGCAAGCGGATGCGGACCGAGTCGCCCGTACGTATGACAGGGGGAAATTCCAGCGTCAACCGGCGGGACTCTGGGATGGCCGGCTGCGGCTCTGTCTCCCCTCCACCTGTTGCGGGTAAGACAGTAGGTACCAATAAGATTGGCATTGAGCCTGGTAAAGTCATCGTGGGAACAGGGGATGGTGACTCTGCTTTTGCGGGTGGCTCTTCGGCGGCTGGTTCCTCGGGCGCGGCAGGTTCCCCCGGGGCAGTCATTTCGGGTGCTAAAGGTTCTTCGGGAAGTGAAGGCGCTGCCGCCTCCGGCATTGCGCCACAAGCTACAATCGCTAATGGAAATAGCATCATTAGAAATAGTTGTAGCAAGGTTCGCCGTAAAGACATCATCTAACCACCCAACCCGAAGTAAAACGAAACCGGCGTGGGTAACTGCATCTGATCCGGGTCCACTGGCACGATGCGTGTTTCCATTATGATCGGCCATAAGCCCCAAATAAGCAGCGCCAGGGACAGGGCCAGGATCAAAATTGCCAGCAGCAGGCGGATTTTTCTTGCCATATCAGTATTATACACGCCGAATTTTCGATTTTGTTGTAGAATCGTTTTAGAAAGGGCCGTTCTGTGCCAGAAATTTCTCGCTTTTTGGGGAACCGTCTTTTGGCCGAATGGCGCAGATCTTAATCCTGATGTGCTGTATAGCATGGTAACGGGTGAGGAAATTACAATTCCAACTTCTATTGTAGGATGAAGTTAGAAGAGAGCAGAGAATAGAGAGCAGTCCGTTGGTCGAGTAGCCGTGAGCGAAAGCGAACGGCGAATCGAGACCAATGGGTAACAACCAAACAATTGGTTTCTAGATAAGTGGTGGTCTCGATACGCTCACAACGTACGCTCGCTACTCGACCACCGATTATTTCCACCCAAAAAACAAATCCGTTGTAAAATCACTCCGTCATTGGAGACCGAATGGCAAAACACAGGGGCACACGCCAGGCTCGCTACCCAAATTTGACGCAAATTCAAATGAGGAGACAAATGACTATGCAATACCCTCCCGAACCTTTCCGCATCAAAGTGACCGAACCGATCCGCCTCATCTCACGCGAGGAACGCGAAGCCGCGCTCAAGGCGGCTGGGTATAACATCTTTGCCGTCAAGGCCGAAGACATCTTCATCGACCTGCTGACCGACTCAGGTACGGGCGCAATGAGCCATGACCAGTGGGCGGCGCTCATGCACGGCGACGAGTCGTACGCGGGCGCGCGCTCGTTCCATCGCCTGAAAGCCGCGGTGGAGGATATTTTCGGCTTCGAATATTTCGTCCCGACCCACCAGGGACGTGCCGCCGAGAATATCCTGTCCGCGGTGCTGGTCAGGCCGGGGATGTACGTGCCGAGCAACATGCACTTCGACACGACCGACGCCAACATCCGCGCGCGCGGCGGGCGTCCCACCAACCTGGTGATCGACGAAGCCTTCGATCCCGCCAATCCGCATCCCTTCAAGGGTAACATGGATATCGCCAAGCTCAAGACCTTCATCGAAAAGGTCGGGGCGGCGAATATCCCCTTCGGAATGATGACAGTCACGAACAACGCGGGAGGCGGCCAACCCATCTCGATGGAAAATCTCGAAGCGGTGGCTGAGGTCTATCGCGCGTACAAAATCCCGTTCTTCATCGATGCCGCCCGCTATGCCGAGAACGCCTATTTCATCAAACTGCGCGAGAAGGGCTATGAGAACAAGTCGGTGCTCGAGATCGCCCGCGCCATGTTTGCCCTGGCGGACGGGATGTGCATGTCCGCCAAGAAGGACGCCATCGTCAATATCGGCGGCTTGCTGTGCATGAACGACGAAGCGGTTTTCCAGCGCGTCCGGAACGAGCTCATCCTGCGTGAGGGATTCCCCACCTACGGCGGCCTGGCCGGTCGCGACCTGGACGCCATGGCAGTCGGCCTGTACGAAGGGCTGGACGAAGCCTATCTGGCCTACCGTCTCAACCAGACCGCCTATCTCGCCGAGCGGATCAACCAGGCGGGCATCCCCACCATCCAACCGGCAGGCGGGCACGCCGTCTACCTGGACGCGCGCGCTGCCCTGCCTCACATCCCGCAGTCCGCGTTCCCTGGCCAGGCGTTGACCGTCGAACTCTATCGCGAGGGCGCCATTCGCGGCTGTGAGATCGGCTCGGTCATGTTCGCCCACCCCGACCCGGACACGGGAGAAATGATCTACCCCAAACTCGAACTGTTGCGCCTGGCCATTCCACGCCGCACCTATACCCAGAGCCATCTGGACTACGTCGCCGATGCATTTGCGCGCATCAAGGAACGGGCTCCCAAAGTCCGCGGCTATAAATTTACATACGCGCCTGAATTGCTCCGCCACTTCACTGCCAGATTTGAGCCACTCTAAATCGACCACAAAGGTCCTATGCCGCCCTGGCCCAACCAGCTGCGCCGGGGCGGGCAACGATACCGATTTTGTTTTTTTGTGACTTTGTGCCTTAGCGGTTAATATGCCCTGCTAAGATAATGACAAAACGGTGACTACCCAAATAGCAATCACCGTTTTTGGTATCCTTGCTAATCGAATGAATTTATTCGGTGTATTGGCTCTCAGCCGGGAGTGACTGCAAATACAACCAGATGGCCTTCAACTCATCGTCATAGAATTTACTATAATCCTTCCAGGGCATAAACTTATTGTCAAGATTATGCCCGCTCGGAGCGACTCCGGTCCGCAAGGTTGTGATGAATTGATCTTCCGTCCACGCTGCCAACTCGCCGCCGGGGGTCAGGTTCGGGGAAATCTTCTGGACGGTGGGGTCAGGGAAGGGGCCGCCGTTCAGTTTCGGGCCGTGACAGATGCGGCAATCGTTGGTGTCGACCATGTATTCACCATATTCCCTGTTCACCCCTTTTTCCGGCGCAGTGACCTGGGTCGCATGGCTGACAGATTCGACCGGCAACTTGCCCAGCATCCCGGCGGCCAGCATAATCTTTGCCAGCGGCGTAAAATTCTCCCCGTGGGTGACATGATCCACAGGCGGGACGCTTTTCACATAAGCGATGATCGCCGCCAGGTCCTCATCGCTCAAAAATGCAGTGGACACGACCGCCGGCATGAACAGGGGTTTCCCTTCAGGGTCAATGCCATGTCGGATGGCGCGCACATAATCCTCAACCGAGGTCGCTTCACGCCCAAAGCCGCCTTCTCCTGAAGTCAGGTTGGCCGAGTCGATTGTGCCGAGCGGCCCGGCGCTGAACCAGTTATCGACGCCGCTCAGATCCGCTCCATGACAGCCAGCGCACAAGACCTCGGCGCGATGCTGGCCGAATTCCAGGCTGGCCTCATCGGTGGGCAGGGTAATGTCAGACAGTGGGAAATCATATGTTTTGTTCAAGCGGGCATTACCACTAAGAAACAGGACAAGGGCCGCGAGCAGAAACAACCCAATCAAGGAACCCAGCACAAATCCGATCCATTTGAACACCTTTTTCATGAAATAAGTATCTCCTCGTATGATATGTGGTGTGGGGCACCAGTTTGCCAACACTTGACGAACGAATAGGGTCTCTGGCATCCTGAGAACTGGCTCAGGGAGAGAGACGCTGGTTCTCCTTGCATGCGAGTGCTTCAAAAG
>DAOTXM010000281.1:0-16742 GCA_034435215.1 Anaerolineales bacterium
CCCCCCCCCCCCCCCCACACCCCTATTTTCAGGCTTCCCCAAGCTTATTTCGTGATCTACTGATATTTGACGTTCAATAAACCAAGAGCGGGCAGTGGAACACACCAATCCACTCTTTCTATTTCCATATTTCCGTTGTCACTCTCTTACCCGCCCTCGCCTGCCAGGCGGGCGATCTGCAGCGTACAGTACCGGACCACGTCCTGCTTTTCCGGGGGTAGGACGCTCTCCTCGATTTGGGCGATGCGCTCGACATCGTTCATCGCCCGGATGATGCTAACAGGTACTTCGATATCCCCTTGGGTAAACGAACTCAAATACTCGATAGCGCCGATCAAGAAGTGTCGCATTTCGTCATCGGCGCGGGCAGAGCGGAAGAAGCCAGCCAGAGCAGGGGAGAGCTTCGTGCTGCGTCCAATTGCAGATGGCGTTTCAAATGATCGCGATGGCGAGAAAGCATACAAAGCTGCAGCAAGTTCCGTGAAACTCTGCACCCGTTGATAGATAGATTCTCCCAACACCTCCCAGATGATCGAACGCCAATGACCGATTTGTACGGGCAGACCTAGCAATTTTTCCACTTCAGCACGCCATTCCTCCGAAACTCGCCCGGAGATTGGCTTCATAAATTCATCAATACCTGTGTTGAATAGATTTTCTTGTAGCAACACCGCCAGATCGGGGCGTAAAGTTGGGAGAAGATCAGGGATAAGAACTCGCTCTACGAAGAAATCGTTGACATCGACACCGTGTCGCCGCAGCAATTCTTGCTGGAATAAGGGCAAAAAGTGTCCCATCGCATCGCTATCTTCACGCAGCGCTACAAAAGCCGAATTGCCTGCTGGAAAGGCTGTTTCGATCCGTTTCAGGTATTCGCCATTCCGATCTTGATAGATGCGTAAGGTGTTAAGGATTTCATAAACGGGCAAATCTGGCAAAAGACGTTCTGCGACCATCCGGCCACGTTCAGCCTCGGCGAAACTTTTTTGAGAGAAACGTTCCAGGGCACGAAACAGCCCGGTGGTGAGTTGGTTGACACCCAGGATCATTGTTTGCGACTGATTATGAGAGATCGCCCGCAACAAACTGCCATGCTTGGAAAATGGAATGATCTCCGCTATATTGGCTAAGATCTGTTGGCCACGCTCAACACTCGAACCGGGTATGCGCCTGGAGGAAGGCCGGTCACGTAGCTGAGGCATGGAGCGCCCAATGAAATAAGAAATAATGTGAATGCCAACTACATCTTCTTCGCGACCATACAGGATATGGCGGAAATTATCTGTTAACTCTGTCAGGAAATTCTTCATCAGGGATTCATTTTTCCCGACTGTCAAACGTTCCAACTCCTGTAAGCTTCTGCTTTGCGCGCCCAAGCGACTTTCTGCAATCGTTTCGGAGGCGCGGATCAAATCCTCGCGATGACTTCGTTGTGATTGACGCACATGATTTTGCAAACCAACGAAGTCACGCATCCGTAAAAAACGAAGTTGTTCCGATAAATTACTCTGGAAGGTGCGCAAATCGCCGCCCAGAAAAACACCCTGTAAAGGCGTTACGGCATAAACGGTACTTTTACGAGCTGCTGCCGGAAGATTAGCAACAAACCGGCGTTTATCGTCTTCGGCTTTCCCAAAAGCGGGCTGACCTGCAACGTGTGAATAATAACCTCCTTGACGCTGCATTGCCTCTCCGCTGCCCAATTTGACACGAACCGCATCCACCACTCCGTGCTCGGCCAGCCATGAGTGCGTATCATACTTCGCCTGTAGGTAAAGGTGAGCAGCGTTTGCCTGGCTTACCTGCTGGCTCAAATCAGAACCGGCAATGAAAACTTCAGCGATGATCTCTTTGAATCGATCCTGGGGCGATTGCAGGGTGTGACGACTTTGGGTGGCGTAATCCCAGACCCGGTCGAGATAGGAGCGGACATTGCTGACTGTATCAATATCTTCGAACAGAGGAATCAACCAGATGGGGGGAAGATCGCTAGATGCAAAGTCCCTGCGCATCTGTTCAGCCTGGATTCGCATCTTACGGTCAAGAGCGATCAGCGCTTCCGGCTTCGACGATAAGCTAATTTGCAATCCCAAAATCATACCAGGATTACCATATTTCCCGGCGATAGTGTTGATCTCATACATGTTGTACGCGGTTGTATCGATGGCAAACGGATCGCGCGCCGTGATCAGCCCCTGGCTGATGCGTGGTGTGAGCACCATACGTTGCAAGATATCCCGATACCCGAGCACTTCTCGGATAAGTGGCTCGGAGGCGCGGTTGTTCTGAATGGAAGAGATCAGTGCATACAATTGTTTGCGCAACGCTTTGTTCAGCGCAAAGTAAAATTCTAACGTATCGCGTCTTTGCTGTCGAAGTTCAAGCATTTTCCGCTCGTAGCGGTCATTATGCTCCCAAAGTACGCGTGCCGGGTCGCGGCGAAGATGTAGCCGCGTGGTTAGGCGTTGCCAAGAAGTCGTTTCGACCGAAAATGGTAGGATACCCCTGTAACGCTGTTCCAATTGGTGCGTCAGGGTCGTGATTTCATTCAATAAGCTGGTAAAACGCTGGTTATGCTGCGGTAAATTGTCAAGTTCGGATTTCAGTTCCGGCTTCACCACAATCGCCGGGTCTACCTGTCCCAAAATGCTCAAGATGCGGTTCATGCGCCGCACATTTTCCATCACAACGGCCGCCACCAGGCGGTGTCCCTGTCCTGATGGGCGGCTGCTGCCATCCCAGTCACTCCAAAAAGATAAAAATGGTGTCAACGCAACATCTGAAAATAATTCTGCAAACTCTTCACCGGCGATCAGGGTATCGAGGTCCAACAATATTTCGTCAGCTTCTTGTTGTGAATTGATGGCCACATTCAGCCCGATATATTCCTTGGTCAACTCCTGCGCCGCTTGTTCGACCAACCCGGGTGTAATCAGTTCCCGCGCAATCAAGGCTTTTACGACTGCATCAAGTGCCATTTCTGCTTGAAGCGAATAGGCCTGGGTTGGATGCACAGTGCGATCATAGAGGCGTAGCCTGAATTGCTCTTGCCGTCGCTGGAGCGAGTCTTTCATGAACTCCTGTTCCAACCGTTCGGCAAGCCACCGCCCATTTTCATTCACTGCTCGCCACATCAACTCGTCATGGATTGCTAAACGATCGAGCAGACGGTTTCGAAATATGTCTAAGCGTTCAGGGATATGTGATTGGATTAGCTCGTGAATTGATTGTTTACTTTCTAACGAATGCGAGGCCAACAAACGACGACATGCCTGGCTGGTTTCACATCTCCGGACAAGTTGGTTCCCGAAGGCATCCCACGCCCGCAGAAGTTCGAATGAACGCCTACTGCTTCTCTCTGGAACAGTGAAGGACACTTGCTTCCGGTTATATCGCGCATCTTCCTCGGCAATCAGGCGGTTCAGGTCAATGAGCAGACGGCGGGTTTTCCCCAACAGTACATCCGCATTATCAATGCCGCCCAAAGTCAGGCGGAAGGTTTTCCTCCCGGTCTCAAAGCCTTTCTCCGTACGCGCAAAAGCTGCTAAAGGCAACATCCCGATTCCCCCACGCGCCAGCGACGAGGCCAGCCAATCCAGAGAAAGGCCCGCAGGCAGATGCTCAACACGCAGGAGCGGATACAGGCTCCCCATTGGCGGGATGATTTCCAGGCCAAACGGATTTCGATCCGATGGCAGGTTCTTTACCGCTTGTAAAAGAGCTTGCGTTCTTTCACTTAAAATCGAGTTGCGCAGTTGCCAGTAAGCCCTGGTAGTCTGATTCGTGTTGCGGTAAAACAGATAACTGAGAAAAATCGCAGTAATGTTGGGCTGTATCTGAGAATTTAACGCTTCGAAACGTCGAAATATTTTTTGGTCTCGAATTTCTACGACAGTTAATCTTGCCCCGGCAAAACTATCGATCTTGGACATGGAATGCACCGTGATCACCCGGTCAGCCTGCGCTTCTGTGATGATTCCCTGGCGATTCAGTTCCGAGACAATCTGGCGGACAGTTTTGATTTCGGGGAGGCCACGCACCGGGGCCACGTTCTGGTAAGCCAGGTCATCAATCACAAAGAGATTGTTTTGCAGGCAGTACTTGACCAGACGGCATATATCCGCTTCTTCGAATACTCGTCCTGTTGCATTATGTGGATTGTTGATCGCTATCGCGCCGCGCTGTGGCCAGGAGGAATCATGCTGGCAAATTTGCTCTATCTTCTCAATAAGAGCATCCACATCCAACCCTAGAGATGAAGTTAATGGCACAGCATATGTTTTCTTAAAACACTGCTCGTAGGACCAGCTTAGGTCCGGGATCACAACCTCAGATAATCCACAATGAAGTCCCAGGATGCTCAATGCTGTGCGAGATGAACCGCTCACTACGGTACAAGCCTCGGGAAGATACTGTGGTTGTTGTTTTGTAAAGGCGCTCAGGAAACTGCGCTGGAGTGCCTGGAGCCATTCAGGCTTGTGCAGGTTCTGAACGAGCAGATCGAGAACTTCATTCGCTGCTAAATCGGCAAATTCATCAAAAATATACCTTTTCCATGCAAGCCCAATCCGACGGGCAAGCGCATTAACATTTTCCTCTAAGGCTGTTAGGGAATGTGCCAAGGTAAAAGTGCGGTCCTCGACCAATTTATCGAAATGGCGTTCTATGCGCTCTGCTAAATCTGGTAGGACGGTTTCCGCAGAAATCCCCAGCGCCAAACCCTCGAAGGAGGGTCTTTCTTTCGGTATCTGCGCAGACAAGTCGGTTGGAAGTTCGGCGAGACCTTGCGAAAGCAAAAAATCCAGAAACTCGGCTTCCGAGGCTGAGGGAGTCCCTTTTAGATTGAAATGCACGTTCTCGATAACACTCAGGAAATCGGCATTTCCAACGACAAATACGATGGACAGATTATGTAATCTTTTCGCAAAAATGGCGGGCGTTAACAAGCGGATTACGCGCTGAACAAGTTTAGCCTCACGGGCCAAAGAAAGATGATTGGACGCGTTATTGGCTTCGATAAAGAACAATGGATGCTCGATGCTCATCAGGCGCAATTTGCGTCGCGTTATTTCGTCCAGCGGACCGCCAATCAACATAAAGGTTGGCATGTTGTTAAGCTGATGGGTCAGGAATTGCTCAACCTGAAGGCACGCTACATGTTCATCGGATGCCAAATCTTCAAAAACCAAATTGGGGATAGCCTTCAATTGGGGTTGGAGTTCGCATTGATAACTCAAGATACGCGCAGGGGTGAACTCGAGATAAGATGACAGGGCAAACAAGATAATTCGCAGCATCTCGTGAACGCCGCCTGAACCAATAATTATCTCACGCTTGCCAGTTTGTACCCCGGTATCATAATGGAGTGGTTCTTGTTGTTCCTCCAACCAGCCCCGAAATGCATCGACCAGCGCGTGCGGTTTCTTACGGGAGTATCCCCCGCGTGGCATATAAGGCGCGCTTTTATGAATCGCCCGAATCAGGAAATCAAGTTTTGATTTTTCAGTCTCGTCCCACCCAAGATACTCTAAAATCGTCTCAGGAACTATATCGCTCAACTCTTCACGATGAATATCTATACCCAGCACAATGCGCATATATGCTGATGAAAGACTTACATCCTGCACCGGATTTCCAATGTGGAAATTGACACGCTCCTCGTCCGGGATTGCCGCCGCAGCCGTGCTTTCGCTGATTTCCGATACACGCGCCACACGAATTGGCTTCAGGCGAAAGGCAGTGTGGGGATCAGAAGGATAAGCAGTCATCGAATACACCTTCACACGATATTTTTCTTGGCGGCGAACAACCAGGGCCTAGCATATCTGCCTAGTCTTCCTTCTTTCCCCATTTCTCTTCCAAAGCTCTTTGTATAAGATTTTGGAAAATGCTCAAAAGTTCCGACCCCTGGGCAAGCTCTTGTGGGGTAAAGGAGACAATGGTGCGCGCGTTCCTCAAGTTCTGGCTGGCTTCGGCCAGACGGGCGGCCTGGGGCGTCAGCATCAACAACTCGGGACTGCTCTTGAGTACTTCGAGCTCTTCCTTTTCAAAAGCGAGACGCATGCGGCTACGCTTCAGTTCATCTTCAAGATTTTGATGGGTCAGCTCAGACTCTTTTTCAAGCAAGGTCTTCTTCAACTCGACTTTTTTTAGCTCAAGGTCGTGTTCCATCTTCGAGATTTCTTCATCGGCCTGGAATTTTGCCTTCGCCGCGGCTGAACGCGCCTGATTGTTCAAGCGCTCTGTTTGTTCGAGCAGTCGCGCTTGCTCTTGTTGACGGAGCGCCTCACTGATCTCTGGATCGGTTGGTTCCAACGAATCGACTGCTAAGGAAATAAGTTCAACGCCAAACTTTTCTTGAAAAAGAGTCGATTGTTCATTCAAATTGCTTACAAGGTCGGTTGACGAAAGTGCATGAATTTCGCATTTTTCCACATACGCTTTGACCAATCCCTGGAGCATCAGTTGCACTTCATCGGCGGCGTGTGCGGTGGCGTCCTCATTCCAACCCCCGATGCGAATCAGCGATTGAACATGATCAATTGCAGGTGCCACTGAGCCCACCAACTTAATGCGCACACCCAGATTCCCCACGGCGGTCGCCTCGATGGTCAATCGGATTGGGCGCGTAGTGCGCTCCAGCGGAAGACTGAAATGCCGCGGATAGATCAAGCTTTGTCTGATACCAATCTGTCCCTTGGATTCGTAAAGCAGTAAAACATCCGGCTTTCGAATCCGGTATTCATAGAAGGCAAAAAGAACACATATCAGGACGATGGCTCCAATGAGAATTCCGGTGGTGATTTCCATAATTCACAACTCCTCAAGAACAAGTTTGGTGTTCCAATGTAATTGATTGACGCAGCAAATTACACATAGCCAGGCAGAAGATGTAAAAAAAACACCCCGATTCACTCGGGGCGTTGGGTGTCTGTAGTTTCCCTTATAGTCCTGGTTCTGGTTCCTGAACCTATCCTATGCACCAACGTCCCGTCATCGGAATGATACGGGTGCAATCATTGTTGGTATTATCAGCGCAATTCAGATATGAGACAAGATCCATGTTTCGCGCAAGCATACCACCGTGAGGGGGATGCGTCAAGCGAGAGGATAAAATTCCCATAAAGGATACTAAACAATTGAAATATTTCACCACAGTGTTAAGATGATCTTTATAAGTGCAACGCACTTCAAAAATGAGAGTGTGTTGAAGAAACTTCTGGTAAGTGCGTTGCACTTTTTCTAGCTATAGGGCTAATTCGGCATCAATTTGCTCACGGATATGGCTAAAGACCGCGCTCAACGGCTGGTGCTGCGGACAGGCCTGCTCGCACATGCCGCAACCCGTGCAGGAAAGCAGCCAGTTGACCACATCCTCGCGCACCAGTTTGCCTTCCTTGGTTCTACGAGGCTCATCTACTGCGCAGATGGGGCAGACGTTCATGCAGGCCTGGCACTCGCCACAAGACTCGAATTGCTCCAGCAAATGCTCTAGATCAGCAGGCAGTTCTTCATGCAGACTCTTGAGCACGCGCTCGCGGGTACGGACGTGCCGCTCGGAGATCTTTGCCAGCGTCTGCTCGCGCTTACTGACCAGGTCGTCCGTCGCCAAGCCATCCGTGATGGATTGCAGGAGGATGCTGCCATTATGCGTATTCACCAGGATAGACTGCCGCACCGGCAGACCAAACACGCCGATGTTGACGTCGGCCTCGGTCGCGCCGGGTTCGGCACACATCTGGCAGGCCGGGCGGTAACGATAAGCGGAAATTCCGCCTTGCGGGGCAAATTGCAGCGTCTCTTTGGTCAATCCTTTGGCGGAACGTTCCGTGCGCCACTCATACTCTTCAGCCGGGAACGTGCCCAAGCAGTCTGTGCAGATCGTCAGAACCTCATCACGCTTGATCGCGCCGCGCGCGGCCATTTCGTTCAGGGCGCGCATTTCGCAGGGGCGCAGCATCGCACCCAGGCGTTTACCAGGCCGCTTCTTGGCTGTATCCACCACCAACCGGGCTGTGTTCAACCTCATCAACGGCCGGAAGGGATTTAGATCTCCCAATTCGCCAGGGGATTCGAGCACGAATTTCCCATCGCTCGGTGCCACGACCACAGCGTCCAGATCGGTCTGCTCCCAGAGCGTTTTGACGAACTTCTGCAAGGCACCAAGCGGGTCACCGTGCGTATAGATCATCCAGTTTGAGGTCATAAGAGCCTCCTTCCACAAAGGACACGAAATGTCATTCTTCGTGTTATTGGTGCCCTTCATGGACAAAAATTTGCTCGTCAAGGATCTCGGCGATGTCCATCACTTTGACCTGCTCGCCCACGCCCTTCGAGCGGATGGCGTCATCGAACATCAATAAACAATATGGGCAGGCCGTGGCGACCACATCCGCTTTGGCAGCGACCGAGTCGGCCAGGCGACGATGGTTGATGCGCGTGTTGGCGTCGGTTTCGAGCCACATCTGTCCGCCACCACCGCCACAACAGAAGGAGTTCTCTCCGCTGCGTGCCATCTCGACCAATTCGATATCAGCATTCTTCAACAACTCACGAGGCTGCTTGTAAATATTGTTGTAGCGGCCCAGATAGCAGGAGTCATGGTATGTGACATGGCCGTGAATACCATTGCCATTTGCTGAAACAGCGGGAAGTCTCAGCTCCGCTAACAATTCGGTGTAGTGCATCACCTTGAAATCGCCGCCCATCTGCGGATATTCGTTCTTGAGCGTGTTGAAGCAGTGCGGGCAGGCCGTCACGACTCGGTTGAACTTGACCTTGCCCAACGTTTCGATATTCTGCTTGGCAAACTCCTGGAACAGATACTCGTGACCCATGCGCCGGGCGGTTTCGCCGCAGCACATCTCGTCGAAACCCAGCACGGCGAAGTCCACACCTGCCTTTTGCATCAGCTTCGCGAAAGCGCGCGCCACTTTCTTATTACGATCATCGAAGGCCGCCGCACAGCCTGTAAAGTACAACACATCTGTCTCCTCGCCAGGAGCCAGCTCGCGGATGTCCAATCCATCGGCCCAGGCCATGCGGTTTTCGGGCGGCATGCCCCAGGGGTTGCCCTGGCGCTCCATGTTGCGCATGGTATCGCCCACCGACTTTGGCATCTGTCCTGTGGTCAACACCTGGTAGCGGCGCAGGTCAATGACCTCGTCCACCGGGTTGATGAAGGCCGGACACTTGGCGATGCAGGCGCCGCAGGTAGTGCACTGCCAGGCATATTGCTCGGGAATGACCGAACCCATCAACTCCACCTCGCTCTTGCCGTTGCCAGACACCAGGTTATCCAACATGGCGGTGCGCAGCGATTGGATCAGTGTCTTGGGCGAATAGTCCATACCACTAAAATTAGACGGGCAAGCCTCCTCGCAGCGTCCGCAGCGCAGGCAGGCGTCGAACGAGAGCAGTTGCTGCGTAGTGAACTCGCTCACCTTCCCCACCCCCAGTTTTTCGGTCGTTTCAATATCTTCGATCTTATCGAGTACGCCCTCTTTGCGAAAAGTGCGGGTCAGGATGTTGAGCGGCGCGTAGATGAGATGGCGCATCTTGGTGAACGGGATGGCTGCGACAAGCGCCATCGCCAGGGTTGCATGGATATAGACCGACGCATCGTGCCAGGCCTGAGCCTGCTGAGGCGAGACCCCAGCCGCTCTCAGTACCCCGGCAAACCAGTTCCCGACCGGGGACCAGGCCGCCCACTGCGGGTTGGTGGAGAGGATGCGGGTCGCCTCGTTGGTGAAGCCAACCAGCACGATCAAGGCCAACATAACGAGGGCAAATCCATCGTCCCAGCTCGATTCGAGGGACTTCGGTCGCAGAACATAGCGCCTAAAAGCCGCCATCGCCACCCCGACCAGGATCATTAGCCCGGCGATGTCCATCACCAGTTCGTAACCCAAGTACCAGCCCAGGCGCGGCCATTCGATCACCCAGGGCTGGAAGAGCGCCATATTGAGCAGGTTGATGATCGTGCCAACCACCTGGATGAACACGCCATGTAAGAGCATGAAGTGCATGATGCCGGGATAGGCTTTCTTGAAAACCCGTGGCTGTACGATGACGTGAGTGAAGAAGTCACGGGCCCGCTGCCAGCGCTGACCACTAATAACGGTTAACTGTTTACTGGTCACTGCTTCTGCGGTCATGCTTCACCTCCAACTTTGACATAGATCTGTCCATCCACTACCTCGGTTTCCAGCATCGCCAACGGCGCGGGTGGCGGACCGGCAATCACGGCGCCGTCTTCGGCGCTGAAATAGCCATCGTGGCAGGGGCATTCCAGGCGGGCCGTCTCGGGGTTCCACTTGACCAGGCAGGCAAAGTGCGTGCACACGGCAGAATAGGCTTTCAGGCCGGACTCCAGATGAACCACAATGGCAGGATAGCGTCCGAATTTGACCGTGCGGGATTCGCCTACAGGCAGTTCATTTTCAGCACAGACCAGCACCGGCTCGGAGGGCATTTCCTCCAGTTTGGGCGGGTAGAAATAGGCCACCACAGGCGCAGCCACCGCGCCCGCACCGAGGACGACGCCGGTACCTTTGAGCAAATTGAGAAAATCGCGGCGAGTTACGTTATCCATGTCAGCTTACCTCCCCCCAGATGGTCAGGACGATTGCCAAGACCACAAAAACAGCCACCTCGATGGCACGCATGCGCATGGCTTTCTTGCTATCTTCCTTTCTTCTATCCAGGAAGGGCAGGAAGGTCACGACCAACAGCGCCACGATGATCGCAACCACCGCAAACATTGGTCCGTTGATGCCCAGCACTGTCGGCGGGACGTACTTGAGCAACTGGTACAGCGCCAGGAAATACCATTCGGGCTTGACGTGCAACGGCGTGTTGAGCGGGTCGGCCGGGTCTTGCAAACCAACCGGGAAGAGCATGCCCAGCGCCCCGACCACCACCGCCAGGGCGACGATGCCGATCACCACGTAAAGTTCGGTCATGAAATGGTTCGGAAAGAAGGGGACGCTGTCCTTATCGGTCTCAGGATGTGTTGTTGCCATGATCTCCTCCTATAGTGGACGCTGGACGCCCAGCTTGCGGATCATCATGAAGTGCGCCAGCATGAACGCGAGTGTCAGCAACGGTGTGACAATGACATGCAGGCCGTAGAAACGACCCAGCGTAGCTTCGCTGACGTCCCAGCCCACGCGCAGCAGCACCAGCACCAAGTTGCCGACGGCAGGCACGCTGCCGGCGATGTCGGTGCCGACCGTGGTCGCCCAATACGCGCGTTGGTCCCAGGGCAGCAGGTAGCCGGTGAACCCAAAGACCAGGGTCAGGATGAGCAGCAGCATGCCGCTGATCCAGTTCAGCTCGCGCGGGTTTTTATACGCGCCCATGATAAACACGCGCAGCATGTGCGCGATGCACATCACGATCATGCCGTTGGCTGCCCAGTGATGGATCATGCGGATGGCGGCCCCAAAGCGGACTTCGTTCTCGATGAAAATGATGCTGTTGTAGGCTTCTGCGGCACTCGGCTTGTAATAGAAGGCCAGCATGATGCCGGTGATGCCCTGCACCACGAACAGAAAAGCGGTGATCCCGCCAAGGCAGTACCACCACTTCATCGCGAAGCGGGGGACAGGTTTGGCAGCCAGTTTCGAGAGTAGCGGGGAAAGCTCGTAGCGCTCATCTACCCACTCAACGGTACGAGCCCATAACGGTTTCCAGGCCTTGCGTTGCGTCCACACGCTGGCGGAACGGTACATGCCAAAGGCGAAGACCATCCCGAAGACCCCAAAAACAGACCAGCGCGCCAGCGGCGCCCACAGGTTCTTGTTCTCGCCGGCGATATGACAGTGCAGGCAGGTATCCTGCCCGACCGGCGGGGGCGCAGATACCAAAACAACTCCACTCTCCACGCCCGCCATAGCCGCTTCGAGCGTGGACGCGGAGGCTGTCGCGCCGTGGATGCCAAAGCCCGCCACGACGAGCAACACCGCTCCCGAAAGGATGAGCACCAAGCGCAGGGCCTTTCGTTGGGTAAGGGTCATAAGGTACCTCCGTGATGTTTTGCCGCGGAGACCGCAGAGACCACAGAGATTTATCCAGCTTTATTCTCCGCGTGCTCAGCGCGCTCGGCGGTAAGACCTTACTCGTGAAAGAATGTACCTTTATGCTACAGGATTTGGGGGGAGCGGTCATCCAGCCCAGGCCTGAAATACCCTAGGGTGGAGACCTTAATTATGATTAATACATAATCTACCGACCGTTCGGTAGGTCGCCATGGATATCCCCAGACAAAATGAAACAGTTTTCTCTAAGACATCAAGGCAATCGGTTTTCTTATGGTGCGTTTGGAGCGTAAATTCGTAGATTGTCGAAATAGAAATAATCTTTCGAATCAGCACTCGACCCTACGCCCGGGATGATATAGAAGCCAAAAATGCCCGGGTTCCCTACCGTTGCATCGCTCAGCTCCATGACAAGGGTGTTGTTCAGGAATGCGCGAAAATCTGCCCCCCGGGCTTCCAGGAACACATGATTGTACCCACTCGTGCGTAACACGTTCGCAGGCAGATAGTAACTTTCTTCCACCGACCAGTGGTCGTAGAGCCAGCAGCCAAAGATGACCGTCCCCTCCGTGGGGGCAAAGCCAAGCAGATAATACCAATCCAGGGTTCCGTCCTGGGCTGCTTCGGCCCGGAAAATGAAACCGTAGCTGCTGTCCACTTTTGGGACCGGGACCAGGAAATCGTATTCCACCACGATGTCGCCTAATTCGTAGTTATCATACACAGCTGGCATCACACCCCCCACATAGGCGCTGGACAGGAAACCAGAACCACCATCTAGCCCGAAGGTCATCATGTCGCTGCCAAAGAGGGCCTGGGCGCTCGACGAGGCAGAGTCGAAGTCATCTGCGAAGAGCAATTGCCTGGCCTCCGGCATGGAGGTTGCAGGTAAGGTCGTGGGGAAAACCGGCTGAGTTGGATCTATCCCAGGCAGGGTCGCAGAAGGGACCGGTTGTGTGAGGGCTGGTTCCGTGGAAGCGGATAGGAACCGGTTGAGCATGCCGGTGAGCGAAGCAACCAGCGCAAACGAACAACAGACCAACAGCAAGGCGCCCGCGCCGATGGACATCCACGACCAGGACGAGCGCTTCGCCTTTGACCTCGTAATGGCGACCGCTTCCCCCGTCCTTTGTTCTGCCACTTTCTCGACAGGCGATTCAGGAACCATGATTTCCTGTTCAGCGCCAGGGATGAGCCTTTGAGGCAGCATCACGGCCGTGCCCTGCATCGGCACTCCGGCCGCCTGCCAGGCGGCTTTGAACGCCTCGACCATATCGGAGACAGTCGCATAACGGTCAGCGCGTTCCTTGGCAAGCGCCTTGAGCAAGACCTTTTCCACGCTCTCAGGCACCGAGGGATTGACCAGGTGTGGCAACGGCAACGGGGAATGAACGTGGTCATAGATAACGGCGAAGGGCGTATCCGCGCTGAAAGGCACCTGCCCCACCACCAGCTCATAGAGCATGACCCCAAAGGAGTAAATGTCGGTGCCCTCGTCCAGATCCTTCTTGCCGGTGGCCTGTTCCGGGGAGATGTACTGCGGCGTCCCCAGCACCGCATCGGACGAAATCGTCGACTCGCCTGCCTGGGCAATGCGCGCCAGGCCAAAGTCAGCCAGGTACAGGTGACCATCGCTGGCAATCAGCACATTCGAGGGTTTGATATCCCGGTGCAAAATCCCCTGCTGGTGGGCATAAGCCAGTGCCGAGCCGACCGAGTCGACGATGTTATTGATCTCTTCGGATGACAACGGGCCACGCCCCAGGCGCGCTTTGAGCGTCTCCCCCTCGATGAATTTCATGACCAGATAGGGGTACTTGTTATGCTCGGCAAAATCGTGCACCGGGACGATATTCGGGTGGTCCAGTTTTGCCACCAGGCGGGCTTCGCGTTGGAAACGCGCCGCAAAGGTCGGGTCATCGTTCAAATCCGAATGCAGCACCTTGAGCGCCACATAGCGATCCAGCCCGGCATGGTACGCCTTGTAGACCGTGGCCATCCCTCCCTGCCCCAGTTTTTCAAGAATTCGATAGGGACCGACATTCTCACCAGTTTCGAAAGACATAACGATACTCCAAAGCAACCCTCTTCGATCGTGATTCTCACCTGCATCCAGTATAGCACGACTGTCAAATCCTGGAGTATCTGAACAAAGTTCCATTGCCAAAACCGTCACACCTCGTTATAATATGCTCTCGTTCGGGCGGTTAGCTCAGTTGGTTAGAGCGTTGCGTTGACATCGCAAAGGTCGTTGGTTCGAGTCCAATACCGCCCACCACCATAATGGTCATCGTTTGAGACCAACATACAAGAAACGCAATGACCGGGACGAGTAATCGGTCTGTGCGCCGACAGAGAGAGCAAGGCCAAAGGTTGAGAGCCTGCTCCGGCGAACCCCGATGAAAACCACCCGCGAGCGGAAATTCTAAAGCTGTCAGCAATTAGCTCTCAGCAAGTAAGATGAACGGTTGGCCCCGTTAAAGGCCCCAATGAGATGTCCTTCGACTGCGGGTTTCGATACGGCGGACGAGCTCCGCCTACTCAATCCCCCGCTCAGGACAAATCGGGTGGAACCGCGTGATGCGTTAGCACTCTCGCCCCGTGTTGGGTGAGAGTTTTTTATTTAGGAGGCTGCCATGAAAACCACTACTCCACGGCGGCCCGGAGGTTGTGTACCGCTTCGCTCCGGGACCGCGTAAATCCTGTCTACGCCCGAAAGGGTATCGAAGCGGTAGCAAGCACAACACAAAGAAAGGAAGCGAAAATGGCACAAAAAGTTGAAGAAAAATATGAAGAGTCCCAACTCTATAAAATCCGTCACTCAGCGGCGCATATCATGGCGCAGGCCGTCCTGGAACGGTTCCCTGAAGCCAAGTACACGATCGGTCCGCCCGTCGAGAACGGTTTCTATTATGATTTCGAGCTGCCCGAGCCCATCTCGCAGGAAGACCTGCCCCAACTCGAAAAACGCATGCGCCAGATCATCGCCGGTCAGCACGATTTCGTCAAGGAAGTGCTGCCTGCTGAGAAAGCGCGTGAAATCTTCAAAAACCAGCCCTATAAACTGGAATTGATCGAGGGATTGGAACAGGGCGGATTCGATGAATATGGGGAACCGTTGGCTGTGAAACCCGAGATCTCGATTTACAAGCACGATGCATTCGTGGACCTATGCCGGGGTCCGCACGTGGACAATACGAAGCAGATCAATCCGGCCGCCGTTAAACTGATGTCGATCGCTGGGGCTTACTGGCGCGGTGACGAGAAGAACAAGATGCTGACGCGCATCTACGGCACAGCCTGGGAAACAGCCGACCAACTCGAGCAGTATCTTTGGAAGTTGGAAGAGGCCAAACGTCGTGATCACCGCAAATTAGGTAAAGACCTGGATCTGTTTAGCATCTCGGAGGATGTGGGGCTGGGTTTGATCTTATGGCATCCCAAGGGCGCCATGATCCGTGTGCTGGTCGAGGACTTCAGCCGCCAGGCTCACCTGGACAACGGCTACGATTGGGTTTTCTCACCGCACATTGGTCGTGCGCATCTCTGGGAGACATCCGGCCACCTGGATTTCTACCGGGAGAATATGTATTCCCCCATGGATATCGAAGGCGAGGCGTATTTTGCCAAGCCGATGAACTGTCCTTTTCACATCCAGATTTATAAGAATCATATCCGCTCCTACCGCGATTTGCCTCAACGCTATGCAGAATACGGCACGGTATATCGTTACGAACGCAGCGGCGTGTTGCATGGTCTGACGCGGGTACGCGGCTTCACACAGGACGATGCTCACATCTTCTGCCGTCCGGATCAGGTCGAGGATGAGATCAGCCGCGCTTTGGAATTCTCACTCTATATCCTCCGTTCTGTAGGTCTGAAGGATTTCAAGGCCTATCTCTCGACCATGCCTGAAAAATACGTGGGCGATCCCGCAGATTGGGACAAAGCCACGGAAGCATTACGACGCGCCATCGAGGCGCATGAATTGCCCTACGTGGTGGATGAAGGTGGTGGCGCCTTCTACGGGCCAAAGATCGACCTGAAAGTCAACGATGCCCTGGATCGCGAATGGCAATTGAGTACGATCCAATTCGACTTCAACTTGCCGGAGCGCTTCGGGTTGGAGTTCATCGGCGAGGACAATCAGCCACACCGGCCTTACATGGTCCACCGGGCTTTGTTAGGAAGCATGGAGCGCTTCTTTGGAGTGTTGATCGAGCACTTTGCCGGGGCTTTCCCGGTCTGGTTGTCCCCGGTCCAGGCGGTGGTTATCCCCATAGCAGATCGCCATCTCGGCTATGCCCGCGAAATTGCCAGTAAGCTCAAAAGCGAGGGCTTGCGTGTGGAAGTAGACGAGCGTAACGAGCGCATGAATGCAAAGATCCGCGATGCACAGAACCAGAAGGTTCCCTATATGCTCGTCGTAGGTGACAAAGAGGCTGAATCCGGTCAGGTGGCGTTGCGCTTGCGGAATGGTGAGAATCCGGGTCCAATTTCACTAGCTGATTTCATTACACAGGCCAAACATCAGATTGCCAGCAGGACAAGTGAATTGTGATCCTGACAATGGGTTGTGGATAATGTGTCACGAGAGGCTGTGGACAGAGGCCTGTTCACAGTCTCTTGCTTTTAACCGTTTTTGGCAGGAAAAGCATCGATCGAGGATAGTCCTCAAAAATAGGGGTGTGGGGGGGGGGG
>DAOTXM010000282.1:0-3281 GCA_034435215.1 Anaerolineales bacterium
GTACCTCTGGGACGAACCGAGATGTTGGCCTCGAAGCGGATGACGCCCTTTTCCATATCGCCGGAGTTGACCTCGAGATAGCGTAATATCTCGCGCAAGGACTCGGCATAGGCGCGCGCTTCTTCCACCGAGCGCATATCCGGTTCGGAGACGATTTCCAGCAGCGGCACCCCGGCGCGGTTCAGGTCAATGAGCGACCCGCCGTTGACGTGCGTCAGCTTACCGGTATCCTCTTCCAGGTGCACACGCCGCACACGGATGGATTTCTCGCCTTCGGGTGTGTCGATGACCACTTTGCCATGCTCTGCCAGCGGCTGCCCATATTGGGATATCTGGTAACCCTTGGGCAGGTCGGGATAGAAATAATTCTTGCGCGCAAAAATGCTGACCGGGTTGACCGCACAGCCCAGCGCCAGCGCCACGCGGAGGCCATACTCCACCGCCATGCGGTTGACAACCGGCAGCGTGCCGGGCATCCCGGTGCAGACGGGGCAGACCGCTGTATTCGGCGGCGCGGAGACCGAATCGACCACCGCGCAGCTGCAAAACATCTTCGACCTGGTGCACAGTTCCGCGTGGACTTCCAGGCCAATAACGGGTTCAAATTCCATACTCATTCTTCCACGAAGGGTACGAGGTGTTCATTGTGGATCAATCGAATTTCGGTGTTCGCTTCTCCAGGAAGGCCTTCACACCTTCCAGGTGCTCCTGGCCCTGGCTGGCAATTTCCTGTAATTCGCCTTCGAATTCCAATGCTTCCTCCAGGTTGGGTAGTACGTTCCGGTTGAAGAGACGTTTGCTCAGGCCGTACGCGCCGGTCGGCCCAGAGGCCAGCCCGGCAGCAATTTCTGCCGTGGCGGTCATTAATTCGGTCTCGGGAACGACCTGGTTGACCAGTCCCCATGCCAGGGCCTGCACAGCGCTGATGGGCTGGTTGGTAAAGGTGAATTCTGTGGCACGCCCCAGGCCGATCAGCGCGGGCAGCAGCAGCGAGACCGCCGAATCGGGCACCAGCCCAATACCTGTAAAGCCGACCGTGAACAGGGAGGTTTCGGATGCAATGCGTAGATCGCAGGCCAGGGCCACGCCCAACCCCGCCCCAGCAACCGGTCCGTTGATTGCGGCGAGGACAGGCTTTTCCAGTTGGCGGATTTGCAGGATGAGCGGGTTGTACGTTTCCTGGAGGTGTTCCCGGTAGGATAGATCCTGTCCCTGGGCGGCCAGCATTTCAGTGATGTCGTGCCCGGCACAGAAGGAATTCCCGGCCCCCGTCAGCACCACGCAGCGGACCTTTGAGTCCGTGGCAGCTTGCCTGAGTGCGTCCCGCAAGGCAGCGAGCATCTCGAAGTTGAAGGCGTTGGCGCGTTCGGGACGGTTGAGGCGGATCGTCAGTGTGGCAGCCTGGAGCGTGGTGAGAAGCGTGGTCATGTTCGAATTCCGCCCTTGGCCGTGTCTCGCCGCCGCGGACGGCGGCTTGAGCAATTGATAAGCGCGATCATGTCCCTATTTTACCCGCAGAAGCAGTGACCGGGCCTTGCGACCCGGTTATCTTGTTCATTCGTCTAGATTGTCTTCGATGCCATCGTCATCGCCGGCATCCAATTCGTACTCGACTTTCTCGCTATCGAGATAGACCCACAGGAGCAGCACATGTCCATCCTCGGTTTCCACGTTACGGGCGGCCAGGATGGGGGCAGTTTGTTCCAATCCCAGGTCATTGCGATAATGCAGGTGGATGGGATTTCGTTTATGCCAGGCGCGGTAGCAGCGTTCGATGAGTGCGGGACCATTAAAGGTGCGCAGGCGGGTCAGCGCAGTAACATTGAAACTTGGGCCTTCATTGAGGCTCATTGCCCAGCCATCCTGTACCTGTTCGAAAACGGGCGGCGGGCCTTCGATGATCGTGATTCTATCGTCCATTCGATTTCCTATCGCGGCGGTATGATACCACAAAACACTTGGGATAATGGACTTCTTAATGAAGTTGAAATTATATACTGTAGGGAATTACCCATTGAAAATGGACGGCAAGCGACATACAATTTTATTGAACGAAAAGGAGGAACTCCTATGGCAATCAAAAAACTTCGGCTAAAAGGATTGATCAGTACAGAACCGCTCTCCCAGTTTTTCCTTCAAAAAGAATGGCTGAATCCGAGCAATATTTTTCTTATTTTTCTTATCATTGGAATCCTGGACGAAATTATCATCGGGGTTCTGTCAGGATACCTGCATTCAACCAATGAAGTCGTTGGGGTACTGGACAAGAAAAATATATCATTGCTGCTGGTTTCGTTGGTCATCGAACCTTCCATTTGGGCTTTCTATGTCTGGTTTCCAAAGGCGGCAATTCAATTTTTTGAGAGACTGGGGCAAAAAGGCATAATCATCGGGAATCAAGCCGAATGGAAAAAACATGTTGAAAAATTGATTTCCTGGGGTAGTTCCAGGTTCTATAAGCTTCTGGCGATTCTCTCAGCCATACTATTGGCCGTATTTGCTATGTATATCATCAGTCGCTATCAGCCTACGCCCTGGTTTTTCCATGTGAAATGGCACTTCTGGATTTTAGGGCTACCAAGGATACTGATCTCCGCTTATGTCGCTGTTTATTCTGTTATGTGGAGCATTATGACTGTTATCACGCTCGACCGGATTTTTAATACGACAAAACTGGAAGTCATCCCGTACCATGAGGATGGGGCGGGCGGCCTTGGGTTCATCGGAAATTTTATATTGGGCATGAGCAGGCTGGCTCTCATTTTGGTGCCTTTCCTTATTGGGGAAACCCTTCTTGCCCTCTATCTCGGAAAGGGAATTCAAGGGCAGATCAACTTGTTAGCAGAGGCGGCCATCCTACCAGTGATCGCGCTTGCAATAATCACTGCGCCTGTACTCTCCTGCCGGCAGGCAATGGTTTCCTCTAAACAGGACGCAATCAAGAATCTTCGTGAAGAAATTCAACGCAGGTTGAAAGTGAGCGGCCCAAATCTTACAAAAGAAGATCTTGAAATCGTACAAACCTTGGTCGACTTTCAAGCTAAATTTAAAAAAGATTACCCTACCCTTCCTTTCGACGTGGGTGCTTATAAATTGGTGGGAGTTAATTATCTGATATCGATCCTTCCAATCATTATCAGTATTATTTCCCTTATAATTGAAAGCAAATGAAATACACCACATATTTCACCGAGTTTAGTATTACAGCGCAAGGTTGTACTGCTGATTCACATTCACTACCAGGGATAACCGAAAAAATGGTTGTGGGGGGGGGGGGGGGG
>DAOTXM010000283.1:0-7107 GCA_034435215.1 Anaerolineales bacterium
AGAGAGCGTTCGGTAATTGTTAGAAATCATAGTTGAGCCAAGACGCTAGAGCGGCGGCGGAGTAAATCTGGACGCTGGTAACGTTGAGCAGCCAGAGCCACTGCCAAAGCGGCGATGTAAGTGAGCAAGACCAATTGGGTCACTCGAGGCAAGGTGAAACATTGGAAATACTTCAGTCCGAAATAGCGTTTCATCCAGGCAAAGTGACGTTCGATTGCGGTGCGAGGCGCGATCACAAGACGTTGCCACTGTTCGAGGAAAAAGAGCGTAACCAATTTGCGTTTTCTACTGCGACGCAGGTTGTAGTGTATGGCAGGATGAGCATGCAAGATGTCGTGAACGACTTTGAACATGCGGCTATCGAAATAAGCTGCGTCTGCATACACGATCCAGACGCGAAAGCCATATAGAATGGCAGAAAGCAGGATCAGCAGCCAACCGACTTGGGAGTCGTGCACATGTGCAGAAGTGACCAAAATGAAGACGGGCAGATCGGCTTGATGGCATACCACAGCATGCACCTTATACCCAAAAACTGCCTTTTTGCCAGCGTATTTCTGCCAGCTTGCGCCTGGATCATCCTGGTACCAGGCCTTCATCAAAGTTGAATCAACCATTAGTTCCCTGCCTGTGATGACGCCCAGGCGTACCAACTGGGCTGCCAGACCAAGAAAGAAGAACATGAAAGGCATTCCGCCGAGATCCTGGCGTCGTTCCCAATACTGTCCCTTGGAAATCGTACGCTCGCAAAAGCCAAGCTGGTGAGCCAAGCCAGGACTGCTTGCCACAAAGTCAATGATCTGATCGTAGGACTTGCGCCAAACGGTTTGTACCACCGCTATGAGCAAAATGCTGCTGTCCTGATAGGTCACTGGACGACCTGCACGGGTATTCTTGATGCGACGAGGAGAAAACCAGGCTGCCATTTGCAAGGACCACTCTGCTAAAGCCTGCGCATGGATCACGCGCAACAATTCTTCCGGCGTCAGCCTGAGCTTGCCCAAACCTTTGCCAGGCAGCGGCGATAGATCAAACGCCGGCAAAGTTCTTAGGAGAAGACTATGCACCCATTTGATGATAGACTCCATTGTGACTACTCCCTTAGGAAAGTTGGTTTTGGCGAACTCATCTTATCCTATTCGGAGTAGTCTTGTCTCTGCTCACTTGTTAAGGTGCTTTTGAATTACCGAACGCTTTCTTAAGAAAAAAAACCAAAAATTGGGGTATTGGGCGGCATATGCTGCCCAATACCCCAATTCTCAGACTTTTCTATGTTTACGCTTCGACCGGCTGCTTGGCTTTCGAAACCGGCTGGCCTGTCGAAAAGACCAGTTTGTTTTTCTTTTCATCCACATCCACTAGCACGGTCGCGCCCTCTTTGAACTTACCGCCCAACAGCTCCATCGAAAGCGGGCTCTCCAAAAATTTCTGGATGGCGCGTCGCAGTGGACGGGCGCCAAAGGCCGGGTCATACCCTTCCTTGGCCAGCCAACTACGGGCAGCCCCGGTCAGCTCGACTATGACGCCGTGTTCGTTCAAGCGCTCTTGCACTTCCTTCATTTGCAAATCGACAATGAGTTCCATTTCTTCGACGCTGAGCGGAGAGAACATGATGATTTCATCGATGCGGTTGAGGAATTCCGGCCGGAAGGCTCCCTTGAGTGCCTTTTCGATCTTATCATGGGCTTCACGCTCCTCATCATCCGCTTTCTGCTGGAGGAAGCCCAGGGTGCCACCCTTCCTGACATACTCGGTGCCCAGGTTCGAGGTCATGATCAGAACCGTGTTGCGAAAGTCCACCACGTTGCCCTGACCATCCGTCATGCGCCCGTCATCCAGGATTTGCAGCAGCGCGTTCCAGACTTCGGGATGCGCCTTCTCGATCTCATCGAACAACAGGACGCGGTACGGCCGGCGGCGGACGGCTTCGGTCAGTTGGCCGCCTTCTTCATAGCCGACATATCCAGGCGGCGCGCCGAACAATCTGGACACCGTATGCTGCTCCCGGTATTCGGACATGTCGATCCGCACCAGGGCATCTTCATCGTCGAACATGAACCAGGCCAGCGCCTTGGCC
Source organism: Anaerolineales bacterium (assembly GCA_034435215.1). Taxonomy (GTDB): domain Bacteria; phylum Chloroflexota; class Anaerolineae; order Anaerolineales; family Villigracilaceae; genus JAABUE01. Next base: position 2,078 of record DAOTXM010000283.1, read on the forward strand.
AGCTCGGTCTTGCCGACGCCTGACGGGCCAATGAAGATAAATGAGCCGATGGGACGGGCCGGGTCTTTCAGGCCTGAACGCGCGCGGCGGATGGCATCCGAAATGGCGTGGATGGCCTCCTCCTGTCCGATGATGCGTTCGTGCAGGCGCTCTTCCATTTGCAACAATTTTTCGGCTTCGCTCTCCATCATTTGCGTGAGCGGGATACCCGTCCACTGGTGCACGACTTCGGCGATATCGTCCACATCCACCACTTCGTCGAGCTGGTGGTCCGTTTCCCATTTTTCGCGCTGGGCGTTGAATTCCTGCTCGATGCGCAGGCGCTCGGCTTTCTTCTGGGCGGCGCGCTCGTAGTCGCGTTCCAGGCCAGCCTGCTCTTCCTCGGCGCGCAACTTTTCGATCTCGTTCTTCATCGCTTTGAGATCATCCGGCAGGGAATATAGGGCTACACGCAGTTTGGCGGCAGCCTCGTCCATCAGGTCGATGGCTTTGTCAGGCAGGTGCCGGTCGGTGACGTAACGATCCGCCAGCCGCGCGGCAGCCACCAGGGCATCGTCCGCAAAATGGACTTTATGATGCGCCTCATAACGGTCGCGCAGGCCCTGCAGCATCAGGATGGTGTCGTCCACGCTCGGCTCTTCGACATAGATCGGGGCAAAGCGACGTTCCAGGGCGGCATCCTTCTCGATGTGCTTGTGATATTCATCCAGCGTGGTCGCGCCGATGCATTGCAGCTCGCCGCGCGCCAGTGCTGGTTTGAGCATGTTGGACGCATCCATTGCCCCCTGGGCCGCTCCCGCTCCAACGACGGTGTGCAATTCATCGATCATCAGGATGACCTCGCCACGCGCGCGCTGTACTTCCTCGATGGCCGATTTCAAGCGTTCCTCGAACTCGCCGCGAAAGCGCGACCCGGCGATCATCCCGCCCAGGTCGAGGGCTACGACGCGTTTGCCCGCCAGGATCTCCGGGACGTCGTTGTTGGCGATCTTCTGCGCCAGGCCTTCCACGATGGCAGTTTTGCCCACGCCGGCTTCGCCGATCAAGACCGGATTGTTCTTGGTGCGGCGGGACAGGATCTGGATCAGGCGCAAAATCTCGGTATCGCGGCCAATGACCGGGTCCAGTTTGCCTTCGCGAGCCATCTGGGTCAGGTCGCGTGAATATTTCTCCAGCGTGCGGTAGCGTGCCTCGGCTTGCGGGTCGGTCACGCGTTGCCCGCCGCGCAGGTCCTGGATGGCATCGTAGACGCGGTCACGCGTCAACCCAGCGGACTCCAGGATGCGAGCTGCGGGGGTATTGCGCTCGGTCAGGATGGCCAGGAAGATGTGCTCAGTGGAGATGTATTCGTCTTTAAGGCGGTTGGCTTCCTCGTTAGCCAGGTCGATGATGCGCTTCACGCGCGGTGTGATGAAGATCTGTCCGGCGCCGCCACCAAAGATGTTGGCCTTTGGGCTGGCTCGTAACGTGGAATCCAGCCGCTCGGTCAGGGCTGCTGCGCTGACATTCAGTTTTTCCAAAATTTGGGGAATGACTCCTCCCGGCTGCTCGATCAGCGCCAGCAGGATATGCTCGGTATCGATCTGGTTATGGCCGTAACGCTGGATGATTTCTGCTGCGCGTTGGGCGGCCTCCTGTGCTCTCTCTGTAAAACGGTCAAATCGCATCATAAGCGTTAAATCCTTTCGGGATTAAAACCTGACAGGTCTTAAACCTATTCTTACGAAGCACCTTTGTAAATGACAGTATGTCTCCATCACGTTTTCATGGAGACTTGTCAGGTTTTGTTACACTGTGATTATAACAAAGGTGGATTTGCGATTTGCATACAAGGTGTAAGAGTTGTATAAGATTTTATGGCCCTGGGGTGGTCGTCGCTGTTGGCGTATACGTGACCACCGCCAATTCGATCTGCGGGAGCCAGCCGATACGACCTTCAGCGTCCATCACTTCCCACCAGACCAAACCATTGTAATCTTTCGAGGCGTAGAGCACGGTTACGAAATCACCGGGGTGGATCTTGCCAATCGAGGGGCCGCCGGGTTGCTGCACCAGATCCAGGGTTCGGATGGCGTTACGGGGGATCTGCGCCAATTGCAATGTCGGTGTTGGTGTGGGGGGTACAGGCGTTGGGCTGGGGGGCAGGGTAACGGTAGCAGTTGGGGTAAAGGTGACCGTCGGAGTAAAGGTAGCAGCTGTGGGCGTAATGGTGAGCGTAGGTGGGACAAGCGGATCGAGCCGCGCTGCGACGACTTGATTCACTACGATCGAAACCGGCCGTTGCAGTCTCAAGGCTACGTTTTCCTGCAATGCGACCACATCTTCATAACGTAGTTGCTCTGCAACGCGCAAAGTGACCGTCATGTACAGGGTTTCACCCTCAGGCACAACCTGCAGGTTCGTCAACTCGGCACCATATTTTGCGATTTCCTCGTTCATAACCGTATTGATCTGGCGGTTTTCTGTGGCCTCGCGAAAAAAACTGGCGCTGAGGAACGAGAGGGGCACGAGCAAGAGGAGCGTAAATCCAGCAGAAATCACCAATGCCTGTGGAACCCGCCGCCCGGCTTCCCGTTTGGGAGCAAAACCCAGCGCAAAGAAAACCAACATGCCTGCAAATGCAATGGTGACGGCATTGGTCAGGAAAAGTAATAGCGCGCCGCCAGCAACGTCCCAGCGCCCCATGGCAATTCCAATGCCGACAGTGCACAATGGAGGCATTAAAGCGGTGGCAATCGCTACACCGGGGAGCGCTGCCGAGATGGATGGCATCGCCAGCGCAAAGGCAGCCGCCATACCGCCTGCCAGCGCAATGGTCAGGTCGATCGGGCTGGGACGCGTGCGGGAAAGCACTTCTGTGGGTAGTTCCTGCAAGGTGACGAAAGGAAGAAAGCGATTGCCCCAGGTCAGAAAGACAGACATGAGAATCGCCAGGAATGCGCCGCGCGCCAGGGCAACACCCGAGTCACGGAACAGGCGCGCATCGCCAGTCAGGGAGGCTTCCCCAATGCCTATGATGGGCGACATAAGCGGCGCAACTAACATGGCACCGATGATCACAGCGGCTGAGTTGGTCAGCAGGCCCAGCGTGGCGATCACGGAGGAAAGCACCACCAGCAGGAAGAAGTCGAAATCCGGAGTACAGGAATCACGTAATTGCACCTGTACTTCGGCGCGCCGCTCCAGGGTCACCGGTTTGAGGATTTTCCGAAACATGTACCGCAGAATCGATCGGAATGATGGCTGAACGGGTTCAGGCAGGCTCATAAACCACCTTTTCGTGGGGTTTCCTTATTCTACCCTCAACCTCCCCCATTTCTTACCCCTGGGCTGAATTTTAGAATGACTTTCGCTGACGAAAATAATTTATCCAAAACATACGTTTCTTCGTGCGGAATGTGGGATAATAGCTGTATGACATCCGTCTCGCTTCCGGCGCGTTCGTCCACCAGTGGGTACGTCCGTCCGCTCAACGTACTGCGGGATTTGCCGCGCGTGGCTGATCTGATCGAGTTGTGTTTCGACACCGGTATGGACAGCGAAGGCCAGTCCTACGTCCGGCAAATGCGGCGCGCTGGCCGGGATGCATCGTTTATGCGTTGGGCCAGCAATGCGATCGAAAGCGCCTCTCTACCGCTCTCGGGGTTCGTCTGGGAGCAAGAGGGGCATATTATTGGCAACGCCAGCCTGGTCCCGTTCCGTTACAAAGGCAAGCGCATCTACCTGATCGCCAATGTTGCCACACATCCTGAACACCGCCGGAAGGGCATTGCCTATACCCTGACGGAGCAGGCCATGCAACACGCCCGCCAACGCGGTGCCGATGAACTCTGGTTGCATGTCCGCGCAGACAGCCCCGGTGCGGTTCAAATGTATTCAGACTTGGGTTTTGCGGAACGCACCCGGCGGACTACCTGGCGCTTGAACAATGACGAGCCCCTGTCCCTTCTCTCTCGTTCCATCCAGACCTCCAGCCTGCTGACCGTTACCAAGCGGCATACCCAGTTCTGGCCACAGCAACTTGCCTGGCTCAACCAGCTGCATCCTGAAGAATTGAGTTGGTACCGCTCCCTCAATTGGAACAGCCTGAAACCCGGCCTGTGGAACTGGTTCTATCGCTTCTTCATCGAATACGACCTGCAACAATGGGCCGTGCAAAGAAATGGAGGCTTGCAAGGCGTGCTGGTCTGGATGCCAACTATGCACAGCAATTCGTTGTGGTTGGCCTGCGACCCAAATGCGGATCCTGAATCCATCACCGTTTTGCTCCATAAAGCAGTTCGGGATCTAATCTATCGCCGGAGTCTGACGCTCGAACATCCTGCTGGCTTGCAGGAGGAGGCCCTCCAGGCAGCGGGTTTCAAAGTATCCCGCACCCTGATCTGGATGCGTACAGAAGGTGCAACTTAGTCCGCGATCCCTCGTATTTATCTATTGAAAGGAGATCGAAATGACCAAATTCATTCTGCGTTGGATCATTAACGCCATTGCACTTTTTCTGGCTGTTTACCTCGTTCCTGGCATCACATTACAAGGTGGCTGGATATCTATCCTCTGGCTGGCGCTCATCTTCGGGTTGATCAATGCCTTCCTGCGCCCGCTACTCAAGTTACTGACCTGCCCGCTCATCATCTTGACCCTGGGTCTGTTTACGTTGCTGATCAATACCTTCCTGTTCTGGCTGACAGGCCAGGTAGGCCAGACCTTTGGCGTCGGCTTCACCGTTGGTGGTTTCTGGCCAGCCTTCCTTGGTGGCCTGGTCGTGACCGTGGTGAGCGTAATTATGAGTCTGATCTTGAAAGACGAACTCAAAAAGAGACATTAAATCCCTATGGTTGCTGTTCAGTAGTTGCGCTGCTGAATGTTAGCTGTATAACTGCTTGCAAAAAAACCGATCATCCTCCCATATTCAGCCTCGGATATCCCTTGCCGGGGCTCTTTTTATTCCGTGCAGAAATTGGGCTTTCTCTTGAATTTCAAGAAGCACCCCTAATATAAATCCTCCATGGACCCCATGGATCTCCCTCATC
>DAOTXM010000284.1:0-13004 GCA_034435215.1 Anaerolineales bacterium
GCGGTGGAACTGCACAAGACCATCATGCAGGACGGCAACATGCAGATGGTGCACCAGATGAACGTCCCGGTGCCAACGGGTGAGACGGTTTTCAAGCCGGGCGACCTGCATGTGATGCTGATCGGCTTGAAGAACGACCTGAAGGCTGGTGACACGTTCACTGTTACGCTCAACTTCAAGTCGGCTGGAGAAAAGACTTTGAGCGTCACCGTCAAAGATCAGTAGATGTCATTTGCCTGAGCGGAGCAGAGGAAAATCGAAGGGTACACCTGGATTGCGCAGCGCTCTGCTCGGTGAAGAAAGTTGGTATGAAATCATCCACCCTCAAACGGATCGTACTATCTATGCTGCTGGGCGTATTATTGGCAGCCGTCACCACGGAGGTGGCCTACCAGGTGCTCAAGCGCGAAAATCGCGCACCGCAGCAGATCGAATTGGTCATCCCGGCTGGCACAGCGAAGGGGATTGCCCGGGGTGAAACGCCGCCCACGATCCCTGAAGATTTGAGTTTTGTGGTAGGTGACACATTGGTGGTAGTCAATCAGGATCGCATCGACCACCAGCTGGGCCCGCTTTGGATCCCAGCCGGTACATCGGCCAGTTTGTACCTCGACAGTGAGCAGAAGTATGCCATGGAATGTTCCTTCCAGCCGACCAGGGTTCTGGGCATCGATGTGCTCCAACCGGTCACGCTCGGTACGCGCCTGACCGGTATTCTGTTCGCGGGCTTCCCGTTAGGCGCCTTGTTCGCAGTGTATAGCATCCTGCTCGCGCCTGACAAAAAGAAGGAGAAAGCGGCGTGATCTTGCGCGCCATGTTCTCCTCCAGGTGGTTCTTGACCACCCTGTTGGTGCTGGCCGGTGGCGCGCTCTGTGTCCGTCTCGGCATCTGGCAGTTGGACCGGCTCGAGCAGCGTCGCGCTTTCAATGCGCATGTTGAGTCTATGTGGGCCTCTGAACCTCTGACTTTGTCCGGTAAGCCGTTGGAAGATTTGACGACTATGGAGTATCGCGCTATGACTGTGAGCGGGACGTATGACTTTACGAACCAGGTCGCGTTGCGAAACCGCTACTTTCAAGACCAATATGGTTACCACCTGCTCACGCCTCTGCTCCTGGACGATGGGTCTGCAGTGCTGGTCGAACGGGGCTGGATTCCTGCTGACGGGAACAACTCGCCCGCCGACTGGCGTAAATACGACGAACCGGGTCGGGTCACCATCCAGGGGCAGATCCGGCTTGGGCAAACCAATCCAGACCTGGGCGGAGTCCCCGATCCCGCGCTCGCTCCGGGGCAGAAAAGACTCGAATTCTGGAATATCGTCAATCTTGAGCGCATCGGCCAACAGGTGCCGTATCCCCTGCTGGACGTGTTCGTGCAGCCGAACCCTGACCCCGATGATGTGACTCCGCCCATTCCGTACCAGCCGGACATCGAACTGACCGAGGGTCCCCATCTAGGATATGCAGGGCAATGGTTCATCTTTGCGACGATCCTGGTGTTGGGTTATCCGTTCTATCTGCGTAAACAGTTGAAGGAGCAATCATGAAATTTTCACTTTCCTCATCCTTTGCCCGTCTGACGGTGTTCGTGCTGGTGGCGGTCTTTTTGGTCACGATTGGCGGCCGCCTGGCCACGTTAAGCGGCGCCACCGAAGCCTGCTCGGGCTGGCCGCTCTGCCAGCCGCAGGGAATCCTGGGTTGGGTGCAGTTGTTCCACCGGGTCTCGGTGGGATTTGCCAGTGCCCTAATGGTCTACCTGCTCTACCGCGCCTGGCGCGACATGCGCGACCATCGCGTTTTGCTGCCGCTGGCCACACTGACCGTGATCCTGTTTTTTGCGCAGGTCTTCGTGGGTGCGCTGGAAGTCACACGCGGGTTTCCGCTATATTTATTGGTCCTGCATGCCCTGACCGTAGTGGCGCTCTGGGTCGGCTTGCTGGGCTTGGTCATCTTCTCCGGGTTCATGGCGCGCGAGACGGTAGCATTCCCGCCGCTCGATATACGCCAGCGCGCACGCGACTTCCTGGCGTTGACCAAGCCAATCGTGGTGTTGCTTCTACTCGTAACCACCTACGCTGGAATGGTAGTGGGTGCCAAGGCCTGGCCATCCCTCCCGCTGACCTTCTGGACACTGCTGGGCGGTTTCATGGCCGCGGGTGGCTCGTCGGCGCTTAACCAATACATCGACCGCGATCTGGACAAACACATGCAGCGTACGCAGAAACGTCCGCTGGCAGCCGGGCGCATGACTCCGGCCGAGGGGTTGGCTTTCGGATTGGCGCTGTCTGTATTGAGTTTCTATGTCTACGCGGGGTTTGTCAATTTGCTGGCAGCATTTTTGTCGCTGGCGGGCATCCTCTACTATGTTGTTCTGTACAGCATCTTGCTTAAGAAAGCGACTGTACAGAACATCGTGATTGGCGGTGGCGCGGGCGCCATCCCGCCGCTGGTAGGCTGGGCTGCTGCGACCGGCAGCCTGAACATCCCGGCCCTGTTCTTGTTCGCTATCGTTTTTATGTGGACACCGCCGCATTTCTGGGCACTGGCTATTGTGCGCAGGAACGATTACGCGCGCGCAGGCGTGCCTATGCTGCCTGTGGTGCGTGGTGAGAAAGAAACCCGCTGGCAGATTTTGATCTACACTATCGAACTTGTAGCTTTGAGCTTGTTGTTGCCGGTCTTCCAATTCACTGGTGCAATCTATCTGGTTTCGGCTCTGGTGCTGGGGCTGTGGCTGATTTACACCGCCTGGCAGGTCTGGCGCAGAGAAGGGAACAAGATCGCCTGGAAAATGTATCGCTATTCCAGCATGTACCTGGCCTTTATTTTCCTGGCCTTGATGCTGGATGCGGTGATATAAAAACATTTCATGTTTCCTCACCCGGCGGTCAATTCCGTGAATTGGTCTATGAGCTGACGGATTTCGTCTCTCCTGAAGGCTTGAAAAATTGATTCAAAACATTCCTTCCCAGCAAGTTGGATGGAGAATACCAGCAGACCCTGCTCTATCTCGCTAAGGGACAGCTTTGTTATGTTCTGCAACGGAATGAAATCCCAGATACCGCCGTATCTATCTTCCCGCCTGCGTGTAATATCTTCCCGAATCGTGATCAATTCCCGATCGGTCAAGATGACCATTTGTGTTGGTGCGATGGTCTTGTAGAACGATTTTCCCAGGAATGTCAACAGATTCTCTCGCATCTCGGGTTGCAAAATCGACAAAACAACCGTTTCTTCCCCCAATAAACTGTGCTTTGCAAGGTTCATGAACTTGTAGTTGACCTTGACTAGGTGATCAAACGGATCTGTTTGCAAATTCGGAAGTACCCTCCGAGAATACGATGGAGCCAGCCGCGCACTTTTCAAAATCGGTGTAAACAAGTAATCAGTAACCGAATTAAAGATGAGCGTTGATGAGGCGCATGGACCGCGGTTCGTCATACCGCATATTTTGAGGCTGGAGGCCAACAGGGCGGTCCTGAACTCGATGTAACCGATCTTTTCAAGGGGGTAGCATTGTGTTTCGAATGTGTTTCCATGTCTCTCGAGAACGCAGATTTCTTGACCGAAATCACAAATAAGTTTCTCAAATGTCTTGTGAATAAATCTCTCATGAGAGGGGGTGAGAACTACATAGGGAAATCGTTCTCCATTGGCCAGCTTAGAATCAAAGAACGCTTTGTAAACATCGGGGAGATCAGTATAGGATTCAATGTGTTTAGCCCAGGACGATCTGGTCAGGTCAGCGCCGCTCAGGTCAGGTAACTTGACGATTTTTTGGGGAAGGATTTGCTTCCAGTTCGTGTGGAATATATTCCGCATTATATTGTATACCCAGGGCAGTTACAAATTGCGCTTTTTCAAGGGTTGGAGAGCGCAATTTGTAACCGTGGGCATTATAAACCTGATTTTGTTCGCTATCACCTTGCTTACCTGATTTTCTGGAAAATCATGGTCTGTTCATTTTCGAATATCAGTTTATAGTCTGTACTTTGTTGTAAATGGATGGTCAATGAGAATTGGGTTGGCCCAGTTCGATTCCAGAAGTATATATAGGAAAATGCTTTTCCAAAGCCTTGCTCCCAGATGTCGAGACAGGCGGAACCTTTATGTGCACAGGCTTGCAGATTTTTGTAGGCTTCAACGCGATTGCTAAAATTTCCGTCGTTTATCCATTCGTAACCGAACACCGTGGCCTGGCTGTGGCGCTTTGTCAGGACCGGGAACCATTCAGACCAGGCATCACGCAGGGGGAGCTGGTCTGTCATGAGCAGAAATTCGCTGTCTTCCGGTGTGTTCGTTTTTACCCAGGCAAAGGCTTGCAAATCCGAAGCTTGCAGGCTCAGCTCCTGTTTTATTTTCAGGCTGGTGCTATAGGCAGAGATGGCGCTATAAGCAAAGATGAATAGGAGGAAATACCTGGCAGTTTTCCAGCGAAGCATGTTTTCGAGAGTCTGCCTGGCATCTGTTGGAATTGCATCTTCGCCTTGTGGGTGAAGGACTGGCAGAATCACATTCTCCAGCGCGTACCCAATCAAGAGTGCCAGTGGAATCATCATGTACAGCGCCCCGCCGCGTGGCTCGATAAGGTGCAAAATGAACATCCAGGCAGGCAACAGGGTCTGTTTGTGAGCCAGGCTGGCAAAAAGGCCGATCAATCCGAGCACAGATAAGATTGGCAGGAAAGGTTCGTTTGTAAACATGAACCTGAAAAAGGCGAATAGGCCAATAAACAGGTTGAGACTGTCCTGCCCGGAAGCGGTTTTGGCGGCCAGAAAGGGGTCGATTCCGTACCGGCTGAGGACCAACCCCCACCATGGGGAGGTCAGCGCTAGAATACTAGCTGCGATGCCCAGAGAGAGTAAAAATCCTTTGATGGAACGGTCCTTCCACAAGTAGAAGACCAGGGCGGTGATGGCGGTGTGGACGGCCGCTTCGGGGTGCGTGGCTACCGTCATTGCACCGAGCAGGCTGCAGGTCAGGAGATGACGCGTCGCATGTTGTCCATTGTAGAAGCGGTATGCGAAGGTCATGGTCAGGATGGCGAAGAACATTCCAAAAGAACGCGTGATCCCGCCTCCCATGATCAGCCAGGCAAAGGTACGCGGTAGCACTGTAAAGGCAAATAATGCCAGCACAATTTGTGTTTTCGAATTCGTGAGTTCTCTGGCCAACAAGTAAAAGGCCACGATGGTCAACCCGCTGACGATAGCTGGCAACAAGCGCACGAGATCAAGAACGGAAATGTGAAAAAGGACAGCCAGCAGACCGGTCAGGTAGAAAGCCAGAGGCGGGTAGGCAAATGGGATATTGGTTGAATTGTAGGTTGCAATGGAAGGTAGTGTGTAGCGATTTTCCTGCAGGTCAATGATCATGGCGTAGAATAGCCCGCCGTCGTTCAGGGGGAACTCTGCTTGAAGCGGCGCAGCCAGTCGGATTGCCAGTCCGATGACTGCAAATAGTATCACCACCCCTAACAAGAGCTTATCGCTGGATAGTGATCTTTGTCTTGTTGGCATGGTTTCTTTGCTCCGATCTGCAAGATGAGAATGGTAGAATTGTTAGGGTTATGCACGAACATCCTGCTCTAATTGTGTTTATGGGGTTTAGACCAAATGGTGTGGCATAAAATGCCGTTTCTGAACAAAGCGCGCTCTTCAGAAGCGAGAGGGCAAATCAAAACGGTCATAATAGCCATCTTCTATGTGCTCGCCTTCAGTTTAAGATTTTTCCTGCTCCGCTATACAAATATCGATACAGATGGATATGTCCGCTGGTATGATTTCATTTCTCGCCATGGACAGTTCGATGCGCTTGGAGAAAATTTTGCGATTTACACACCTCCATACTTATACCTGCTTTCGCTCTCTACACTAACAAAAGCATTTCTGCCCAGGATCGTCGCTATAAAGTTAATCCCCATTACTTTTGATCTGATCAACTCCTTCATCGTCTACAAAATTGTTCGCTTGAAGTATCCTGGTAGAAATATACCGTTACTGGCAGCCAGCATTTTTCTCATGGCCCCTACTGTGCTCATCAACAGTGCGTTCTGGGGTCAAATCGATTCTTTATACACCTGTTTCTTGCTGATTGCTATTTATTATATCTTGGTGGACAGGCCTCTTCTTGCTATGATTTCCTATGGCATTTCAGCTGCCGTTAAAGCGCAGGCTGCTTTCCTGGCACCCTTCCTGCTCCTGCTGGCCTTTAAAAAACGGATACCCTGGTGGTCGTTTGGATTGATTCCTATCGTTTATTTGGTAGTGATGCTGCCAGCAATCCTGGCCGGCAGGTCGGTGTTCGATGTTTTTACCATTTACTTGAATCAGGCCAACGAGTTTCAGATCCCCTCTTTCAATGCTCCCAATTGGTACATTTTTGCACCACAATCATCCTATAACTTAGTTCTTGGTGCAGGTCTGATCGTGTGTGTCCTGATCTTATCAGTATGGATTGTGGCGTATGCTCGCAAAAAATTCGTGCTCCGATCCGAAATATTGCTTTATCTGAGCCTCATGTCCGTCATACTTGTTCCTTTTCTCCTGCCGAAAATGCACGACCGTTATTTTTACCCCGCGGATGTATTCTCGCTTGTCACAGCCTTCTACATGCCGAATCTATGGTTTGTGGCGGTTGCTTACCAGGTCATTTCCAGTCTGGCATACTCGGTATTTCTATTTGACGCTCCCCGGCAGATCAGTCTTGTCCTGGCTACGCAGTTGAATACCTATTTCGTTGTGTACCTGCTTTGGAAGCAATCGAAATTGACCAGCGAAAACAAGCGTTGATATAGGGGGAAGAATGTATTGTATCTATTTGTTAGTGCTTTTGTCAGGCGCTGCATTCTTTGGGATTTTTCTTCATTACTTTCTCTCAAATAGATATACTTGTAATCCATCCCAATCTTTTACATCTTTTTGTATGAAATTCTGGGCTAGATACTCCAAATGTGGATGAGTAACCGACCCTGCAGCCTGGGCTTCTTGAATGGATCGCTTGAATATGATGAACCAGACACGTTGCGCGTCACGCGTTGATGCTTCGATGTTTGATGCGGAAGTCAGTCCCAGGACCTCGCGGGTTGCTTCCGCCAAAGTGTCGGTACGGCTGCCTGGTGGATCAACGATAAAAACCTGCGGGAGTGTTCGGTTATAGTAAATGGCTGGTAGTATGCTCAACTTATTGGAATGGACGATTATATCTCCAGGGACCTTTTGCGCTCGGAGTGATAGATCTAAGTCCCGATATGGGGCATAGGGAAAACCTCGATAATTCACATGCTGGAAAATTCCCATGGAAAAGCCGAGCATGAGCAATCCAACGATGATGTATCGGAATGTTTTCGGCATCGATGTGCCAAATAAGATCCACGCCAGCCAGATACAAAATATTACGCCGCTGGGGAGTAAGGCGCGCTCTAAATAGACGGGTACCCACTGTGATACAAGAAAAAGCAAAAAAGGCGGCGTAAAGGAAAGATAGAGCAGCCACAAAGCGGATGGGTCTCGATCAGAATTGCGAAAGGTCTGCATCAAACCAATGGCAGTCACAGCCAGCGCGATAAACAAGGCAGGATAGAGCCATCCATCAGGCAGGGGAAGGTTGGTAGTATAAGTCAGTAACAGCGTAAAGAGTTTGTCAAAACCCGGACGTTCCACCCAATAGGCGTTGGAAATTTTCGTGAATTGTGCAGGCACCTGGACCAGCCAGGGAAGATATAGAGCGACAGCTCCCAACCCAGCCAGTGTGACTGCAACTAAAGTTTTCTTGTCACGGTACAAAAGAGGCGTAATGGCAAGCGGGATGAGATAGAAGGCAGCCAGGTTATGGGTGTATTGCGCCAGCGCGGAAGTTAGGGAAAACAGCATCCACCAGGCCCAGGAGTTTTGGGTTGATCCACGCAGGTATGCATAGGTGGCGGTCATGAGCCACAATGCCAGGAAGGAATACATGCGGATTTCCTGTGAGTAGTGGATATGAAATGGCGCCAACGCGACAAATAAGGCTGCAATGGAAGCTATTCGCGTGTCGAACAGTTTTTGGGTGAACAGGTAAACAAAGAGTACTGTGGTTCCCCCAGCCAATATCGAAAGAATCCGCACTGCGATCAGTGACTGACCAAAAGCGCGCATCCACAACCAAAGCAGGGTGTAATAGCCTAGTGGATGTATGTCCGCTGCTCCTGTGCCTGTGGCGGTCAAAGTCCCATACAACATTGCACTTGGACCTTTTTCAGCAAACAGGATTGCAAACGCCTCGTCATACCAGATCGGGCGGGATGAAATCCCGATTGTTCTAACCGATAAGGCCATCAAGATGATGGCAATGACGACAAAATTTTGGCGTTTTATGAACCTGTGCATGATGATTGAATTTTATCTTTAATGGGCTGGGAGCTCATGTTTGTTGTCACGGCACGTTTTCAGGTGATTTGCGTGCAATTATAGCCGTTTCATCCTGGTAAACGATTTCCCAGCCGGGGTTCGTTTCCAACACCTGGGCTAATCTCGCCATACGGGGAAGGAGAACCCAATGTACTTCGTAGCGATCTAATATGCCCTCCCAGCCCACAGAAGCCGTGATGACCTGTTCGTATTCCCTCACCAGCGGTTCCCCGTAAAAATCTGTCTGACTGTCCAAAAAGACCAACTGCTCAGGCCAAAGGCGATAGAGCAGGTAACCTCCCCAGTTGAATTCGTTGAACATCGCACCAGATTGGGGGTTCGCTTGCAGCCAATCTGTTGCCTGGACAGGAAAGACATCTCCGTCAAAATGCAGCAACGTGTCTTTCTGGACCACTTGCCTGATCCCGATGAACAAAAAAAGCCCCAACCCGAACATTACCGGCCAAAATATGCCCTGGATCGGTTTTTGTAATTCGGCGATCCGTTTTTCGACCTCAAACCACTTATTCTTTGGATCAAACGCTTCACGCGTCCACAGGGAAAGGATCGGAGCAGCCGCAATAGCAAAAAGTGGAATATTCCGCACCATCAAAGCTCCCATGCCTGTCAGGCCAGCCAGCAAAAAGACATGACTCGCCTGCACCCGTTTCCAGGCAGTGAGCAGGAAACCAATGCTCAGCAGAGTTAGGAAAAGGAATGGCCAGGTACCCGGCTGATGAGCATCGACCGGCATGGTTTCCACCGTCTGGCTCAAGATATACCGGCTATGGTTGCTGAGCACAGCCTTCCAATTCCCCCACCCATCGGGGGTAATTACAGAAGCTATTCCTGCCAGAAGAAATCCGCTCCATAGTTGTCTCCAGGTTTCTTCCTTTGGACTGGATTTTTTGATCCACTTTTCCCAGCCCCAACCGGCCAGGTATGCCAGCCAGGCCAAAAACCCAAAAACAAAGCCACCGTGCATGTTGGCCCAAAGTAGCATCAATATAGGACATTGCCATAAGGGGATGCGTTCGCCGCGTTGTATGGTTTCCAGTTTATCCAGTACCACTGCCAGAAAAAGAAATGTGACCACGTGCGGACGAGGCAACCAGTGCAGGCTGGAAGCCGCGATCGCCAGGATGGTTATAATGAGAGAAATGATATGCAGTCCGCTGCGCTTGATGGACCGCATATAAACAAGAGTGAATGTTGCTGCGATGATCAGAGACACCAGCAGGATGACCCCATCCAGCCCGGCCAGTTCATTTGCAAGCGCAAATAACACCTGGGTCAGCCACTCGTAAGGAGGGCGCGCTGTTCCGAGCAGGGTGTGCGAAAATAAGTCTTTGGTCGGGACTTCACCTGTGTTGCGTATGTATCGACCAAGCGTCAGATGCCTTCCAAGATCACTGTCGATGCCCAACATACGTGCTCCAAGCAGGAATGCCCCGCCGAGCGTGGCGATAAACAGGATATCCTGCAGGCGCGGTAGCAGAATCGTCAGAACTTTTTTCCCTCGTTCCATACTGTGATTTTACAGGAGAATCAAAACAGCGACACGGGTTACCTATGTCGCTGTTCGAATTTCCTACTCGCCCAGATAATCGCGCAATTTCCTACGCACGGTCGGATGGCGAAGACGGCTCAAAGCCTGCGCCTCGATCTGCCGCACGCGTTCGCGGGTCACACCCATCTTGCGGCCGACTTCCTCGAGCGTGTAAGCCTGTCCATCCAGGAGACCGTAACGCAATTGGAGGATGCGGACTTCGCGCGGGGGCAACCCATTCATTACTTCACCTAGATGCTCGCGTAAAAGATTGTAGGTGGCGGTGTCGTCTGGCGGGGGCGCCTCGTCATCCTCGATGAAATCGCCCAGCACAGAATCCTCTTCATCATCGGTGGGTGTCTCCAGCGAAAGCGGACGGCGCGCGACCTGGATCATGTTTTCCACCTTCTTGGGCGGCACTTCCAGCGCATCCGCCAGCTCTTCGACCGAAGGCTCTCGCCCGAGGCGCTGTGTCAACTGGTGTTGTACACGCAACAGCTTGTTGATCTGGTCGCCCATATGCACGGGCACACGGATGGTGCGTCCCTGGTCGGCGATGGCGCGTGTCACGGCCTGGCGGATCCACCAGGTGGCGTACGTGCTGAATTTGTGCCCGCGGTGGTAATCGAACTTCTTGGTGGCGCGGATCAAACCAATATTGCCTTCCTGGATCAGATCCAGGAAGGGTACCCCGCGTCCCATATACTTCTTGGCAACCGAAATCACCAGACGGGAGTTGGCTGTGATCAGATGTTCGCGGGCGGCCCAGCCATCTTCGATCAGGCGGCGCAGTTCCGTGCGGCGACGCTGGCTGACCTTTCCTTTTGCCAGTTCCTCGCGCGCCATGCGCCCACGCTCGATGCGTTGGGCCAGTTCCACTTCTTCCTCGGCCGTCAGCAGGGGAACGCGACTGACCTCCTTGAGATACAGGCCAATGGTATCGTCCGTGTCGATATTGGCGAGGTAATCCTCGAGGGCGAGCACTTCCTCGTCTTCTGCTTCGACTTCGGCCTCTTCGGCAGCCAGTTCGTCTTCGCTCGGTTCGCTGATAGCGACATCCTCGACAAAGGGAACGCCCGCGCTTAATAATGCTGAAAACGCCTCCTCCAGTTGTTGAACATCCTGTTCAGCCTCGGGGAAGAAATGCAGAATATCATCCAACGTCACATAGGATTTCTGCCGGCCTAACTCGATCAGGCGCGCAATCGCGGGGAATTCTTCATCTTCCCCGATCAACAATTTTTCCATATCCATCAAAAAATCTACCTGCCTTGTATCTTGTTGAGTCCAGAATACTCTTTTTTTCGTGTAAATTCAATACCCAATTATTAATCTGTAATGTTTGTTGGTGTATTGGGCTAAAACTCAAATCTAGGGCTCCGGCGTTGGTGTGTTCAGGTATGGTGGTGACGCAAGCAGCGTAAGTAACGAATCCAATCCGGTTTTGCTCACGATCAAAACTTCGTCGCTGTCGTTGACGCTGGCATAGTATCCGCTTCCAGTCGGGGTGGGATCGCCAATTCTTACAACTTCCACCGTTCCACCGGTCAGTTTGACGGTCATAACGTAGGAGGGTTGCACCAGACCGGCTTCCCCGGGAGCAACTTCGAGTCGGGATACGATGCGCAGGGTTGACAATTGCGAAGCCGCTGCTTCTGCGGATCCCTGGTCTGCCTCCGTTTCAACCGGTTTTTTCAACACCCAGACCCCTGCTTCGTTGCGTTCGATAGCGACCTGTTCACCGGTCCCGGCTCTGAGGTCAATCCCGCTGGGCCGACCGGCCGTTTCGTTGAACAGGTATTCGACTGTTGCTGTCGGTGTGCTTTCCACTTCTTCCGGCGCCACATCTTTCTGGTTGAGGTAGATGGTCAGGCCAACCAGCGCCAGGAAAATGATCAGCAGGATCCATGTCGAGCGTTTCATTCGTTAGCCTCGCCTGCGCCGCATCACCCAGGAATAAACACCCGCAGCAATGATGATCAAAGGTACGACACATACCGCGCCCACAATCGTCAGGATGAATTGCAGGGAACCGGGCGGATTGAAGGTGCGCTGTTGTGGCGTGTTCGTCGTCAGGTCGATAAGTGATTCCTGCTCGGAAACCCAATCCACCGCATTGACGAACATATCGCCGTTGCCGGAGAAATCGAAGTTCTCGTCCTGCGCAAAGGACGAGCTGCCAAATACCACGACACGGCCATCCGTGCTGCTGTTTTCGGCGGCAGCGGCCAGGACCATCGGACCGAGCAAATCCGCGCCCTGATCGAAGGTCAGCGCCTGCTGGCCTTCCAATGAGCCGAAATCGGTCTCGCCCCAGGATCGATCGATCGTCAACACCAGGGCGGTTGGAGTGACCTCCGTGTTCGCCGTATCTACACTAATGCTGCGCGAGTAGGGGAAAATGGCGGCAACGCCTTGCATCTTCTCTGTGATGGGATGCATTGCGTATTGCGCGCCAATGGCAAAGAACGGCGAGGAGGAAGAATTTGTGTCGACAACGATGTCGTTGTTCAGCGTGATGCCCCAATCCGAGGCCAGGTAATCAGCCAGCAGGTCAGGTTTTTCGCCAAATTGTGTCAGCGGTACGGGGTTCGACAGGAACAGCAAGCTGCCACCGTTGTTCAGGTAATCGCGGATGAGCTTGATATTGTTCTCAGCGAGTGGCACCAAAGGCCCGGCTACAACAATTGTCCGTGCATCTTCGGGAATGGCGTTCACTGCCTGCAAGTTCAAGGTTTGGATTACATAGTTTTTGCTTTCCAATACCTGCCGGACGCGTGTGTAAGCCCCTTCGCCTGCGTTTTCCGTATCGTGTTCGCCTTCACCGGTCAGGAAATACAGGACAGGCTTGTCCGGGTTGAGCAGGCGGATCAGGCCACCAGTCAATTCGCGTTCGGAAGCGAAGGTGACGATTTCCTGGTTCGCGCCCATTTGCAGAAGAATCTTGCCGTCGCCGGTAATGCCAAGCTGCTTGGCCAGCACTGGATTTGAGTCGGGATCCAGAAATTGATATGTGAATTTGCCGTCACTGTTGGTTTTGAAGTCCTCCAGGAGCTGCCCGGCTGT
>DAOTXM010000285.1:0-8889 GCA_034435215.1 Anaerolineales bacterium
CGTTTTTAACGGGAAAGGGCAAAAATTCACCACAGATAAACACAGATGAAAGGGATTATTCAGGATCATTTATCAAGAATCGGTGTTTATCTGCGTTTATCTGTGGATAAATCCCGCCAGAAACGGGAGAGCCAAATTATTCTATTAGATCATCGCTGGCTTCGCCTACCCCGTACGCACCCGCCTTGAGCACCTTGAGCGAGAGCAGGGCGCATTTCAGGCGCACGGGACCCAGGTCGATGCCAAGCATGTCGAGCACATCCTGCTTGTTCAGCGCTTTGACTTCCTCCAGCGACTTGCCGTGAATGGACTCGACCAGCAAGTCCGCAGAGGCCTGTGAAATGGCGCAGCCTTTGCCGTCGAAGGCGGCTTCGGTCACTTTTTGGTTCTCATCCAGGCGAATGGTGATTTCGATGTGGTCGCCGCATAACGGATTATCATCCTCGAAATAGATGTCATGCGGGTCGAGGTGACCGCGATACTGCGGGTTCTTGTAACGTTCGATGATTTGTTCGCGGTAGAGGTCGTCCATACGCTCCAATGTCATAGCAGGCCACCTGCCCTTTGTGTAGCATGGCAATCTCCCCAAAAAGGAGATAGCTTCGCTACGCTCGCAGGAACATGCTCCTATCCAAAAATTTCCTTGACTTTATACAGCCCTTCGACCAGTTTGTCCACCTCTTCCTTGGTGTTGTAGAGATAGAAACTGGCCCGTGAAGTAGCGGTGATACCGAATTTTTCGTGCAGGGGTTGGGCGCAGTGATGACCGGCACGGACGGCAACACCGCCCCGGTCCAGGATCTGAGCCACGTCATGCGGATGTACGCCCTCGAAGGTGAACGCAGCCACCCCACCCTTGTGCTGCGCAGCAGGACCGAACACTTTCACACCCGGTACTTCTTCCAGCCGTTCGATGGCATATTCCGTGATCTGATGCTCGTGCGCGGCGATGGCATCCATACCGACTGCAGCCAGGTAATCCACCGCCGCACCGAAACCGACCGCTTCAGCGATGGCCGGGGTGCCGGCTTCGAATTTGTGCGGGATGGAATTGGGCACAAAGTCCCGCAGGTGGACGGTCTTGATCATGTCGCCGCCGCCCAGGAATGGCGGCATTTCATCCAATAGTTTTGCCTTCCCATATAAAACGCCGATGCCGGTCGGACCGAGCATTTTATGGGCGGAGAAAGCCAGGAAGTCTGCATCGAGCGCCTGCACGTCGACTGCGAAATGCGGCACGGACTGGGCACCATCCACAAGCGTGACCGCCCCGGCTGCATGCGCCAGATGGATGATCTCAGCCGCCGGGTTGATCGTGCCGAGGACGTTGGACATGTGCGTAAACGAGACCAGCTTCGGGCCCTGGTCTAGAAGCGCGCGGTAGGCTTCCAGGTCGAGCAGGCCGTCTTCGGTCACAGGAATAAATTCAAGACGAATCCCCCGTTCGGACTTCAGGATGTGCCAAGGTACCAGGTTGGAGTGGTGCTCCATCTCGGTCAGGATGACCAGGTCACCAGCCTTTAGAGCGGCGCGCGCCCAAGTGTAAGCCACCAGGTTGATGGACTCTGTCGTGTTGCGGGTAAAGATCACCTGCTTGGGAGCAGGCGCATGGATGAACTTCGCGACCTTCTCGCGCGCCAATTCGTACAGCGCAGTCGCTTCTTCAGCCAGGGTGTGCACGCCGCGGTTGATATTGGCGTTCGAGCGGCGGTAGAAAGCATCCATGGCCTCGATGACGGCGACGGGTTTTTGGGAGGTAGCCGTCGAATCAAGGTAGACCACCGACACACCAGGCCGGATCTCGCGGGTCAGGACGGGGAAATCAGCACGAATGCGGGCGACGTCAAGTCTCATGGCACGCTTTATCGAATCATCTCAAAAAAGGTGAGAATTGAGATGCTTTGGGTGGGCAATGCCACCTAAAACACCCTACGCCACCTATGTTGAATTGATACCATTCTCTAATAATTCGGAATCCCTTCTTCCTTTTTCTTGGTTTTCTTACCCGGCAACGGGCGGATGTGCTCCGAATTGACCGGGTACCAAAGGATACGGTCCGGCACCATCCAGCCATCAGTCAGGAAAACGTTGCTACGAAACTGGACTGCAATCATTTTATTGTCGATCTGGACGATCATACCTTTCAACCAGCCGCGTGTGCGTTCCTTGTCCTTTTCATGGTCGCAATACACTTCCACAGTCTCCCCGACTTCAAAGGCGTGTTCATCCTCGGGATCACGCATATATGATAATTGTCCCATCCGACCTCCCCGCGCCGCGCGACGTTCTACCACGCCCGGCACATTTCGATTTGAACGTAATGTCGCCATTCTCTGCCTCAATCAGTATCAGTACTTCACGAAAGTTGAAAGAATATCCGAAAACAGGGGTGCGTAGCGGGCGTGCGCCCGCTCCACACCCCTGTTTTCGGGCTTCTCCCAATTGTTTCGTGATGTATTGATTATAGAATAGTTTCTTGCTTCGTGCACATATTAGTTTTAGACATCTTTTCAAGAAGATAGATATGGGATACTCCACATCCAAAATCAGTGATATGTTGGTTTCAGGTGACTATTCACCCGTCATTTTCTGAAGGATTGCAGCCTGGAAGCGCTCCCTGACGCCCTCGAACGGGATGCGTTGCATGATCGGGTCGAAGAAACCCTCCACGACCAGTCGTTCGGCTTCCTTTTGCGGGATGCCGCGCGATTTCAAGTAGAAAAGCGGTTCTTCCTCCAACTTTCCAACGGTCGCGCCATGCGTACAACGTACATCGTCGGCCATGATCTCGAGGCCGGGAATCGAGTCGGCGCGCGCCTGTTCGTCCAGAATCAGGTTGCGGTTGGCCTGGTAGCCGTCCGTTTTCTGCGCACCGGGCGCGACGTAGATCATGCCCTGCCAGACCGAGCGACTCTTGCCTTTGAGCGCACCTTTGAACAGCAAGTCGCTGGTGGTGTTGGGCGCAAAATGGTTCTGCTGGGTGTCATGGTCGAGATGCTGGTGGCCGACCGTGAAATAGAAACCAGACATGCGACCTGTCGAGCCCTGCCCGGCCAGGTCCAGCTCGGTGAAGTTCTTGGTCAGGCGCGAACCGATAGCACCAAAGATCCAATCCAGGTTGGCGTCGCGTTCCAGGCGAGCCCGTTCATGGCTGAAATTCCAGACGTGCGTCCCCCAGGATTGCAACTCGACGAACTTCAAGCTTGCGCCCTGCTCGACCTTGATCTCGACGATCCCGGCATGCAACGTATTTGCTCCGGTTTCCGTCGGCGAGGCGGACTCGTGCACGTAAGTCACAGACGCGCCAGCATCCACCAGCACCAGCAAATGTGAGATGTGGGCAAACGCACCCGGTCCCCACAGGACGCTGTGCAGCGGCTGTGCCACGTGCACGTTCTTGGGGACATACAACACGATCCCGTTCTGGGACAAGGCGCCTGCCAGCGCGGCAAACTTGCCTTCCTCCGGTTTGACGATCTCTCCCAGAATGCGCACCAGGAGTTCGGGGTACCTCTCCTGGGCGGTCTTCAAATCCGTGAAGATGACACCCTGCTTCGCAATCGATTCGTCCAGGTCGATTTCGACCCCGCCGGGAGTGAGCACGATCTGCCCGCCGTGCTGGTCTGCGACCAGGGGTTTGAGCAAATCAGCCGGGACGGGAGGCAGGTTTTTGTGTGCGCCGTCTGTAGGTAATACGAACGAATCGACCGGCAGGTTGCGCAGGTCCGTGCGGCGCCAGGCCTCCTCGGTCGTCTTCGGCAGGGACAGACGTTTAAACGCTTCCCAGGCCTGGGTCCGGTAGGAGGCGAGTGCCGGGTCGTTCAAGACCGGGATGTCGTTCTTCGTAAAAGTAAAATCACGGGCGGTCGATTCCGTCCGTCTGGTTCTGGAGACCACTACTTTGGGTTTTTCGATCATTTATTTCTCTGCTCATCAGGTGGTCGAGTAGTCCCGCGTGATCTCCGCGGGGCGTATCGAGACCACATTTGAAATATGTTGGTTTCCCCGGCTTGCCCATGCATGTAAACATAGGCGCTTTTGGGATGGCCGGGGCGGGCGATACACGCCGGCAAGTACCGGCGCTATGCAACCAGCGGCAATTATCCGATACTACCTTCCATCTGCAACTGGATCAGGCGGTTCATTTCGACAGCGTATTCCATGGGCAGCTCTTTTACAAGCGGCTCGATGAAGCCAGAAACGACCATGGTGGTGGCCTCCTCTTCGTTCAGGCCACGGGACATGAGATAGAAAAGCTGCTCCTCACCAACCTTAGAGACCGAGGCCTCGTGGCCAACGGTGACGTCGTCTTCATCGATCTCGATGTAGGGATAGGTATCCGACTGCGACTGCGGGTCGAGCAACAACGCATCGCAAACCACGTTGGACTTGACGCCTTTGGCCCCTTTGTAGACCTTGAGCAGGCCGCGGTACGAAGCGCGCCCGCCCGCTTTGCTGATGGACTTGGAGGTGATCTTACTGGTGGTGTTGGGCGCAAAATGCACCATTTTGCTGCCCGCATCCTGCACCTGACCGGCGCTGGCAAAGGCCATCGAGAGCATTTCACCGCGCGCACCAGGTTCCATCAAATAACAGGACGGGTATTTCATGGTGACTTTGGAACCCAGGTTGGCGTCCACCCACTCGTGGGTGCCATCGGCAAAGACCTTGGCGCGCTGGGTCACCAGGTTGTAGACGTTGGTGGACCAGTTCTGGATGGTGGTGTAACGCGAACGCGCGCCCTTCTTGACGATGATCTCGATCACGCCGGAATGGAAGGAGTCGGTGGTGTATTGCGGGGCAGTGCAGCCTTCCACGTAATGCACCTGCGCGCCTTCGTCCACGATGATGAGCGAGCGCTCGAACTGGCCGATATTGGCCACGTTCAGACGGAAGTAGGCCTGCAGGGGCAGGTCCACTTTAACGCCCTTGGGGACGTAAACAAACGATCCGCCCGACCAGACTGCTGAGTTCAGAGCAGCGAACTTGTTGTCTTCGATCGGGATGACCGTACCGAAATACTCGCGGAACAGGTCCGGATGCTGGCGCAGACCATCCTCGATCGAAAGGAAGATCACGCCCTGTTGTTCGAGGTGTTCCTGAATCGAGTGATAGACCATCTCGGAATTATGGACGATCAGTCCTTCGGCAACGAAGTTGTGCGGACCGTCTACTTCGATATCGTAGACCATCTCCTCGCCAGCCGGCGTGATGGATTCAATCTTAGCGTAACCGAAATAATCATTGACGTGATTTCGGAAGCTGGTTCCTTCAGCCATGGAATTATTGTGCCGGAACTTGCGCTTTCCCATGCGCGCAGTTCTCTGCTCGGACCGGCAATCCAATTTTTCGAAATCGCCGCTAAACATCATGCGATATCCGGTCACTGTTCGGTTCTCATCTTGAGGGTGCCTGGACTCGAAACGATGAATGTTCGAAGTAGGCAAACCACACATCGCAGCCAGATCACGGACATCCTGCAACAGTTCAGGATTACCGCTGGTCAACATGACATCCTTATTATTAACATGGTCGCGGACGTACCCATCCGCATCTACATAGCCACCGATGAAGGAAAGTATTTGGTCCTGCGGCAGGGAAGCGACCCAGTCTGGTACGCGTTTCTCGAGTGCGCCGCCGGAGAAGCCGTTCGATTCCAGATAGCGCGCCACAACCGTGGAACCGACCGTCATGCGATATGGATCGCCATTCTTTGCCTCAACCCCGAACAAGTGGGAGGTTACCTGCTTAAATTCATCTCGCAGGGAATGGTCGGTGACAGGAATTGCAAATTCGACCCGGGCTTTCTTATCTTCGGAATGGATGAATCCATCTCCCATATATAGCCCAAGCCACCACATCAAATCCTTCGAGGTCTGCCTGGGCAACTCGACAGGATTATGCCGCCAATTGGTTTCAGTATCCGGTTGTTCGAGCTGGTAATCCTGCCCAACGTCCGGCAACGACTTCGCCACCGCAACTAAATCACCCTCTTTCAGGTCTCGCAGGTATTTCCAGGCCCGTCTGTAGCGTCCGCGTTGCTTCCCTTCCTTGCGATGGTACTCCAATGCCAGGAAAGGATGGTTTTCCGTCGCACAGATGGTTCGTGTGCCAACTTTCACTTCATAAGTAGGCCGCACGCCCTTGGGCATGAATTTTTTCACTGGTGCAGGAATGATCCGGTTCGTTTCTTCATCCAATGAAAAGACTATATCCCCAGGAACGATATCGCGGATCGGGACAACACCGCGCCCTGTGTAAACGCGCGTATCGCCGCTTAAACATTCATACTGCGCCCCAACTCCCGCCAGGAATTTCTGCTCGGCCTCGGGAATACCCAACTTGTCGAAGGTGTTCTTGATCGTCTCCGGTACATCGTCCCAGCTCTTGCCCTGGCCTTCGGTCGGTTTGACGTAGTAGTAAATATCGTCCAGTTTCAGGCCGGAGAGGTCTGGGCCCCAGGAGGGCATCGGTCGCTGCATGAAATGCTCGAGCGCCTTGAGGCGAAAATCGAGCATCCATTGCGGCTCGTCCTTCATAGCCGAAATCTGTTCCACGACCTCACGGCTCAAGCCTTTTTGTGCCTTGAATACATATTGCTCAGGGTCGTGGAAACCGTATTTATATTGTCCGATATCTTCGAGGAGTTTTTCATCGCTCATCATTACCTCTCAAATCTTAACCACAAAGGTACGAAGGTCACTGAGATAATCTTTGTACCCACAAAAAATCTCCGTGGACTTTGTATCCAAGTCCCTAAAACAGGGACAGTGGCGAGTTACACAGTCGTTGTTTACCCTTCAGGGACCGTATCGTACTTTTCGCGCACCCAATCGTAGCCGTGCTCTTCCAGATGCAAGGCCAGGTCGGGACCTCCGGATTCGACGATCCGCCCGTCCAGCATGATGTGGACGAAATGCGGCTTGATGTAATTCAGCAGGCGCTGGTAATGGGTAATGACCAGCACGCCCAACTCGGGACCGGTCAGCGCATTGACACCGTCGGCGACGATGCGCAACGCGTCGATATCCAACCCCGAATCTGTCTCATCTAGAATGGCAATTTCCGGTCTGAGGGCGGCCATCTGTAAGATCTCGGCCCGTTTCTTCTCCCCGCCGGAAAAGCCATCGTTCAAGTAACGACCGGCGAAGGTATGGTCCATTTTGAGCACGTCCATTTTGTCCTTGAGCATCTTGCGAAACTCCGGGATGGGCATGCCCTTATCATCGGGATTTTCCGCCCGGCGGCGGGCGTTCAGCGCCGAGCGCAGGAAATTGGCCACGGTCACGCCGGGAATGGCTACCGGATACTGGAAAGCCAGGAACAGGCCCAGGCGTGAACGCTCGTCCGGTTCGAGTTCGAGGATGTTCTGCCCCTTGAACCAGACCTTCCCATCGGTCACTTCGTAGTTGGGATGCCCCAACAGGGTGTATGCCAGTGTGGATTTGCCCGTGCCGTTAGGTCCCATAATGGCATGGATCTCGCCCTGGTTGACCGTCAGGTCGACGCCTTTCAAGATTTCTTTGTCATTGATACTGACATGCAGGTTCTGGATGACCAGTTCAGACATGCAAACTCCTTGTAAAAAAATCACCGCCAGTGGGCGGAAGTTGTCACATCAAGGATTATAGCAAAGTGGAGGGAATATGTCAATATTTATGATATTTTTCTAGTAAATTAAAATTCTTGTTAGCGCGCCAAACCGATGGGATGGCAGTTGAACTGCCGTCCGAACCCGGTGGCTATCCCAGCACTTTGGCGCGGTAAGAAATTCTTTAACAGCATAATAAATTACTGTATACTCAGCTTACCTTTCACTTGGAGGGATGTCATGAAATCGATCCTGAAGTGGGCCGGAATCAGCCTGGGCAGCCTGCTCGGCCTGCTCAGTTTGGCCGGTCTCGCCTTGTATACGCTGGGCGAATCGCGCCTGAAACGCGTTTACGTCACCCCGGTAGAAACGCTGCGCCTGCCAACGGATGTAGAGGCGCTTGCGGAGGGAAAACGCATCTTCCAATATCGCGGTTGCGAAGCCTGCCACGGGGAGCAATTACAGGGACTGGTCTACCTGGACAACCCCGCCATCGGACAGGTCATCACGCCCAACCTGACGACCGGTGCGGGCGGGATCGGCGCGCAACGCACGGATGCGGACCTGGTCCGCTCCATTAGGCATGGAGTCCGCCCGGACGGGACCGCGTTGCTCTTTATGCCCTCTACCGAGTTCTACTTCCTGAGCGACCAGGACCTGGGCAGGGTCATCGCTTATATTCGCAGCCTCCCGCCAGTAGATAACGAAATGCCGCCCAGCAAGTTGTCGATTACGGGGCGGATCGTGATGAACGTCACCCGGCAGATCACCTTCCTGCCGGCTGAACTGATCCCGCACAATGGACCCCGCCCGGTCGCGCCGCAGCCCGGTGTTACCGTTGAGTACGGAGAATATCTGTCCTATTCCTGCAAAGTCTGTCACGGGCTGACGCTGTCTGGCGGGGAAATCCCCGGCTTCCCACCCGAGTGGCCGTCTGCGCCAAACCTGACCGCTGGCGAGGGCAGCCGCTTGCCGGCCTGGGGTGAAGAGGGCTTCATCGAGATCATCAAGACCGGTCAGAAACATGGACGGGCGATCAATCCGGATTACATGCCCTGGGAATCGTACCGGCACATGACCGAGGACGAATTACGCGCTGTCTACCTATACCTCCAATCTCTACCACCCAAACCCTTCGGCAACCGCTAAAATTTCCAGGGGTTTCCGTTTTCAACGGGAGAGCCCAAGGTTGGGCAGCAGTTGAACTGCCGCCCAGCGGTCTGGCGCGTTAATGATTTGGGTGTGTTTCATTTGAGTTGAAGGAAGCCGGAAAAACGGGTGTTGGGGGGGGGGGGGGG
>DAOTXM010000286.1:0-5178 GCA_034435215.1 Anaerolineales bacterium
CCCCCCCCCCCCCCACCCCTAAATCCGGGTATCTGCCACGGGAATTCTCAAAGAGCCACAATTATATAAGGTGTGATTTAACTGACCGGCTCTCCCATCCTTGGCTCAACCGTTTTGGCGGGAAAAGCGCCGAGAGCGATAGAGCCTACTTTTTCAAATGATAAGGGATATCGATGATGACACGTTGAAACCCTCGGCTACGCCGGCGGTACAACATGGCAGCCTTGAGCAGCCAGGCGGTCTGGTTATGCAACAGGCTTTGCCACCATTTGGCCGGGACGAACTCCGGCAGGATGAGGGTTGCCAGTTGCCCGTCGTTGTGCTGCGCGTCCGTCTCGTCCAGGAAATCGATCAGGGGTTGGATGATGGAGCGATATGGAGAAGAGACCACCGCCAGTGGAATATCTGGCCACAGGCTGTTCCATTTCTTGCGCACCGTATCTGCATCCCCTGGCTCCAGTTCCACGTAAACGGCGGTTATGTCCGCGGAAATGGCGCGGGCAAAATTCACCGCGTCGACAATGCCGCGATGCACGCCGGAGAGCGGGATCACCACGCGCGGCGGGGGGGCAGGTTTTAAAGAAGGTGGTAAGCCGTGCAGGGTCAACTCGCGCCCTACTTCCCGGTAATGCGCGCGGATCCTTGCAAACATAACGACCAGGGCAGGGATGAGGAAAACTGTGATCCAGGCCCCTTCCAGGAATTTGCTGAACCCGATAATCAGCACTGTTGCAGCTGTAGCCAACGTGCCGAATCCGTTTAGGAATGCCTTCAAGAACCAACCCATGCCTCGTTTGCGCAGCCAATGTATCACCATGCCAGCCTGAGAAAGGGTGAAAGCCAGGAAAACCCCCACCGCAAAGAGCGGGACGAGGGAATGACTATCGCCACCGAAGAGAACGATCAGCGTTCCTGTGGCGATTGCCAAAGCAACGATGCCGTTTGCAAATACCAGCCGGTCGCCCAAGCCGGTAAACTGGCGTGGCAGGAAACCGTCTTTGGCCAGGATGGCTGCCAGACGTGGGAAACCCGCAAAGCTGGTATTCGCGGCCACTGATAGGATCAGCATAGTGCTGGCCTGGATGACGTAATAAGCCAGGCTGTTGCCAAGCAAGCGACGAGCCAGCGCGGAAAGAATGGTCTCCTGCGGCGCAGCGGTCACCCCCAGGTATTGTATCAAGCCGATGCTTCCCAAAAAAAGAATGCTCATGAGCACAGCCATCACGATCAATGTTCTCCCGGCATTTTTTGCTTCCGGGACTTGAAAAGCCGGCACACCGTTGCTGATGGCTTCGATGCCGGTCAGGGCGGTGCAACCTGCAGAGAATGTGTGCAAAATCAGGTACAAACTGACAGGTTGAGACATTATAAGGAAACTCCGTTCCACTGGCGCAGGCCCATCCACAAGCAAATGGTACAGCCCATAAGCCAGCATAGGTAAATAGACGAATAGAAACAGATACACCGGCACAGACATCAACGTTCCGGTTTCACGCAAGCCCCGTAAATTTGCCAAGGTCATAATGGTTAGTAAGAAGAGGGCAATCATAATACGGTGCGGCCAAAAGGCCGGAATGGCCGAGGCAATCGCCTCCACCCCTGCCGTCAGACTGACTGCCGCAGTCAGGAGGTACCCAATCAACAAGGCCGCGCCCGCCACCAGACCCGGCAATGTCCCCAGGTTATCACGTGCCACCACATACGACCCGCCGCCGGACGGGTAACCATGAACCGTCTGGTAATACGAAAGCGCAACGATGACCAGCAGTCCGGTGATGGCCAGCCCAATCGGCCAGGCTAGAACAAGGCCGGCACTGCCTGCCACCACCAGTCCCAGATAGATTTCCTGGTTGGCATAGGCAATCGACGAGAGCGCGTCCGGTGAGAAGGCTGCCAGGGCGCGGACTTTATTCAATTTCTTTTCATGCAGTTGTTGTGTGGGGAGGGGAGGGCCGATGAGAAACTCTTTCAATCGCGTTAGCATATTCGTGAGTATACACCTGACAAGAGAAATCCGGAGTCTTCGCGAAGCATCCCCGGAACGGAGTGGAGGGGGTTGTGACCTCGGAATTCTTTATTTACGCGATCGCTTCTTTCAACCGCCGGGCCAATTTGCCAAAGTGAGCGGTATAGCGCATTTCATCTTTTCGCGGGCGGGATAGGTCCACATTCAAATCCAGCTTGACTTTTCCAGGCCGTTGCGAAAACACCAGCACGCGGTCAGCCAGAAAGAGGGCTTCCGAAATCGAGTGCGTGACCATTAACACGGTCTTCCGTTTCGCCTGCCAGATACGGGAAAGCTCCGTCCACATGCGCTCGCGGGTGAGAGCGTCGAGGGAACCGAACGGCTCATCGAGCAGGAGCAGGTCCGGGTCATGGATGAGCGCGCGCGCAATCGCCACCCGCTGGGCCATCCCGCCGGAGAGGTCACGCGGCCAGTAGCTGTCGAATCCATCCAGTCCGACCAATTCCATCAATTCCTGCGCTTTGCGACGGGCTTCGCCATTTCCCATGCCGACCAGTTCGAGCGGCAGGGTCAGGTTCTCGAGCACCGTGCGCCAGGGCATCAGGTTGGCCTGCTGAAAGACCATCCCGATCCCGGGCTGTTTGCCGCCGTGGAACGTCACTTCCCCCGCGGTGGGCGGCAGCAACCCGGCCAGGATGCGCAGCAGGGTGCTCTTGCCGCTGCCTGACGGCCCCAACACACATACGAACTCCTGCGGGCGGACCTCGAACGAGACTCGATCCAACGCATGCAGGCCGCCGTTGCTATCGGGGAACACGGCGCTCAGTTCGCGGACGGTGAGGATGGGAGATGTAGTCATGGGATGGGCTTCTCCCAGTCACTCTGTGATTTACTGAAATTACGGCACGAACTCATTCGTAAAGGCCTGATCGAGATCCAGCGCACCTTCCAGCAAGCCCATTTTAAGCAGGGTGTCCTGCATGTTCTGCCAGGACTGTGCATCCGAGAAACCCAGGCGTTCAGCCTTCCATAGATCGATCGAACGCACCAGCACCTCCTTCTGCACGGCTTCGTCAGCCTCGGCCAGGTTGGGGACATGCGCTTTACTCAGCTCGTAAGCTTCGTCCGGGTTGGCAATCGTACCTTCCATTCCTTGGATCAGAGCCTTCACCATGCGGCGGACAAGCGCAGGATTTTCCGCAATCGTTTTCTCGTTGGTGATCAACCCATTCGATGCCAGGTGCACATGGTCCGCCACACGGATCTCGTTCAGTTCGTAGCCCCGCGCGCGCAACTGCACCGGCTCGTTGGCCACATAGACCGAGACTGCCTGCTCCTGGTCGGTGGCCAGCGCCTCCACCTGGTTGAACCCGATCGAGTCCAGCGTCACATCCGCATCGTTCAAACCTGCCGAAAAGAGCAGCGCCTCCAGACCGATGTAGTTCGCGCCATACAGTCCCGGCAGGCCAATCTTTTTGCCCTTCAAATCGGCCGGCGTCAGGATTCCCTGCTCCGCCTTCGAAACCACCGCCACCGGGTATTGCTGGTACCAGGCGGCGACATAGACCACCGGCAATCCCTGTGCGCGTGCCAGCAGCACCTGTTCGCCCGAAACGACCGCGAACTGCAACTCATTTGCGCCCACCAGGGCAACCGCGTCCGTCTCGAATGAGTAATCAAACTCGACTTCGATGTCCGCCTCTCGGAAATATCCTTTTTCGATCGCAACGTACAGCGGCGCAAACTGGATATTGGGAATGTAACCCAGTGGCAGCCTGATGTGAACCAGCGCATCGTTACCAGACCCCATGCCTGCTCCCGCAGCACAAGCTGTGACCAGCGCCCCCAACAAAATCAGTAAAACGGATCGTTTCCACATATTTTCTCCTATCAGCTAGCCAAACTGGACAGGTCTACTCTCTAATTGCGTTATGGGATGAACCACAAAGACCTGTCCGGTTTTAATTTGCAGTTTCCTGCCAACTCAACAGCCTCTTCTCTGCCCAGGCGACCAGCCCATACAGAGACAGCGCCAGCAGGATTAGCGTGAATACCGCCACGAAGACCAGTGCGGTGTCATACTGCCCGCGTCCCACATTGATGAGGAAACCCAGTCCCATATCTGCGCCGACCAGCTCGCCCACCACCGCACCGATGACCGAGAGCGTCGCACCGATGCGCAACCCTCCCAGGAAGACCGGCAGTGCAGCCGGGATTTCGAGCTTCAGCAAGATCTGTTCGCGCGTGGCGCGTAGGGAACGCATCAAATCATGCAACGCCGCAGGAACCGCGCGTACGCCGACGACGGTATTGACCAGCACCGGGAAGAAGACGATCAAGGCGCAAATCAGGATCTTCGAAAACATCCCCGGCCCGAACCAGATGACCAGCAGGGGCGCAATCGCCACCAGTGGTATCGCTTGAGAGGCTACCAGATAGGGCGAGAGCATGCGCTCCAGCACGCGTGACTTGGCTACCAGGTAGCCCAGCACAGTCGCGGTCAATGCACCAGCCAGTAATCCAAGCAGAATTTCGAATAAGGTTACGCCTGCATGGAAGAGCAGGCTGCCATCGGACAGGGCGCGCAGGAAACGCGTCCACACCTGACCGGGCGAGGGCAAGATGAAGGATGGCAATCCGCTATAGTATGCCGCTGCCCACCAGGCGAAAAGCCCGGCAGCCAGGGAGGCAAGTCCCAGCCAGTTGCGGCTGGATTTGGCGGTGTGGGAAGTGGTGAACAAAAAGCCTCGCAGAGAATCGCTGCGGGGCAGGGAGGCAGGCTATCGACAAGGGCTTCGACACACGCAGCCCAGGGTTCGTGTTGCTTGAGAAAAAAACCCGAAAACACTATCGTTTTCGGGGCATGCAAGCAGACCAAACCGCACAAGTCGGCTAGTCAATACCTTCTTTTATCCGGACTGTAACCGTCGGCTCCGGAATTCCACCGGATCATGCGCTTCGACTTCGGATCTCCCTGGCCAATCGGCCAGGACGGGCGATAAGACGAAAAAATACCGCCTACTCGACCCTCCGTTCAACGCTCGTGGGCTGTACCACCGATCGGGAATTCACTTGCACCGCATCGTGCTTGTTGCCATGCAGGTGTCACCCTGCCCCGAAGGTTCTTATTTGGATGTATTTGTCCTAATTATAACGCATATACGTAGCGTTTCAAAAACTGGGGTGTTGGGGGGGGTTGTGGGGGGGGGGGG
>DAOTXM010000287.1:0-10894 GCA_034435215.1 Anaerolineales bacterium
TCCAGCCATGTGACGGTAACGGTATTCTTTTCGCGTGTGGCGCTGCGCACAACTGTCGGTGGATAATAGGGTGATACCGGCAGTTTGGCTTTTTGTGGATAGATCGGTTCCACGCTCATGATGTCACCCTGCACATTCATGAACTCGGTTTTGACCCAGCAGGGCTTGTTCCCACCGATGGCCTGTACGTAGATCCAGTTGGCGTCATCGAGGCGACCGATGATCTCCAACCGGTTGCCCTTGAGCAGACCAAAAAAGTATAGATAAGGCCAGCCTGGTCCGTAGCGACAGGCCAGCTGGTCGGCGGTCACTTCGCCGATGAGAACAGTATAGGTGGGGATGGACGTGGGGGTGGCGGTGGCTGTGTCCGTAGGGAGGGGTGTTTCTGTCGGCCACGGTGTGGGCGTATCGGTGGGAAGCGGCGTGTCCGTGGGGGTTTCCGGAAGGGGAGTGAAACCGGGTGTAACGGTAGCAAGTGGAGGCGCGGTAAGAAACGTACAACCTGTCAGTGCAAGTGTAAGTGCGAAAAGAACGCTTGGAATATTTTTCGAGTTCATGTCGTCATTATACTTCCAGGAAAAGCTGGTTGAATTTTACGCTTGCGTATTGTCAGTTTTTACAACTATAATCGTGCCAGCCCAATTATCGGTTTTGAGTAGATCATGGTTTCCTGTCAGAATGAACGAACAACAGTTTTTACAGTCCACGATTGACGCGCTCTCGGCGCACGCGGCCATCATTGCTGAAGACGGGGAAATTTTACTCGTCAATCGGAAATGGAGGCAGTTCGCGCATGCGAATGGATTGAAAATGGAGGCGGACGGCCTGGGGGAAAACTATCTGACCGTTTGTGATGCAGCGGTTGGGATCGGGGAGGATAAAGCAAAAGCAGTGGCAGATGGCATTCGCAGAATGATTGCGCGCGAGCTGGACGATTTTTACCTGGAGTATGCCTGTCCCAGCCCTGAAGAGATGCGCTGGTTTGGTTTGCGAGTCACGCGGCTTTATTCAGAGGCTGCCCCAAGAATCCTGCTTTTACATGAAGAACTCCCCATGCGCGGAGCGGACGATGAGATTCACCAACTCAACGAAGCGCAATATCGGACACTGTTCGATCTGGCGGGTGATGCGATTTTCTTGATGGAAGGCGAGCGCTTTGTCGATTGCAACACGAGCACCTCACAGGTGTTTGGTTGTACCAGAGAGCAGATTCTCAACGCAACGCCCTTTCACTTTTCGCCGTCCACCCAACCGGATGGCAGTGATTCGCATGAGAAGGCGCGAAAACTGCTCCAGGCCGCCCTGGATGGAAAATCACAATTGTTCGAATGGACCCACATCAAAGCCGATGGCACCCCTTTCGAGGCGGAGGTCAGGTTGAACCGTGTGGATCTGTACGGCCGTCCGCACGTGCTGGCCAGTGTGCGGGATATCTCCGAACGCAAGAAAATCGAGTTCGAGCGCAAGCTGAATGAGCGTCGCCTGCATTCCTTGCTGGAAATCAGTCAGATGGCGCATACCCTCAGCGAGAAGGAAATCGTGCGGCAGGTCATCGAGGAAGCGGTCAGGTTGACCGACAGCCAGATCGGCTACCTGCACTTCGTCAACCCGGACCAGCAGACCATCCATTTGGTCACCTGGTCGGAAAAGACCCTGGAGCAATGTACGGCGGTATTCGAAAGTCATTATCCGATCGAACAGGCAGGGGTGTGGGCGGATTGTGTCCGCATTGGGAAACCGGTGGTGCACAACGATTATCAGGGGATGCCGAACAAAAAAGGATACCCGGAGGGGCATGCGCACCTGGTGCGGCATGTAAGCGTGCCGATCTTCAAGGATGAACAAATCCGTTTGATTTTGGGCGTGGGAAATAAAGCGAGTGATTATGATTCAGGCGATGTGTTGCAGTTGACTTTCATTGGCGATCAATTGCAAAAGATTTTGGAACGCAAGCAGGCAGAATCGGATTTGAAGATCGCCAATGAGCAATTACAAACCCGGCTGTTGGAGATCGAATCGTTGCAAGTTCAGTTGCGCCAGCAAGCCATCCGCGACTATCTGACCGGTCTCTATAATCGCCGTTACATGGAAGAAACCTTACAGCGGGAAATCGCGCGGGCCAAACGCGAGTCGACGCACTTGAGCGTCATGATTTTGGATGGGGATCATTTCAAGACGATCAACGACACCTACGGCCACCATGCGGGGGATGTCGTCCTGAAGGGACTGGCCGATTTCCTGCTCGAAAAATATCGCGCCGGGGACGTGATCTGCCGCTATGGTGGGGATGAATTCGTGGTGGTCATGCCAAATGCCTCCGTTGAAAACGCCGTCAAACGCGCCCGTGAGTGGAAACAGTCTTTTGCGGTAAAGAAATTCAGAATCAATGGCGAGGTGATGTCCGTGGCGTTCTCGATCGGTATCGCCACTTACCCGGTACATGCAACCACCGCTGAAGGTTTAATGCAAGCGGCGGACCAGGCGCTGTATTCTTCCAAAGAGCATCAGACCGGGGTGGCCATTCCCTCCTCTTGA
Organism: Anaerolineales bacterium; assembly: GCA_034435215.1. Lineage (GTDB taxonomy): Bacteria > Chloroflexota > Anaerolineae > Anaerolineales > Villigracilaceae > JAABUE01. The sequence continues at coordinate 2,536 of DAOTXM010000287.1, forward strand.
ACCAACCCCACCACGGTGGCGATCCCCTGCAGTACCAGGCTGCCCCCGAACAGAATCATCACATTTTTGACATCCCCGCTGACGATGGTCAGGTGCAAGCCCCACATGGCGCTGCCGGTTCCCAACAACACCAGCAACAAACCGGCCATCAGCATCTTTCCCGGACCGACCGGCTGTATGCCGTCCCGGAAGGTGAGCAGCCCTACCAGGATGACCAGCAGTCCCGTCGCCACGCGCGCCGCCAGCCAGCCCAGCCCGTCCCAGTGCAGGGTATTGAGCGAGACGCACGCGAGCAGTATCAATCCTGCCATCAAGGAATTGACCAGCGCCAAAAGGATGGATAAGACTTTCATGGGTTACCTCCTGCGTGAATTGCTTACAGGATACGAGGCAGCCTCTGTCAAGGACTATGCAAAGACTGTCAATCGCTTGCAAAAGCTCGAAACATTCCCCCTACAGGGCGGGACAGGAAGAGCAGGATGACCAGCAAATTGACTGCCACGGTCGCCATCACCAGGATGGGCATCGCCAGCGCACCGAACCGGACGAAGGCCTGCCCGATGCCCCAGGGCAGGAACATGCCCCCGAGGCTTGCGCCACCCAGGAACCAGCCGGTCATTGCGCCCGTGACTCGCATGCGTTCCCCGGCCAGCATCATGGTGGTGGGAAAGATGGAGGCCATGAAAAGACCCAACCCGATGGCGCCCATCCATAACGCCGGGGTCGAATCCTGCCAGAGCAGGACCAGGCCCAGGCTGGCGAGACAGCCCACCAGGTCCACGAACAGGATCGTAGCGGCGCGGGCGCGGGCGGAAATCCAGACCCCCAGCAGGCGTCCCATCGTGAACGATCCCCAGAAAGCCGAGGTCAGATAGGCGGAGGTGATGGAGGTGCCCAGTCCCAGCGTGAGGGCATAGGTGTAGACCCAGTTGCCAAACCCGACCTCCGCGCCGACGTAGAACAGGAAGGCCAGTACGATCAGCACCACAGGCAGGAGGGGGAAGGGCGCGTTTCCGTTATCATGCGTAGCAACCTGCGCGGGCGGTTCGGGCAGGCGCCACAGCCAGGCGGACAACGGCAGGCTGAACAGGGCGAAGAGCCAGAACACCCACCAGATACTACCGGTAAGGGAGAGCACCCCCGCCAGGATCAGCGGTGAGACGAAAGCCCCCAAACCGAAAAAGAAATGCAGCCCGTTCATGAACGGCCCGGCTTTTTCGCCATAGTTCCAAAGCAGGAGCGTGTTGCCGCCCACATCCAGCGTCCCTTTGACCAGCCCGAGGGCGAACAGGACCAGCAGGAGCGACCACAGGCTGCGCATGAACGGGATCAGGCCGGCGCAGAGCGCGATCACCAGCAGCGTCGCGGCCATCAGGCGGTGACCGGGCAGCCGGTCATAGGCCCGCCCGCCGAAGAAGGAACCCAGCAGGTAACCCAGTGAGCCGAAGACGAAGATCAGGCTGATCTGGTCGAGGGTGCTGGAAGTGTTCTCCGCCAGGCCGGGCAGGGCGGGGCCTTCGGCGGCGGTCAGCATGCCGAGGACGATGAAGGACAGGTAGTAAGCGGCGGTGAGGGCCAGCTTATGGAAATGTTTGTTTGGGGAGGATGTGATCATAGGTGATTTGCTTTCTGTGATGAGGCAACCGCGTGATTATAGCAGGGAAAGGACGATCTACCCTTCTGATCGAAACAATGACGACCTCGACCAGTGGAGGTGCCGGGATGTGGGAAAATTTTGATTTACCTTTTATCTGCAAGCGTAAAATAAAAGGTAGCCCCCTTCCCCAACCCCTCGGAATCGACCCAAACCTGCCCGCCGTACACCTCGACGATTCGTTTCACGAGCGCCAGGCCGATTCCGGTCCCTTCGACTGTATGATCGAGTTTGTTGAACAGTCCAAATATGCTGTCTCTGTGTTGTGGATCGATGCCAATGCCATTGTCGCGCACGAAAAAGACCGGCATGCCGTTGGCATCTTTGCCGCTCTGTCCAATTTCGATGCAGGGTGCGGTCTGGTCGCCCATGAACTTGCAGGCGTTGTCGATCAGGTTTTGCATCACTTGCACGAGGCGCGTTCGATCGCCATAGATCTCAGGCAGTCCTGCTTGGATTTCCACCTGTACGGCGCGCTTCGCAAGGCTGCCTGCAACGCGTTCCAGCGCTTCATGGACGACGCGCTCGAAGGATACAGCCTGGGGCGGATTCACAATGCGTCCAATGCGCGAGAGTTCCAGAAGGTCGTTCAGCAGCAGCTCCATCCTGTCGCTGGCTTGGACGATCCGCTGCATATCCTTTTTTGCGCGTTCATCGTCGCCGGTCGAAATATCGTCCTCCAGGTGGTTCAGGAATCCGCGTATCGTGATCAAGGGAGCTTTAAGGTCATGTGAAACCGTGTAGGTGAATTGCTCCAATTCGCGGTTTTTGGCTTCCAGTTCCGCAATCAGACTTTCCCGCTCCATTTCGGCGTGCTTGCGCTCGGAGATGTCGCTGATAAATGAAACAGCAAATCCGCTCTCTTCGAACTTCAGATACCTGTTCCTGACCTCGACCGGGATCAAGGTTCCATCTTTGCGTTTATGAATAGTCTCGAAGGCGCTTGAGTCACTGGCTTGCAGGCTTTGCCTGTGTGCCTTCCATTTTTCCAGGGGAAAATCGGGATCGATATCGTAAATATGCATTTGCGTGAGTTCTTCTGCGCTGTAACCGGACATTTTGCAGTATTGCTCGTTAGTGTACAAGATTTCGGCCTCTGGGCCTGTGCGCATGATCCCGACCGAAGCCTGTTCGACGCAGTAGCGGTTGAGGAGCAGTTCCTGTTCCACGTTTCTGCGCTCGATCACTTCCTGTCTGGCCAGGGACAGGGCTGTATTCAGGCGACGGGTATAAATGATGATTGGCATAACCGTCACGCACAGGTTGAACAGCAGCAAGACCCAGCCTGAAATGTGTTGAAAGGGAAATAATCTGGGGAATGGATACCCGTTCATGCCCAGCAATGCCATGACCAGACCGACAACCAGACTGGCAGCCGCATAAAGAGCTGCTCCCCTGTTACCCAGGAACAATCCCGCGGCGACCGTGCCGGGGATATAAAACGCCCAGTCGAGGCTTTGCATGCCGCCGGAGATGTACACAGTCACTGTTGTGGCGATCCAGAAATACGCCAGCGATAAGCGGGCAACCGGATATACAAAGCCGCGTCTTACCAGATTCCACATAATGGTTGTAAAAAAAATGGCACTCGAAATTAGCACTAAGGCAAATGTCTCCTCTTGGAAAAACATTAGAATGGCTGGGAAAGCCAGGGCATACAAGATGGTACTGCTCAAGAGATAAACATATAACACTTGCGCCAATGTCGTCTTCCCCTCCTCATCTGGGAAGACGGGTGGAGTGAGAAAGCGCTGGAACGGAGCAGCAACTCGGTCATTCATTTTGTTCTCCAAACATGGTATATCCAAGCTCTTTATTCCCCAAACAACCTCTCGAATCCGGGATAAGGGACCAGCGGGATGACCTCGAAGCGGATCAGTCCCGCCTGCACCAGCGGCAAGGTGCCCAAAATCTGATGCGCTTCCTCCGCATCGGCGCACTCCAAGACCAGCACCGCTTCCTTGCGGTCCCGGCGGAAATACATCTCACGGATTCGCCCGCTTTTATACAATTCCCAGACATGTGCCGCTTCAGCTTTGAGGTGCGGCGCGAATTGTTCGGGCGTTGTGCCCGGAGTCTCTCGTTCGAGGGCGAGAATTTTCATAGATGCGTCTTTCTATAACAAAAAATCCTGCCTTGCAGCAGGACTATATTCAGCACTTCACGAAAATCGAAAGAATCTCCGAAAACAGGGGTGTGAAGCGGGCGTGCGCCCGCTCCACACCCCTGTTTTCGGGTTCCTCCCAGCCATTTCGTGATTTACTGATATTAGCCAAAATATTTTTCGTAATCATCGTGGTTGCCGATCCAGAACCATGTGATGGTATCCCCTTTCAGTTTTCCAATAGCACGAATTCCACGTGAAATCCGAACTGACCAGGTGCCTTCCTGTGAATTGATGCATTTGGAGCGCAACGACGGATGGAATGGGTTTTCTGCCCAAATCAAGAAAGCTTTCTTCGCACGTTCCTTGATTGATTTTTCGAGATCCTCATAAGCATCCCAAAACGAAGGAAGCGTGGCAGCTTTCATAGCCGTTCGAAATCCATTGGTTCTAATTTGCCTTCTGCGATCTGCCTTTCTGCCTGGCGGGTTCTATATGCCAATTGATCCTGCGTTGTTGCAAAAGCTTTGTCCCACTTCTCCTCATCTTCCAGATCGGCAATGTACTCGCGCAGATGCTCGACGATCTGGTTCTGACGGGTTTCAGGCAGGTTTTCGATCATCTTTAAAATAGTCGTGAGAGCTGGCGTCGCCATAATTTACTCCTTGCTTCGCCATCAATTATAGCAGGGAAAAACAGCTTACAGTTTCAGGAAAATATACACAACCAATATAACCAAACCACAGACTTTTATGCTAAAGTTGGCGAATTCTACTTTAGAGGAGTTGATAATTGACCGCACTCATCACACCACCCAAACGCCGTACAGGCACCTTGATCTGGCTGATCGTCTCGCAATTGCTGGCCATCGGCTCGCTCGCGATCTGGGCTCTCATGGCGGGCCTGTCCGTGATGGCCTTCGATTCGGGCAGCACACCCGAAGCCTGGGCTTTCGTGCTTGCGGTCTGGGCTTACCCGCTCTTCCCGCTGGTCATGGCGTCCGGCGCGTGGGTCGCCTTCGCCCTGCGTAGGAGCAGGCTGGCGGCAGTGCTCTCCGGATTGTCCTTTGCGCCGCCGATTTTGTTTTATGTTTTCTTGTGGATCACAAGTTTGATTGGGTCGTGATATAATCGAAACATCTTATAACAGGTCAAGCGCGCTCATCATGCCGTCAACCCCTCTTATGGGTTGGCGGCTTTTTTGACTGCGTTTTGACCGGCTTCAAAGGAGCAAAACTATGGAAGTAAAACTCTATGTTGGAAATTTATCCTATCACACGACCGAAGAACATGTACGTGAATTGTTTTCACAGGCCGGGACGGTGGCATCAGTGGCGTTGATCAAGGATCGCACTACGGGCCAGTCCAAGGGGTTTGCCTTTGTGGAAATGGATTCGCAGGCTAGCGCGCAGAAGGCGATCACGATGTTCAAGGATTACATGATGAACGATCGCCCGCTGTCGGTCAGCTTTGCCCGTCCGCGGGAAGAACGCGGCGGTGGCGGTTTCCAGCGAGGCAATCGCAATCAAAGACGAGGCGGGGGGCAGCGACGCTATTAGAGGTTAAGATGAATTTTAAAGTTGGCGACCGCGTCATTCACCCGCGGCATGGATTGGGACAGGTGACCAGTCTGGCTGTGAAGCAATTCGTAGAGGGAGAGAAGCGCCCGTTCTATGAAATTTCTTTTCCCGGCAGCACCCTGTGGGTGCCTTTGAATCTTCCCAGCACCGGGATCAGAAAACTGACGGGGAAAAGCGAAATCGCCAATTGCCGCCGGTTGCTCAAAGCCCCTGCCGTGCCGCTCAACAGCGATCCGCGTTTGCGCCAATTGGAACTGAAAGAACGCCTGAAAGAGGGGACGCTCAGCGCTCACTGTGAAGTTTTGCGCGATCTGGCTGCCGCGGGCTGGCGCAAACCACTCAGTGGCGCAATGGCGACCTTTCTCAAAGTGACCCAGGACGTGCTGTGCCAGGAATGGGCCGCTGTGGAAGGGATAAGTCTGGCGGAGGCTGCCAGCGAGATCGAAGCCCTGCTCGATAAAAGCAGGCAGGCGCATGATAAGGGATGAACTTTTGTTTATGAAATTCAACATTGGTGACCGGGTCGTCCACCCGCAACAGGGGGTTGGTTATGTGGCGAAGCTGGAGGAAAAACAGTTCGAACCGAACCAACCTCGCCTGTACTATGTCATATTAATTCCAGACACGACCGTATGGGTGCCGGTGGATTTGTCCACCTCCGGGCTGCGCAAGTTGAGCGTCAGGAGCGAATTGGACCAATGCCGCCAGGTCTTGCAGTCTACTCCACGCCCGCTCACACCGGAGCGGGGCCTGCTGGCCAGTCTGATCGGTCACATCAACCAGGGCACAATCACTGCCCATTGTGAGGTCGTCAGGGACCTGACTGCCCACGGCTGGCACAAACCGCTGTACGGGCCGATGGCGGAATTCCAGCGCGTGATCCTGAACGTCCTCAGCCAGGAATGGGCCGTGGTCGATGGGGTATCCCTGGCGGAAGCCTCTCATGAGATCAACGTCTTGCTGAAAAGGGGGCGGTCAGCCCACGCAGGCTGACCGGATCGTGTCTTAAGACGTCATGCTCTTTCCGCCAACCGGACCTTGATAAACACCCACGGTGCGACGAACATCCCACAAAAAGCGACGCTTGCATAGCGAATATAGCGCAAAATATAACCCGCCAGGAAGACATCCGGGGCGAGCAGGGCGAAGAACTGAAAACCCCGCCGGGAGGCGGGGCTGATGGTTAACCAGCTACTGCATAATTGCGGACGTGTAGAATTTCCTCCCGCCGCATTGGGCGAATATCTGCCTTTGAAAGCATCACAACCGCAATCGTCTTCCCTTCGCCAGTTACAAACTCTGCTTCATATGTTTTGCCATCTGCATAGGCATGGACGACTGCCCCAACATCACCGCGCCTCAACCCGTATTCGGTGAAATCACGAGAAAGGACAATAGTATCTAGTTCTCGAATCATTGTATTGCTCCTAAATCATTCGGCTGGATAAGCAGTCACAAAGCGTGGTTTATCATCATTTGTCTCGATAATCCATATTGTTCGTACGCCAATCATAGCACCTTTTGGAGTTTTTATAAATCCATCGATAACATATTTGGCGCCATGCAGATTGACACTAGTTTCTTTGATTGACCCTGTTTGGGCGATCGTCAACAAGCCTTATTCCAAGTCGACGGCGTTTGTTTCGTCGAATCCAAACGAACGAAAGTATCTTGCTTTGGATTTTCCAATTGCATGGGCTTGGGAAAGCAAATACCCGCTGATTTTGTTTGCCGGAATGTAGGCTCTTGACTTATTGGGAAGTTCCATGTCTTTCCCCTATTATACAGGGCAGCACGCTTCACCATCTGTTGACAGATAATTCCCAAGTTGAATAACACCTGACAACCTTTATTTTCTCTTCGCCAACCCAATCTTGAGAAACACCCACGGCGCACCGAACATCCCCCAGAACGCGACTGCCGCGTAGCGAATGTAGCGCAAGATGTATCCCACCACGGAGACATCCGGGGCGAGCAGGGCAAAGAGCAGGTCCAGGCCCAGGTAGAGAGCGAACAAGCCAATCATCCCGACGATGTAGCGACCCGCCTTTTGCAGCGTGGAGCCATCCACCTTGAAGCAGGCATGTTTATCCATCAGGACAACCCCTGACACGGCGCCGGCCAGGAAACCTCCCAGCCTCACGTAATTGCTTACATTGCGCGCTTCTGCGGCATACTCTGCCCATTCCGGCGGGTCCGGGAAGCCGGAGATCAGTGCAAGCACCACCAGACCGAGCAAGATCAAAGCGGCGGAGAAAAGGAAGCCAAGGAAAATTTGTGTATTCTCTGTCTTCTGCGCCCACCAGGCTAAAAAATGCTTTTCATACTTGATGAATACGAACAGCATGACCAGCCCCAGCAACCAGCCGCCGAGCACATCCTGCGGGAAGTGCACGCCCAGGTACAGGCGCGAGAGCCCGATCAGGAACAGCAGGATGGCAGTGAAAATCCACATCCACGATTTTTTCATCCAAGTGGCGATCAGACCCCAGACAGCCAGAGTATTGCTGGCATGCGTGGAGGGAATGCCGTACGAGGTCTCTTCGGCCAGCGCCTTGACTCCTCCAAGCCAGTATGGCCGTGGTTGGTGGAACAATTGCTTGAAGGAAGTGCCCATGGCATCGGTGGCAATGAGCACAAAGAGAGCGCGCAGCCCTAGGGACTGATCCACACACCAGTACAGGAGGGGGATGAAGAGGATGTAAAACTCAATCGCACCCAGGAAGGTGACCACCTTCATAAATCCGTCCAGTCCCGGGCTCATTTGTTGCAGCCATTGGATAAATGCGATACCGAGTTGATAGATCCCGTCCATAGGAGGTGCTCCTTTCACAAATTGGGTCTACATCATTATTTCACATTGGCGCGAAAAGTCAATAAGGTTTTTCTCACTGGGTGTGTAGTATTTTTTCGGAAAAGTCGTCCACAGCGGCGCAAAAAGCATCTACAACGGCATCGCTAGCGGTTGTAACGAAGGAAGCCTCCGAAAATTTGCTACACACCCTTTCTCACTCTGTCACAG
>DAOTXM010000288.1:0-7537 GCA_034435215.1 Anaerolineales bacterium
CCCCCCCCCCCAAACACCCCAAATTTCGGGTATTTTTTCAAATATGACATCGTCAACGTAGTATAAATCCTAAAGCATTAGCCTCGACGCCGCAGGGCAGTGACAATTACAACGCCGATCAATACCAGGATGGTGAGAAACAGCAAGGCGCTACCGAACGTAGCAAAGAAGGCGCCAATGCCGGTCAGGATGCCGGTCCACAGATTTTTTGCGCCGCCGATCAACTCGCTCGGGCCGGACCCTTCGCCTGCTCCCGTTATTTCTTCCGGTGCCTTGCCCCGGGCCAGGGTTTGTGCGTATATCAGCACGTCGCGGCCATCGGCGGGCGTCCAGCCTAATTCATAGCCCACTGGCATTTCGGTCCCGGCCACGCCGAAGCGTGTGCGATGCAGGAAGCGGAAGGGATCCCGGTTGGCGACATCGCCCAGGGTTTCGTCCACGCCCTCCGTGCGGAAGATGATCTTGGCACCGTCCTCGCCGTGGCATTCTACGCAGGTCGAGTTGTACAAGTCCTGGCCATGTTCCAGGTCGCCATTAATGACTTTCAAGGAAATCGAGTCGATATATTCGGAATCGTCGATCAGGCCTTCCTTGAGGAAAAGCGCCACTTGCCCCATGGCAGTTTGGTCGAGATACTTGGAAAAGTCATGCGCCGGATCGTTCTCCCCCCTCAGATGGGCCACGATGTCTTCCTCGGTCATGTCCGCCGTGGCGCGGATTATGCTGGGGAAACCGGTATAGTGCGAGCCGGATGCGTAAGCGCCCTCCACGCCTTTATAATCCCAGCCATGACATTCCGCGCAACGCCAGGTCTCCGCGCCGGAACGCGTGTTGGTGGATTGGCGGCTCCAGATAGGCATATTGCCTTGCGGCGCAGGGACTCCCAACGCCGCATACCACTTGTCATATAACTGCGCGCCGGCGACAAGATCGGGCTGCGGTCCCTGGAATTCGCTCGCAAAAGCAATGCTCGTCCCGATGACCATCAAGACGAGCAAAAAGATCGTGACTGGAAGAAGGCGTTTCATGTGACTCTCCTCAAGGCACAGCAGGTAGCCCCACCGTAACATAAAAATTATAACGCATAAACAAGCGAAAGTACATGTATTCGGTAAAAATTGCCCGATTGTCGAGCATGATATACTTGAACACCGACCAGACCACCATGAAAACAAAATCACAAACCATCCACTTTGCTTTCTGGATGCTGCTGGGCCTTGCAATTTCCCTTGTCAGCCTGGCTCTCAATCGTCCTCTGCCAGCGGTTCAGGAAGCTACCTTGACACCCGGCGCGCAGACGACGGAAACCGTTACCGCGGCAACGAAGGCAGGCGAGGATGTCGGCTCGACGGATGGGATCATGTTGATGGCCGTGGTGATCGTTCTGATCGTGGTCACCCCGATCCTGCTCAGGCGCAAGGATTGGTCGAATGGAAAAGGGGAAAAATAGCTTTGCCCCTCAATGCGGCTCTTTGCTCAGAGAGATAAATTCTTCTTCAAAGCTTTCTCGATGCGCTGCCCCAACGGTGGATGTGAGTAGAACAGGAACACCACCCACTTCTCGGGGTCCACTTCGCCCAGGTTCTGGTTGGCCAGCCGCGTAAACGCGGACGCGAACGCCTCGTTCTTGCCCGTGGCCTGGAGCGAGTAATCATCTGCCATGCCCTCGCGCCAGCGGGAGACGGCGTTCTCCAGCGGCATGGTGACCAGTCCGTACGCGCCCAGGATGATCCCCAGCGCAGGCAAAGCCGCTACATCCGCGGGGCCGGAAAAGCCGAAGAAACCAATGACCCAGTTCAACATCAGCGAGGTCAAGTACAGACCAATGGTTGTCGTGAACGTCCCAAAAGCGATCAGGAAGGGTATATCCTTGTGAACGTGGTGTCCCAGCTCGTGAGCCAGCACGGTCTCGATCTCATCCGGCGTGAACTCGTCGATGAGCGTATCGCCCAGCACGATGCGGCGCGTGTTGCCGATGCCGGTCAGCGCTGCGTTGGCGGATTTCGTGCGGCGGGACATGTCGAACTTGAACACGCCTCGGACTCGTGTCCTGGCCTGCTCCGCCAGCCTGAGCAGCCGCGCCTCCAAATCAGCATGCTCCTCTCCGAGAGGGACGAATTTATTGAAAATCGGCATAATCAGCACAGGCGACAGGTTGGAGAGCAGCACGCTGAAGACCAGCATCCCGCCGGCCGCCCACAGCCACCACAAATCGCCAGTGACGCGCAAGGCCAGGTAGAGCAGTTCGAGCAGGAGCAGACCGATAGGCGCTCCGACCGCGAGTCCCTTGAGCTGATCAATCCCCCAACCCTTGAACGTCTGCGTGGACTGGTCGAAGCGGTGCGGCAGGACGAATCCGCCGTAATAGTTGAGCGGCAGGGTAAGTAGGGCATAGATACCGCCAAAGACGGCAGCGAACAGCGCAACCAGTAACCAGGGATCAGGGGTCAGCGTGAAAAGCCAGTCGCGCAGCCCAATCGCCCAGCCACCGAAGAGCCAGGCCAGGGCATAGACGGCGCTGAGAGCCGTGCTCACCAGCCACAGGCGGCGAAGGATGCGGGCGTATCGTTTGGCCTGCTGTTGTCGTTCGGGATCGAGGATAGTCATAGATTCCCTATTATGTCATATTGAAGCCCCGCTGGTCGAGTAGCCCCGTGCTATTCGGGGCGTATCGAGACCACGGGTCAAAGAAATTTTTCTACCTGCACGGAGATTGCTTCGTTGCAAAAAACACTCCTCGCAACCCCGCCACCTTTGGGCGGGGCAATGACACAGGTTATTTAACCTGTTCCGCAGCCAAATGCGCCAGGATCTGTTCGACCGGCATGACCTGCCCGTAGGATTGCAGCGCCGCCAGAAAGGCCTTATGGACGTGCTCCGCCGGGATGGTCGTACCGCCATAGGTCAGTGCGCGTGTGGCGCAGGCATCTGCGGCGAGCATGACTTTGAAGCCCAGGTCGGCGGCGGCGCGGGCGGTGGCGTCCACGCACATGTGCGTCATCATGCCGGTGATGATGACGCGCTCGATCTCCCATTCTTGCAGCAATTCCAGCAAGTTCGTCTCGCGGAAGGCGTTGGGATAATGCTTTTGCACCAGCGGCTCGCCTTCGTAATGGGCGGCGAGGTCGTGGATATCCGTGCCGCGCTCGCCGGGCAGGAAGAAAGTCGCGCCCGGGCGGATGGAGATATGCTGGATGTGCACGGTCGGCAGGCTGTGGTCGCGGAAGCATTGCAGCAGTTCGCTGGCCTTTTTGGCCGCTTCGAGCGGGCCTTCCAATTCCATCTTGCCGCCGGGGAAATAGTCGTTCTGGATGTCAACGAGTAAGAGGGCTGTTTTCATCGATATCCTTTGTCATCTCGATCCTTGCGAAGATACCTTATTGGCTCAGGTTGAAAATCAGTTTTTTTCCCAGGCTGCCATGCTGACAAGGACCCTTCCGGCCTTCGCAAGGTTGCTATCAGGTGCCTCGTGCTTTGATGGCATGACCATCCTGGCACGGGGCTTTTTTTATATTTGCCTGACCTGCCTGCTTCCCATTCCTTTCAGAAGAGGGATTGGAGGCGAGGTCAGCCAGGACGTGACCGCGCAGCGCCCCCCCGGCCCACTCGCCCGCAAGGATGGCCGCGGCCAGGACGAGCAGCAGACCGATGACGTCCAGAGAGAACTTGCGCAGCATTTTCTCGCGGGTGGCTTCGGCGTTTTGGTAGGCGCGCTGGTGTTTTTGGAAACTCAAAACAATGACCATCCCAGGGCTTATCAAAAATATTGCCATGCTTGTTAGATTTGAAAACATTGGCCAAAAGAGTAGAGTTGTCAAAGCAATGGCAATAAGAACAGTTGAGATAAAAATGCGATGTTTTTCCAGGTATTCAAGCATGGTATTATACCTTTGGGGAATCACTTTGTGTTCTTTTCTTCCAAGATCCTGCGCACGCAAAGATTGTCGGAAGATTTTAGCTTACTTTTCTTAGTTTTCTCAGGATAATAAAATTCGAGTAATCTTTCACAAACAATCGATTCATGTCTTTATCAATCCCTATAGTATGGCACGAACAGCTAATATTGTCTTTTGGGAGCGAGGGAATGATGGATTGACATTTCGCGCATTGATAGAAAATGTCTTTCCCTTTAATCGCTTCGCTTGTATCACGAATTCCCTTTTTGAGAACTTCATAGGAATAATTTCTCATTGTGTATTAACTCCAGATAGCTATTGTTGATCTGACCTTGGAGGCCGAATGTAAAAAGATTGCCCTATTTCTTTCATCATCCTTATTCATTTCGCCCTCCTTTCTATGGTAGACTGAGAATAAACAAATCGTTCATCTCGGTAAACGCACCGATTCCCCGCTATCTCAACGGGGAGCGAAAAACGTGACAGTCACCTTGTCCCCTGCGCTGCGCTTTGGGGATGCTGCGCAAAGGTGACTGTCACGCGCGTTCGCCAGCCCTTACGCCAGCGCCCGGACGGCTCTCCCCCAGAGGACGCGCACCAGCCAGTCCGCTTGGCAATCATGGATGGAGCGACCCGTGAAGTCCTTCAATACCGAGGCTTCACTGCGCAGCGCCTCCTCGCCGCGTTTCTCGTGAACGAATAGATGGGTGTACAGATCATTACAGGCCGTATGCAACCATTGCAGTTTCCCGCCAATCTGCAGCCCTGTCTCGTCGAAATGGACTACTTTGGTCCCTTTCAACTGCGCCAGCGTGGTCGCTTCTAGCGGCGCAGCCAGTTTGTAGCCCTGTTCCAACGCTGTTTCCACCGTTTCGCTGTTCAATTCGTACCCATACATGTCCGTGAACAATTGACAAATTGGTTCCAGCGGCATATTGTGGTCAACCGAAAGTTTCGTCACCAACGCCCGCGCCCCCGGCCCGTATTGCGCAGCGCTTGTCACATCAGCGGGATACTCTCCTTGTTGAGACTGTCCATAGCATTCGATTTGTCCCCACCGATGTTCGCTCACTTCCAACTTTGGCTCAGGCAAATCAAAAACCTGTCGCTTGCTCACCACTGCATGCGTTTCGTCCACCGAAATTGCCCGCCCAAAAACGACGCAATGCTCCGGCAAATGTACCTGCACTTTATCGGGCTTCTCCACCTGCCGCAGTGTCTTGCCTTTATGTCCCACCTGACCCCCACGAGCACGTTTTTCCCCTTTGGGCATCGCTGGCTGAACCCGCTAGCCATCGCTGCTCAGCGGCTTGTGGCTGTTCTGGCTGTTCATCTCTAACCGATTCCCGGCTTCAGAACTTTCGAGCAAGTTAAAGAGAACATCGACGCTGTCAACTTTGGACCACTTACAGTTGATCAGATGGACCAGATCGAAAGCATGTTGGAGAGAGAACAAACGCACCATGATTAAGCCAGTTTAAAGTTTGGCTGGCCGTCCACCGATTAACAGTAGTGTCAAGGGCTCAAGCAAAAGCTGAGACGCCGCCTAGAGCGAAGCGGTCGATTGACTTTTACAAGAAGTCTCATGCAACAAGATGCCGGGAACATAAAGAGCTTACACTTCACGCTAAGACGAGCCATCAAATGGCTACTATTCTGCTATCAAATGATGATCAAAAATCCACCAATCAATCTTATACCCATCTTTTGGGGCTATAATAAGTAAAACCTGAAACGACAAACATAGACCATAAGAGATCAATATCCGTTTCCTAAATCTGGGAAACGGCAGGGGGAATATGTAGCAGGCAGAAAACGACTACGAACGTCGCGCAATAGACCATCAAGGACATGGCCAGATACTTTTGAGTTTGCAGCCTTGACGAACCCTGCTTGGAGGAGAAAAATGAAAACCCTGTTGATTTACCCCGAATTCCCGGATACGTTCTGGAGTTTCAAGCACGCCTTGAAATTCATCCGCAAGCAGGCCTCCCTACCCCCTTTAGGCCTGTTGACCGTGGCAGCCATGCTGCCCTCGCATTGGGAAAAACGGTTGGTCGATCTGAACGTCAGGAAACTCAGTGAAGAAGACCTGGCCTGGGCAGATATGGTTCTGATCAGTGCCATGGCCATCCAACGCAACTCGGCCCAACAGGTCATTGTGCGCTGCAAAACTGCTGGCCTCAAAGTTGTTGCGGGGGGACCGCTTTTTACTGCCGAACACGATCAGTTCGAAGATGTAGACCATTTCATCCTGAACGAAGCGGAACTGACCCTGCCGCCGTTCTTGGATGACCTGGAGGCAGGCTGCGCGCGGCGTGTCTACTCATCCAGCGAGTTTCCAGATATTCGCGATACCCCTGCCCCGCTATGGGAACTCCTCGAGATTAAACGCTACGCGACCATGGCAATCCAGTATTCACGTGGTTGTCCCTTCGACTGTGAATTCTGCAATATCACTGCCTTATTCGGTCACAAGCCGCGCGTCAAGACCGCCGGGCAAATTATCCGCGAATTGGATGGGCTGTACCAGCTTGGCTGGCGCTCGGGCGTTTTTTTCGTCGACGATAACTTCATCGGGAATAAAAGACATCTCAAGGAAAACTTGTTGCCCGCGTTGATCAAATGGCGTAAAAATAAAACCGGAATGACCTTCCACACCGAGGTTTCCATCAACCTGGCTGATGACGAAGAGTTGATGAACCTGATGGCCGAAGCAGGTTTCAATATGGTCTTCATCGGGGTGGAAACGCCAGAAGACGAAAGCTTGGTTGAATGTAATAAAAAGCAAAACCGCCGCCGGAATTTGATCGAGGATATCAAACGCATCCAACGCAGCGGCATGCAAGTTCAGGGCGGTTTTATCATTGGTTTCGACAGCGACACCCCCTCGATCTTCCAAAAACAAATCGAGTTCATTCAAAAGAGCGGCATTGTGACCGCCATGGTTGGCCTGCTGCAAGCGCCGATCGGTACCAAGTTGTACGAACGATTAAAACGCGAAGGGCGCTTATTAGGCGCGTCCTCAGGGGACAATGTGGATGGTACGACCAACATCATCCCGAAAATGAGTCTGGATGTGCTCCACAGGGGCTATAAAACCGTCGTCAACTATCTCTACGCACCCAAAAATTACTATGACCGTGTCAAGACCTTCTTGAAAGAATACAAAGCCCCTAAAATCAAGATTGGTTTTGATTTTGAATATATCCTGGCTTTCTTCCGTTCGATAGTTCACCTGGGCATCATCGACAAGGAACGCGTCCATTACTGGAAATTATTCTTCTGGACGCTCTTCCGCCGCCCCAAGTTGTTCCCGTTAGCTATTGCTTTCTCCATCTACGGTTACCACTTCCGCCAGGTATGTAGCTTGCACATTACCTGAACCAATTGAATTTTGCTCGCTGAGCGGAGGGTAGAAGACCTTGCATCCCGTTCTGGCAGAAAGCCCACCGGGGCGAGACGGCCTGTGGTGTAGGCAGGTGTAGTAAAACCTGCAGTCGAAGCGCAAAATATCAAAAACCACCCTTCGACATCGCTATCGCTCCGCTCAGGGAGGAAGAAATCCTTGTTTATCCATATTCAATACTTCACGAAAATTGAAAGAGGACCCGAAAATAGGGGTGTGGGGGGGGGGGGGG
>DAOTXM010000289.1:0-18628 GCA_034435215.1 Anaerolineales bacterium
CCCCCCCCCCCCCCAACACCCCTATTTTCGGGTCCTCTTTCAATTTTCGTGAAGTACTGAATCTAGAATAACAATAGCGGATGCAGAAGCATCCGCTATTGTTATCTCTATTTTTGTCCCCTTGCCAATCTTATGGGCGAGTGAAACCACCCACGTTGCCGCCCAGATCCGCAATCGAATCTATCAGAATTTGGGCCACGAACTTGCCATTGTGCACAAAGGCACCCGGGTCTTTCTGGTAGTACTGGTAGTTGTAGGCAGCCTTGAGGGACTTCGCATCGAAGGCAGCAAAACGTTCACCAGCTTCATCGAACCAATATGGGTAGGCAGCGCCATTGTAAACAGCCTTCTTGCCCTGTGCCTCCGTGTAAGTCTGGATCTGAGCATAAAGGGCCTCGGCCAGACCATCCAGGTCACCTTTGACGCCTTCAGCCGTATCGCCATCGCCATCGTAGTCCGGAGCGTTCAAGCGGATGGCTTCCACTTCCTGGCCAACATGGCAGCCGGCACAGGCTTCCACCTTGGGTTGGAGAGCGTGTACGTCATGGCAGTCCTGGCACTTGTTCAACGGGTGCGCTTCAAAGTAGCCAGCGTATTCCTTGCCATCGTACATATAAGCACCTTGAGCATCCGCACCAAAAAGCGTAGCGCCCGCTGCGAAGTAATGCACGTTACGGAAGCCGAAATTACCAGCGGCGATCGCTTTATCCACGCTGACCTTGGACTCGCGTCCCTGGTGGCATAACAGACACAGATTTCCATCATTGGCAATGAACTTGCCATCGGCGTCCTTACCGCCAAAGGATACTTCTGCACCAGACGGGAACTTGACCGATGCAACTGTATAGCGTTCAGGCCAGGCTTCTTCGTTATGGCAGGTGGAGCACATGAAGCCATTGGCGATTTCGTTGGAGATGTTGGCGCCTTCCTTGATGAACTGCGGCAGGCCAGTAGCGCTGTGGCATTTGGCACATGAACCGGGTACTTCACCATCTGCATCCCAGTGGCGGAAAGCTTCTGTATTGCCAGCAAAGTGACCGGCATCCTCACGGGCCAGGCCGCTCACGTCACCGCCCAGGTCTTCAATGGAATCGACAAGCAGCTGGATAACATATTTGCCGCCATGTGCAAATTTACCGGGATCCTTCTGCGCCATTTGGTAGTTGTAAGCGGCTTTGAGCAGGCGCGGAGTCCAGTTGGGATAGGCTTTGTCATCTGCGCCGAACCAGTAGGGATAGGCGTCCGAGTTGTACTTGATCTCCGCGCCAGCCTTACTGGAAGCGTACTTCTGAATCTCAGCCAACAGCACTTCCTGCAGGCCTTCGAGTTCGTAGTACACGCCCTCGGTTGTGTTGCCATCGCCATCATAATCGGAAGCCGAGGAGACCATGCGCACGTTCTTCAGGTCTTCCACGGAGGCAACGCCTTCATGGCACATGGCGCAAGTTTCGACCTTGACTTCCAGGGTGTGCGGGTTATGGCAACCAGTACAGCTGTCGATGCCCTCCACGTGGCGGAATTTGCCGTCATAGCTCTTGCCATCGTACTGGTAGCCGCCCTGGGCAACACCGCCATACAATGTAGCAGCAGCCGGGTAATAGTGAACGTTGCGGAAACCAAGCTTGACCTCATTGCCGTTTACGGTCACGGGGGCGGGAGTCTTATCGGGATCCAAATCCTCGCCGAACTGGGCCAGGAATGTGTCCACGCTCACCTTGGACTCGCGGCCCTGGTGGCATTCCATACAGCGGCTGTCATCGCCAGCAGTCACGGTCACGCCGGAGGGGAAGGTCACATCAGTCTTGGTCAGGGTAACCGGATTGTGGCAGGCCACGCACTGAATCCCCCAGACATCCTTGGCTGACACAGCGGCGTCCACCTTGCCAGCTTCAGAACCGTCTGCACCCAGGAAATCCTGGTAACCTTGGGTACTGTGGCACTTGGCGCAGGCAGTCGGCACCTCAGCTGGATCTTCCTCGTCCCAGTGGCGGAAGGCTTCTGCGTCCGACTGATTGTGCCCAGATTCTTCCCAGGCTGCCAGGTAGGGCACTTCAGCTTCGGGCTGTACTGGGACCTCTTCGGTCGGCTCAACCGGGGCTGGGGTTGGCGCCGGGGTTTCGCTGGGACCGCAGGCCGTAATGACAACCGCCACTACGATCAGTGTTCCGAGCAAAATGAGCATTTTCTTGATAGACATAGTTCGCATTCTCCTTAAAAATAGGGTCAGGTAACTCTCGTTAAATTCAGTGCTTATGAAACCAACCACCTCCTTCCAGGAATAAAACCAAACCTCGTCAAGATTGGGGGAATTACACCAATTTATAATTCCAAATAACATTAAAAGCAAGTTAAATTGGGCTAAAAGACACGTGACAAACGTCACAACCAGGGCTTTTTTACATATTTTTTACTCAAAACTGTGAGAAAATAGTTGTGACATCCATCACCTATTGGATATGATAACCCAAAGACGATATATCAATCCGCATCATGTAAAATATATTGTGCAAATGTTCACAAATTTGGTATGGATCAATTCACTTTCTTAGTCTTCTTCGTCTACGGGCTGGCCTTCTTTGGAATGGGCATCACCATGGCGCTCGAATCCGGACGTTCGCCTGCCCTGGCGCAGGCGCGCGTATTACGCCCGCTGGCTGCTTTTGGCCTGATCCACGGCACCCATGAGTGGATAGAATCCTATCTTTTACAGGCGGATTATTTAGGAACTCCCCTGCCAGGCTGGTTGCCCTGGCTGCGTCTTATTTTCTTATTTGCTTCATTTACTTTCCTTTTCCTGTATGGATTCCAGATGTTGTTACTGGTATCACCATATGATCGTGGGAAACGCTTGTTTCGCTTCAGCGTTTTTGGTGCGTATGCCCTATTCATCATCTACAACCTTTTCGTCGGTTATCAAAAATCGTCTGCCCCTCCGATCCATTTGCTGGACGGAATCGGGCGTTATTTGCTGGCAGTTCCCGCCGCCATGTTGGCGGCGCTGGCCTTACGTGCCCAAGCGCGTGAAATCCATAAAACCGGGCGCAACCGCTTGAGTACCAACCTGTCCATTGCTTCCTTCGGATTTGCCATTTACACCCTGACACAATTTTTCGTTCATCCTTTAGATATGTTTCCGGCAAGATTCATCAACGAAGAGGCCTTCCAAGTATTTACCGGTTTCCCCATCCAACTGGTCCGCACTGTGATGGCGATCCTGATCACTTATGGCCTGTTGCGCGCCATCCATTTCATGGAAGAAGAACGCAAAGCACACTTGTTTGCCGCGCAACAGGCCCGGCTGGAGGCATTGGAGCAACAGGAGGCAATCCGGCGCGAATTGTTGCGGCATATCGTGCAGGCGCAAGAAGATGAACGCGCACGCATCGCGCGTGAATTGCACGATGAAACCTCACAAACCCTGACAGCCTTTACACTGGAACTGGCTACCCTGCGAGAACTGGCCAAGCGAAAACCACAAATACAGGGCACCGTGGTCAAGCTGCAAGAGCTGAGCCGCCAGATGTCACAGGGACTGTACAGCATGGTCCACGACCTGAGACCCGCCCAGTTGGACGACCTGGGACTCGTACCAGCCGTTAAATCCTTGTTGGAGAACGAGTGCTGTCCGAAAGGGCTGGAAGTCACGTTCGAAGTGACTGGGACACAAAAAAGGCTCGATGCTCTGATTGAAACCGTATTGTTCCGCGTGACACAAGAGGCACTCATCAATGTCATTCGTCATGCGGGAACCAACCAGGCCCTCGTGCGATTAGATTATGCTCCGGACACGGTCACGCTCGGGATCGTGGATGCAGGCAAAGGCTTCGACCCGAACGAACCGCTCCTGCCACCGCGGGGCTGGGGGCTGGAGGGCATGCGCGAACGCGTCGAATCAGTCAGCGGACAATTGAGTCTGCATTCCGCACCCGGGCATGGGACAACCGTTGAGGTGGTCATCCCGCTTTAAAAACCAGGAGGTCTGTTATATGGATACACTCAAACTCATGTTAGTCGATGACCACGAGGTCGTACGCACCGGTTTACGTTCTTTCCTGGAAACGCAACCAGGCCTTCAGGTAGTAGCAGAGGCAAAAAACGGCATCGAAGCGCTTGAACGGGCCAGGCAAACGCAACCGGATATTGTACTGATGGATATCACCATGCCAGAGATGGACGGTATAGAAGCTACTCGCGAGTTAAAAAGCCTGTACCCTGATTGTCAAGTACTGGTTCTTACAGTCCATGCCGATAAGCAATATTTTATGCAGATGCTTGCGGTGGGCGCCTCGGGGTATCTGACTAAACAGGCTGCAGCTGACGAATTGATTGCCGCCATTCAGGCTGTCGCCGCCGGGAATGTCTATTTACAACCTGCCCTGGCGCGCTGGCTTCTGGAGGATTATCAACGCCTGGCAAAAAACATCGTTCCACCACCTATTGGCGATCCAAATGAACAGCATAAGCATGCAGTAAACCTGGATATCTTGAGCCAACGGGAACGTCAGGTGCTGGAGCTGGTGGGGGAAGGATTCAATAATCAGCAGATCGGTAAAAAGCTCGAGCTTAGCCCGAAGACCATTGCCCGCCATCGCGAACGTATTATGAATAAACTCAACATGCACTCACGCACAGAACTGGTTAAATTTGCCATTCGGACAGGACTGATATCATTGGAGTAAGCTTGTAGAAATGAGAAATGGGGCGGTAGGAGGCTTGTACATCCCATCTTACTGAAAAGATACTCCTATTAGGACAAATTCGGGGAAATTTCGTGACATCCATCCCAGCCCTTCTCAGCCTGCATTAATCTATATATGTAAAATGAAGAGGCAAATATAAATTATCATTTTTAGCCAATTTCTTCTGGAGGTATCGTAATGCAGCGAACGAAATTCATGCTGGGTGGTCTGCTCATCCTGGCGGCAGTTGTGTACCTGATCGTTTCGTCCACCCAGGCCAGCGCAGAATATTTCATGACCATCGATGAACTCAAGGCAAAAGGCCCGGATGTGATCGACAAAAACCTGCGCGCTTCTGGTGCAGTCATCGGCAATACGATCCAGTATGATCCGCAAACCCTGACCCTTTCCTTCGAAGTTGCCCATGTCCCAGGCGATAATGCCGACATCGAAGCGCAGGGCGGGTTGGCGTTCGTGTTGCATGAAGCCGTCACCGACCCAACCCGCGCGCGCATGCAAGTAATCTACGAGGGCCCCAAGCCGGACCTGCTGCGGGATGAGGCCCAGGCCATCATGACCGGCCATTTAGGGGAAGACGGTATTTTCTATGCAGACGAACTGCTGCTCAAATGCCCGACCAAATACGAAGAAGCGGTGCCAGCACAAGCGGAAGGTTGATAAAAGAAAATTTGACAGATCACTTAATAACGCCCCGTAATGGGGTAGAGGGACAAAGATCTGTCAGGTTTTATAACTCACTGGAGAAGAGATGCTTTCAGATTTTGGGTTTGGTGTTTTAGTCGTGACTTTTGTCCTGGCGCTGTACAGCGCCATCATTGCGATTATCGGAGAAAGAAAACAGTCCGCGCAAATGGTGGAAAGCGCCCGGCGCGCGCAATTGCTTACTTTCCCTTTGCTGTCCCTGTCGGCGGGGGTCCTGATCTATCTACTGGTAAACAATCAATTCAACGTGTCCTTCGTGTATGAAGTGACCAGCCGCGGCATGCCCACCTATCTCAAGATCACGGCCTGGTGGGGCGGACAATCAGGTTCCCTGCTCTTCTGGGCCTGGTTGCTCTCCGCTTTCACATCTGCAGTCACGCTGCGCAAGTGGGAGCGCGACCGCGAGTTCCTTCCCTGGGTAATCGTGGTTTCATCCATTACACTGGCGTTTTTCCTTTCGATGAACATTTTCTTCGAAAATCCATTCGCCCGCTTCTACCAGGTAGCTGGTAGTGTGAACGCGTACACGTTCAAACCGGCAGGCGGCATGCCCGTTACCCCGCAGGATGGCCAGGGACTGAATCCTCTTTTGCGACACCCCGGCATGATCATCCATCCGCCCATGCTGTACCTGGGCTTCGTCTCGTTCGTGATCCCCTTTGCTTTTGCCATTGCAGCCTTGATCACCGGTCGCACCGACGACCGCTGGACGCGCGTCACCCGCCGCTGGACACTGTGGGCCTGGTTATTTCTATCACTCGGCCTGGTGCTGGGTGGTCGCTGGGCTTACGACGTGCTCGGGTGGGGCGGCTACTGGGGCTGGGACCCGGTCGAGATCGCAGCCTTCATGCCCTGGCTGACCGGCACCGCCTTCCTGCATTCGGTCATGATCCAGGAACACAAGGGGATGCTCAAACACTGGAATATGATCCTGATCATGCTGACGTATGCGCTGGTCATCTTCGGCACCTTCCTGACCCGTTCCGGCGTGCTTTCCTCCGTCCATGCCTTTGCCCAGAGCGCTATCGGCCCGATGTTCTTCGGTTTTATCGGTTTGACCTTCATCACCTCCATTGCGTTGCTGATCTGGCGCTGGCCAGAGTTGAAGTCCGAAACCGAGATGAAATCCATGCTCTCGCGTGAAGCCTTTTTCCTGCTCAATAACCTGCTATTCCTGAGTGTGCTGGTGGTCTGCTTCTGGGGCGTGATCTTCCCACTGATCTCGGAACTCTTCACCAGCCAAAAAGTGACCGTCGGCCCGCCATTTTACGAGCGGGCAAATACACCGATATTTGGCGCGATGATGGCCCTGATGGGGATTGCCCCGCTCTCGGCCTGGGGCAAATCCACCGCCCTGACCCTGGGGCGCGCCATCTGGAAACCGACCGTTCCGGCATTGTTCGTGCCTGCGGTGGCATACTTTGCCGGTTACACCAATTGGGTGGCGTTGATTGGCTTTTTCCTGGTGGCGTTCGTCATCTTCGTCACGCTCTACGACACCTTCCGCAGCGCCCGTGCGCGCCAACGGGCGCAGAAGGAGAACTTCTTTACGGCCCTGGCACGCCTGGCTGGCCGCAACCGCCGTCGCTATGGCGGCTATATCATCCATCTCAGCATGATGCTGATGGCTATTGGCATCCTGGGGATCGAAGTCTTCCAGACCGAAACCCAGGGCACGCTTTCCCAGGGAGAAACGCTGCAACTTGCAGGTTACACCGTCCAATACAACGAAGTAGCCACCTGGGATGATCGAGGGGCTGGTGTCAATTACACCCGCGCCGTGGTCGATATTTACAAAGAAGGCAAGTATATTGGCCAACTTTACCCACGCATTGATTTTTATTTCGATTCGCAACAGACCATGACTATCCCCGGTCAGCGCAGCACTCTGCAAGATGATTTGTATATTCTGCTCGTGGACTGGCAACCCGTCTCGGCCGTGGGTGCGACCTTCAAGGTCTATCACAACCCGTTGGTCAACTGGCTATGGGTGGGCAGCCTGGTCTTTATCTTTGGGATGCTCTTTGCTGCCTGGCCGGACAAGGACCCCAGCCTGCGCCCTGTACGGGTCAGCAAACGTGTTGTTGAACCCAGTGCAGCGGACTAACCGGAAGTGGACATGAAACAATCGTTTTGGATCACAGTTCTTCTCCTCGCTCTTTCCGCGCTCACAGTTGCTACTGTCTCTGCGCAATCAGCCACTCCCACAGATGACCAGGTCAATGCCATCGCCAAACAGTTGTACTGTCCTGTCTGCGAGAACACGCCCCTGGACGTGTGCCCGACGGTCGCCTGTAAGGAATGGCGCGAGGAAATCCGCTCCATGCTGGCGGAGGGCAAGAGCGAAGCGGAAATCAAACAGCATTTTGTCGATTATTATGGTGCGCGTGTGCTTGCCGAACCGCCGCGTACCGGTTTCAATTGGTTGATTTATGTTGTGCCTCCGATCGCCATCGTGGCCGGTGTCTTTGTGCTTTTTCGGGCTTTCCGGGCCTGGAGCCAGACCTCAGAAACAGAGGCAGGCGCGAACGAGGTCGATACGTCCCCCGCGTCAGACGATGAGTATATCGCGCGTATGGAAGAAGAACTTAAGAAAAGAAAATAAGCCCCTCGCCCTAACCCTCTCCCATCGGGAGAGGGGATGATGTGAAGGTAGGAGAAAGTCATGACCGAAGAAAAAACTACACCGACGCCCGCGCCCAAGCGCGGCGTCCGCTTGTCAACGCAGATCATCATCTGGGTTGTTCTGATGGCGTTGCTGGTTCTGGTGGGGTTGGGATTAAAAAAAGCGCAAAACCCGATCATCAGTATTGGCTCGAAAGTGCCCGATTTCCCCTTGGAAATGTTCGCTGGTTACTCCTATCAGGGTGCGTCTGAAGTCAATTTGTCAGACCTGGCGGGCAAGGTAGTGGTGATCAATTTCTGGGCATCCTGGTGCAAACCCTGCGAGCAGGAAGCCGCGGAACTCGAAGAAGCCTGGCGTTATTACGAACCGGACGGCGAGGTGGTTTTCCTGGGCATCGCCTGGACGGATACGCCCGACAACGCAGCAGCGTATCTGCAGCGTTTCGACATTACATACCCCAACGGTCCCGACCTGGGCTCGCGCATTTCGGCCATCTTCAACCGCAACCTGGGCGTGCCGGAAACCTATTTCATCGATCGCAACGGCGTGCTACGCAGCATCAAGATCGGTCCCTTTGCTTCGGTCGCTGAAATCCAGGCTACCATTAATCCACTATTGGCAGAATGATAAACAGATGGATATAGCAGCAATCTTTTTTACGCTGGCGGTCATTACCCTAGTGGGGATGTACATTGGCCAGCCGTATATCCAACGCCGTGGCCGCCGCGCCACGCACGAGGATCACGAATATTCAGCACTGATGGCAGAATACGACCGTGCCGTCAATACGCTGCAGGAACTCGACTTCGATAACGCGCTGGGCAAGGTCCCGGTGGAGGATTACCCCCGGCAGCGCGCAGAACTGCTGGCAAAAGGCGCCGACCTGCTACGCAAGTTGGACGCCTTTCAACCATCACTCTCTTCCATCGGGAAAGAGACCATGGAGCAGGGTAAGGACGCTGAAAGCCGTATGGAAGCCGCCGTCGCTTCCCGCCGTGCAGATGCAACGGCCCAAAGAGCGGCTGCCGTGCTCGACGACGATGATTTGGAATCGATGATCGCCTCCCGCCGCAAAACGCGCAAAGAGAAATCGGCTGGCTTTTGCCCCAAGTGCGGCAAGCCCATCCTGGTCTCTGACCGTTTCTGTCCATCTTGTGGGAAAGCGATCAATTAGATTTCAGGCCTTGGACGTTTGACTTTGAAAATCCAAAGACTAATGTCAAAAGTCTCAGGTCTCCTAGAGGAATTCATGAGATTTCGTTCAACCTTGTTTTTTGCAATTATTGCTTTATTACTTAACGCCTGTACCATGACCCTGGCGCAGGATGTCACCCCACCGCCGAGTGCTGTTCAGCAGGCCCAGGCACAACCCACCCATGGCCCGGTCTTCCCCGCACAGGCACCTGACCTGCAAAATGGCGCGGCCATCTATGCCGAAAAATGCGCTGCCTGTCATGGCGCAAGCGGGCAGGCTGACGGCGTGATGAGCGAGCAACTTTCAGCGCAGGGCGTCACGGTTCCTGCACTTGGCTCGGCCAAGGTTGCACAAGCAGCCACGCCTGCGAATTGGTTCTTGATAGTCACGCTCGGGAACATGGAAAAATTCATGCCGCCCTTCAACAGCCTGAGCGAGCAGGAACGCTGGGATGTGGTGGCCTATGCCCAATCCCTGAGCACTACAAGCGGCCAGATCAGCCAGGGTAAACTCCTTTTTGAGCAGAATTGTACCGATTGCCCAACCGATCTTTTCACCAATCAGGAAAAGATGGCGGCTTTTTCAACCAACGATCTGGTAGACCTGCTTGCCAGAGGCGGGGAAGGACTCCCGGCCTTGGGCGACAGGCTCTCACAAGATGAACTGGTAGCGGTCGCCGTCTATTTGCGGACTCTGACTTTCGGCGCTTCCCCCCTGGCGTCCGAGCCTGCTACCCCTACTGGAATCGCTACCTCCATCCAAGAGGAATCGCAGCCAACGGAAGCAGCTGGTACGGACTCCCTGTCAGTAGAGGGCACGCCAGGGGAGACACAGCAGGCTGAAATCACGCCCGAAGCGACCGTTGTCCTTACCGGATCTGGCCCGATCAGCGGGATGCTTGTCAATGGCAGTGGAGGAGGGACACCGTCTGGGGTTTCCGTCACCCTGCGCGGTTTCGACCGTTCCGCAGATGCAAACAGCATGCCCCAGGAAGTGGTCAAACAAACGGTTAAAACGGATGCAAGCGGTGCCTTTCTCTTCGAAACTGTAGACTTCCCGGAAGGGCGCATTTTCCTGGTCGAGGCCAATTACCAGGGCATTATCTTCCAATCCGAGCTGGCCTTCAGCGAGGATGGTACGACCGCGCTGAACATCCCGGATCTTACGGTCTATGACAGCACAACGGACAGCGGCGGATTGGTGATCGAGCAATTGCACATCAGCTTCGATATGGCGGTGGAAGGCGGCGTACAGGTTTTCGAATTGTTCACCATCAGCAACCTGAGCGATAAAGCCTATGTCTTTTCCACAGACGGTACCAGCCTGCCTTTCATGTCCCTGCCGGATGGCGCATCGAACGTGGGTTTGGAGCTTTCACAGGATAGCGCGCCTCTCATGAAAACGGAAAGCGGTGAGCTCGCCATCCCGCCCAGTGAAAAATTTTATTCCATCATCGCCTTCTTTACTATGCCCTATGACAAATCGCTGGAACTCCGACAACCCCTTGCGCTTCCGGTGAGTTCGGCGCTGGTCATCGTACCGGAAGGTATCAAGGTAGATAGTGACCTATTGACAGACGCTGGCATTCAACAAACGCAGCAGGGTTTTAATGTTCAGTTATACTCCGGCAGTGGTCTGAGCGCTGGGACACCGCTGGAAATGAAACTATCCGGCAAGGTCAAGACGACAGCAACAACTGGTGGAAACGATACCAGACAAACACTGCTGATCGGTGCAGGCGCCTTTGGTGTGGTGCTCATCATGGCCGGCGTCTGGATGTACCTGCGTGACCGGGGTAAATTGGAGGAAGATGATTTTGAAGATGGTGAGGAGGATGAAGATGAATTCGAAACCGCTGAAGAGGTCATGGACGCCATCATCGCCCTCGACGACCTGCACCGCGCCAAGAAGATACCCGATGAAGCCTACCAGGCACGCCGGGCGGAATTGAAAGAAAGATTGAAAGAGTTGGCTTAATCCTCGCTGAGCGAAAAGCCCGCCGTGAGGCTTGTAATCGACACGCAAAAACCCCTCGCCTTTGCTATCGCTCTGCTCAGGGTGCATCAATCATGATCGCAGTCAATAAACTCGTCAAACGTTTCGGCCTGAAAACCGTGCTGCGTGGACTGGACTTCCAGGTCCAACCGGGGGAGTTCGTAGCGCTGCTCGGTCCCAATGGCGCGGGCAAGACCACTTTCTTGCGCATCCTGGCTTCGCTTTCGCGGCCTTCGCTGGGCAGTGTCGATATCGCTGGATACAGCCTGCCCAGGCAGGCCGCGGCCGTACGCGCCCGGCTCGGGGTAGTCTCGCACATGCCCCTGCTCTACCCGGACTTGACCGCCGAAGAGAACCTGAAATTCTACGCGCGGATGTATGGGATCACAAATTACGAAGTACGCATTACCGAAGTCCTGGAAATGATCGGGCTGGAAACGCGCCGTCACGATCTTGTCCGCACCTTCTCGCGCGGTATGCAACAGCGACTGGCCATTGGACGCGCCGTGTTGCATGACCCGGACGTGATGCTCTTCGACGAGCCTTATACCGGTCTCGACCAGGACGCCTCCTCCATGCTGGACGGCGTGCTGCAGACCGTGGCCGGTCAGGGACGCACCGTGGTGATGACCTCCCACGACCTGGCACGCGCCGAGGACCTGGCCACCCGCTTCGATATCCTATCGCGCGGCGTGATCGCGGCCTCGGCCACGCGCGAGGGTCTTGGCAGGAACAATCTGCTCACATTCTATAAACAGGCGTTGGCAGGTTAGTATGGCTGAAGGTGTACTCACAAGTACGTCTCGCCTGGCCAAGTCCAGTTTCTGGAAAGCCATTGCGGCTGTTGCCTGGAAAGACCTGGCTGCCGAATTACGCTCACGCGAACTGCTTTCGGCCATGTTGGTCTTTTCGTTGCTGGTCATTCTGATCTTCAACTTCGCGCTCGAACTGGACATTGCCACGCGGCGCTCGGTCACCTCCGGTGTGCTGTGGACCACTTTCGCCTTTGCCGGCACGCTCGGTCTGAACCGCTCCATGGCCATCGAAAAAGACCGCGGATGCCTGGATGGCCTCCTGCTTGCCCCGGTAGACAGGTCTGCCATTTATTTCGGCAAAGTCATCAGTAACCTGGCCTTTATGTTGATCGTCGAGGCGATTGTGCTGCCGATCTATAGCGTGCTTTACAACGTTAATTTGTTCCGGCCAGGATTACTACTGGTCATTCTGCTTGGCTCGATCGGTTATACCGCCGTTGGCACGTTGCTGGCCAGCATGGCCGTGCAAACCCGCACCCGTGATGTACTGCTGCCCATCCTGCTCTTCCCGGTGGTCGTGCCAGTTTTGATCGCGGCGGTCAAGGCCAGCGGCGGCTACCTGACCGGCGCAAAGATGGATGAAATCCTGCCCTGGCTCAATTTGTTGATCGTTTACGATGTGATATTTACTGCGATCGCATTTATGGTTTTCGATTATGTCGTTGAAGAATGAAGGATGGAACATGGTAAATAGTTAATGGACTTCACATCTCGATCCAACCCATTAACCATGATTCATCACCGATTAACCACTTTACAGGAGAAATCCATGCAAAAGAAACCCACCACCTTATTAGCCCTCGACATTCTCTCCCTCATTCTATTGGGCGTATCTACGTACCTGGCGCTGGTCTTCGCCCCCACCGAAGCCGTGATGGGGCAGGTGCAGCGTGTGTTCTATTTCCACGTAGCCACCGCCTGGGTCGGCATGCTGGGCTTCATCGCCGCGGGCGTCTCCGGCATTGCCTACCTGCGTACCGGGGACCTGAAATGGGACCGCGTTGGAATTGCCGCGGTCGAGATCAGCCTGGTCTTTTTCTTCATCGCAATTGTGCTTGGTTCCATTTGGGCTCGTCCTGTCTGGAACACCTGGTGGACCTGGGATCCGCGCCTGACCACCGCCGCCATCACGGAGCTCATCTATATTGCCTATTTCATGCTGCGCCAGGGCATCGAAGATCCCGACCGCCGCGCCCGGTTCGGCGCTGTCTACACCCTGGTCGGAGCCGTCAGCGTGCCGATCACTTTCATGGCCATCCGCCTGTTCCGCACCATTCATCCTGTCGTGATTGGCACACAAAGCGCCGAAGCACAGGGTGGTTTCAATATGACAGCTGACATGCGTACGGCATTCTTTTTCGCCCTGTTTGCCTTCACAGTGATCTTCATCGACCTGTTTTGGAACCGCATCCGCATGGGTACGCTGGCGGACAAGGTCGAACAACTCAAACTCAAGGTTATGCAATAGAGGTACACATGTTCTTTTTCGAAACCCCTCCCGATACATCCCAATACATGATTGCCGGGTACGCCATCTCCTTTGCTGTGATGATCATCTACGTAGCCAGCCTGTTCCTCCGCTTCCGTAATCTGAAGCGCGACCTCGACATGTTGGAAGACATGGACAAACAAAAGTAATAGTTGCACAAACCCCAGAGTCCGCTATAATAAAGGTGGGCTGTAACTACTCAGCCTGCCTTTAGAATGGCGGCAAAAACATGACTTACCCCGAATTTACGGTGTGCGCGGGGGGCGTACGCCCCCGCGCACACCGTTTTTGCCCTACTTTTTTGCATAGGTCTGAGTAGATACCGCGGGCTTTTTATAAAGATGGACGGGAAACGTTTGCAGCCTGGATTCCCCCTGTTGGCGATGAGCATGCTCCTCGTCCTGGTTGCAAGCGCCTTCGCTTCTTCCACAGGGTTCAAGCTGCTGGCTACTCTCGAGCCGCCTCCCGGTCCAGACCGTTATGCGTCTATCCTTGTCGATTACACCAGCTATACCTGGTTGATGGCTCGCTATGACAACAGCAAGATCGTCTGCTCGCTGGTCACCGATCACGAGGGCCTGCCAACCTTGAACGATGTGTTTACCCAGTGTGGTGAAGACATTCACGATGAATGGTTCGAACAGGAGCTTTGTACCGAGGGGAAATACAAAGATTGTGACGGGTATTACCTGTATCTGGTGAGTGCAGTGCCAGCCCAACGTGAGGTGGCAGTGGAATTGCCCGCCGCAAAAGCCTGGGTCGATCTCGAAGATTGCTCCCCCCTGACGACGATATCGACGACGCTGTGTGAATTCATGCCGAAATTGGTGATCACCGGTGAAGAGCCCCTGCCAAACGAAGAGATCACCAGTATAGGCGGATCGATCGATGGCCAACCCTTTACCTGTAATGTGCCCTGTTACATCAGGCTGGCGCCCACGGACGAAGATGGCGTGACCGTGGAATTCTGGGCATACTCCAGTTATGGTGACAGCAGTGATACGTTCTCTGCGCAAGTCCGGGTGGCAGAAGACAATGAAGGCAATCCTGACCAATCCTACTGGTACGTGGATGTGCTCAGCAGCCAGTGGATCGGCGTCCCGGTCGCCAGTTGCGCCGAGTCGTGGCAATCCTTCCCGCCTGTCGGTGGCCCGCCCGAATGGCTCACCACCCCCAAACGTCCCGAAGATCTAAACACCGATGTTCCGTATAACTATCTGGCTGCCAAATTGATTTCAGCGGGTGCGGTGGATGCCCACAAATGTCCAAATGGCGGTCTGTTATTGGACAGCTATGGGGCCAACGCCTGCGGCCTGGAAGTTGCCCGTCCGGCGGTCATCGAGTGGCAGAATCGTTTCGATACCCTGATTCTGGAGGTGGCCCAGGAGACCAGCGTTCCCGCACAGATGCTCAAGAGGTTATTCGCGCGCGAAAGCCAGTTCTGGCCGGCCCTGTTCCAGGATAGCGATATCGGCCTGGGGCAACTTACCGAAGATGGCGCCGATACAACGCTCCTGTGGAATTTCTCTTTCTTCGATCAATTTTGCCCGCTGGTGTTATCTGCCGAGCATTGCGAAAACGGTTATCTGCATCTGGATGAAACAGATCGGGAAATGCTGCGTTTGGGGTTGGTCAATACAGTCAACGCGACCTGTCATGATTGCCCGCTTGGCATCGATCTGACACAGGCCGATTTCAGCGTCAGGGTCTTCGGACATACCATGCAGGCCAACTGTGAGCAGGCCGGGCGCATCGTCCGCAATGTCAGCGATGGCGCTCCCGGGGAGGCCGCCAGTTACGAAGACTTGTGGAAGTTCACCCTGGTCAATTACAACGCCGGACCAGGCTGTTTGGGCCAGGCTATCCAAATCACGGCGGACAAGGAACAAGCGCTCGAATGGGAAAACGTGGCCTCCAATTTGGAGGGCATCTGCAGCATCGCCGCTGATTATGTAGCCGACATCAGCAAGTAATCGTGTGCACGCAAAACGGGGGTAATGTTCGCTTCCGTTCCTTTCATTGCAGGATTGCCACACCTGCCCTGGCGGGCGGCGCCAGGGAATCCAGTAAGTATGGCTTCGGATTTGTCAATCCGAGCCAGCAAAAGCACGATATTTCTTTCAAAATGAGAATTGCCGTGCAGTCTGCTCAACTTTGCCGCACTTGCGAACCTGTGCTAAACTTGGAAAGCATCACGAAACCCCGTCGAAGGAGATTCCATGTTGACCCTCGTCGAGAAATTCGTATTCGCTACCGCGGTACTTCTCTCCCTTTATTTCACCTGGAGCGGTGTTCGACGCATTATCAAAATCATCTCCCGTGGGCAGGGCAAACCGGATTGGACCTTGCTCCGCAAACGATTGTGGGAGGTGGCTCTCAAAGTCGGGACGTTTCGCCCTTTGTTCCGCTTCCGACTCGGCCCAAGCCTGCTACACGGCCTGATCGGATGGGGTTTCCTTTACTTTCTGCTGGTCAATCTGGCCGAATTGTTACAGGGTTTCATCCCAGAGTACCGCTTCCTACAAGGGACTGGCATATTGGGTGACATCTATCGTCTCTTGGCCGACATTTCGACCCTGGCCGTATTGGTCGGCATCGTGGCAATGGTCATCCGGCGTTTTGTGTTCAAGCCCGCCACCCTGTCGACGCGCGAATCAACGATGCTCGACCCCCGAGCGCGAGCGGGCATCAAGCGTGATTCGGCTATCGTGGCAAGTTTCATCATCGTGCACATCAGCGCGCGCTTGTTGAGCGAATCCGTCTTCTTGGCGGGACACGGCCCGGACGCCTGGCAACCGTTTGCTACAACGGTGGCAGGTTTATGGTCCAGCATGGACTCGGGGATCAGGGTCATATTGGAGCATGCCGGGTTCTGGCTGTCGCTCGGCTCCATCGTCGCCTTTCTGCCCTATTTCCCTTACACCAAGCACATCCACCTGTTTTTTGCTCCGATCAATTTCCTACTCAAACCAGAACGCAGGTCGATCGGCCAGTTGAGCTATATCGACTTCGAGGACGAGAGCATCGAACAATTCGGCGCCAGCAACCTGGAACACCTGGGCTGGGAACAATTGATGGACAGCTATGCCTGTATCATGTGTTTCCGCTGCCAGGAGGTCTGTCCGGCTTATAACACGGGCAAGGTACTTTCGCCGGCTGCGTTGGAGATTAACAAGCGCTATTACTTGAATCGCGAAGAAGGGACGAAATTTGCCGATGGCAAGGAGAGCGTACCGTTATTGGATTTCGCGATCAATGAAGAGGCGGTCTGGGCCTGCACCTCCTGCGGTGCCTGCGTGGACATCTGTCCGGTGGGCAACGAACCCATGCGCGATATCCTCGACATCCGACGTTCGCTGGTATTGATGGAGAACAATTTCCCCAAACAATGGGAGAATGCTTTCAAGGGCATGGAACGTAACGCTAATCCGTGGAATGTATCCCAGGCTGACCGGATGAAATGGGCGGAAGGCCTGAACGTACCGACCATCGAGCAGAATCCTGACCCTGAAATCTTGTGGTGGGTTGGCTGCGCCCCTGCGACGGATGCGCGCGCTCAAAAGGTTGCCCAGGCGTTTGCGAAGATCTTGAATGCATCCGGCCTGAGCTACGCCGTGCTAGGGCAGAACGAACAATGCACGGGCGATTCTGCACGCCGCGCAGGGAACGAGTATTTGTTCTTCGAGCTGGCCTCCGCCAATGTGGAGATGTTGAACGAGGTCAAGCCGCCGCGTATCGTGACCACCTGTCCGCATTGTTTGCATACCATTAAGAACGAATATCCGGCCTTTGGCGGGAACTATGAAGTCATCCACCACACACAGTTGATCAACGAGCTGGTAGGAGCGGGAAAAATTCAGTTATCAGTGAGCGGTGATCAGGATTCAGTGACCTTCCATGACCCGTGCTATCTGGGCCGTCACAACAAGATTTTCGAGGCCCCGCGCGTAGGCCTGAAAGCCGCCGGGCTGGTGACAGTCGAAATGCCGCGCCGCGGGGCAAAATCCTTCTGTTGCGGTGCGGGCGGTGCGCAGATGTGGAAGGAAGAGGAGCACGGTACGGCCAACGTCAACCGGACACGCTTTGCGGAAGCCAAAGCGACAGGCGTGAAGACGCTGGCGGTTGGCTGTCCCTTCTGCATGACGATGTTGAACGATGCATCCAAGGCAGATGGCGGGGAAGTTATTGTGAAAGATGTGGCTGAGATCGTGGCGGAGCGGTTGAAGTAAGCAGTAATCAGTATTCAGTGATCAGTGATCGGAAAAGGCGGACGTCATTGTTCGCCTTTTTTGGACCTGAAGGGATCATGGGGCGAGCAACAGCTTTCATAATGTGGTTATCGTATCAAGATAAAAGGTTGTAAATGACGCGCTACTTACACATAGTTGGGCGATATGATTTGGGCGTGTTTCGAACAAGTGGAAAAGTTTCCGAATGCGGTTTCTAAAAGAACCTATATGGTTTAGAATGAGGATAGAAGATGAAGAAAAAGAAAAAAGGCGTTGATCTTTTTCAGATCATAGTTTCAGTCTTCTCGATCATTGGTGTCCTGGCAGCCCTGATCGTTGTACCAGAATTCAGGCGATGGATCGGCCTAGATCCTGAAGGGACCCAAGCAGTCGAAATCCAGGATGATAAGCTGGCAGTATTCTATGATGATGACGGCAGCCTGGATGGCACCGTAGCTCTGCTTTACCTGCTTGCGCATCAGGATGTGGCGGTTCAGGTGGTTACGATATCCTATGGGGAAGCTCATCCTGAGGTTTATGTTCAACATATCGGGCGCCTGTTGGACGATCTCGGCATCAACGGTGTTCCACTCGGCGCAGGCCAAGACGCGCCATTATCCGGGGGCAATGCTTTCCCAGATTGGATGCGCGAATTAAGTGATAAATTCTGGAATGTCTCCTTACCGAATGAAGACAGGAAATACCTTGCCACCAATGCCCCGGAATTGATGGTTAGATCCATCAGAGAGCGTTCGGTAATTCAAAAATCAGTAACTGTCTGCCATTTCGAGGAGCGAAGCAACGAAAATCTGCCTAAGTCAAACCGGATTTTTACTGAAAAATCAGTTTCTTCGCTCCCTTTGGCTGCTCAGAATGG
>DAOTXM010000290.1:0-5554 GCA_034435215.1 Anaerolineales bacterium
CACCGCCGAGCCTTCACACCGCCACTCGAAAAAGATGGCGGGCGACCTGGACGGCGGGCAGGTTGGCGGTACACGGCTTTCCACGATAGACAATTTGCACGGCATATTTTTAAAAAACCGCGTGCAACCTAACTAGAAACTTGGTTGATAACCTCAGTATAACAGCCTATGGGTTGCAACTGCCACAAATGTAATATAATTCATGTACTCCTCAACCTAATCTGCAAAATACCACTATAATTTTAAACCATTATACTGACCTCATAGAAAAAGTCAATTCCCCATGGCCAAAAAACTCCTCGACCAGATGCGCGATGCCCTCCGCGCCAAACACTACTCCTATCGCACCGAAGAGACCTACCTGGATTGGGTCCGGCGCTACATTTTCTTCCACCAAAAACGCCATCCGGAAGAGATGGATGCGCCCGAAATCCAGGCTTTTCTTACCCACCTCGCCACACAGCGCAACGTCGCTGCCTCCACTCAGAATCAGGCCCTCTCTGCCATCCTCTTCCTCTACCGCGAAGTGCTCCACAAAGAGATCGAACCCGTTCTGCTCTCCAGCGCCAAACGTCCCGAACGCCTCCCCACCGTTCTTACCCGCGAAGAAATCCTGCGCATCATTGATCAACTGCATGGGACTCATAAACTCATGGCCCAACTGCTCTATGGCAGCGGCCTGCGCCTGATGGAATGTGTTCGACTACGCATCAAAGATATTGATTTCGACTATAAAACCATCACTGTTCGGGATGGAAAAGGCGAAAAAGACCGCGTTACCCCGCTGCCCGACTCCGTCATCCCCGACCTGAAACGCCAAATCGAGCGCGTCCGCCTCCTTCACGAAGAAGACCTGGCTGCCGGCTGTGGAGAAGTCCACCTCCCCTACGCCCTCGAAATGAAATACCCCAACGCCGCCCGTGAGCTCAACTGGCAATACCTCTTCCCTGCCCCCAAACGCTCCCTCGACCCCCGCTCTTTCCCCTCCCCCGTTTTCGCAGAAAAGGGGGGAGGTCGGGAGGGGGTCTCTCCCCCCGGGACGCGTGCCCGTCAGGGTAGAGGGGTCGGGGGAAGTGCCCCGCAGGGGTATGAAGGTGCCGAAGGTGAAGGCAAAGAACGCCGTCACCACCTCGATCCCTCTGGCTTGCAGCGCGCTGTCAAGGGGGCTGCCGGAAAAGCGGGTATTCGCAAACGCGTCAGCTGTCACACCTTCCGCCACTCCTTCGCCACCCATCTCCTCCAGAGTGGCTATGATATCCGCACGGTCCAGGAATTGCTAGGGCATAAAGACGTGCGCACTACCATGGTCTACACCCACGTCCTTCAGCGCGGCGGCCTCGCCGTTAAGAGTCCTCTCGATCAATAGCACATGGAATATGCAATATGCAGCGTGTAACTTCATCCCTCATAAATCATCCTTCCCCTCGATAAACTCGCCTTGGAAGTCCGGGTCTTCTATTGGGTGCTCCGGGATGCTTGATGAATTCACAAAAGAAACACGTTTATCCAAAATTATTCTCAGCATCCAGGCAAGATTGCCAATTTTCTCGTTAGATTCATCGAAGGTGACCGTAATGTGTTCAGCGGAACCAGACACATCGATTTCCAGGGATGCTCGCCGAAGTTCGCAGCGCTTCACGCGGCCATGACCTGCCAGGTCGAGGTCGTGGCATTCAAAATAGGCCGGCCCTCGGGAAAACTCGAAACTTTTCTGCAGTAAAACATACGGGCGATTTTTGGCCTTGGATTCAGAAAGAAGTACCTGGAAATATTCTCCCCCATGTGATGAAAGTTGCACATCTGACGCATTGAATTGCACGGCTTGCTCCTCTTCCTGCTTTGATTGTTTCCTCTGCTATTCAAGTTGGGTTGCCAACGCGGCTGTGGTCATTTTAGCACGAAAGCACCCACCTGCTCCAAAACGGCGGAGTTTACCCTGCCGTCTCGCACCGGCGTGCCGCCGGTTCTCGCGGCACGAACGGTGAGCAAAGCCGAAGAGACATCCACACCCTCCAGGAACTGCTCGGCCACAAAGCCTGCCCTGAGCTGGTGGCCGAGTTTATCGAGACCTTGTCGAAGGGACGTCAAAACCACTATGATCTACACTCTTGTACTTAACAAGGGCGCGAAAGCCATCCGCTCCCCGCTGGATGATTGATACAAGCAAACGCGTCAGCTGCCCACCTTCCACCACTCCTTCGCCACCTATTTGCTCCAAAAAAGCCGTTCCCAGCACCCTCGATAGCTGAGCACAACCTCCCTGAGCGGACGCCGCGGTTTTTGCGGCGGTAGCGGTGCCCTGAGCCCGTCGAAGGGTCGCAGGGCAGCCCCACACGGACTGGTGTGCGGGGTGAGCAGACACCGCCCCCCTACCCCCCACCCCCTACTCCATACTCCCCACCCCCCACCCCCCACCCTCAAACAAGTTCAGCCAGCGCCAGCCACTCCCCAGGCATATCGCCCCGCTCCACCTCCTCCAAAATCGATCCACGTTCCACCAGCCGCTTCACCGCCCGTTCGCTGAGCGCGTTCCCCCACTGGAACACCTTGTTGACGTCCCGCATCATCGCCGCCCCCACCGATTGGAAATACAATTCCAGCAGCTTCGACCGCGCTTCGGCCTCGCTGATCCGGCGCGCCTGCTCCGGCAGGTCGGGCCAGTAGCGCGCCGTAATCTCGTAGATGAAGGCATAGTTCCATGAACCTGCCTGGGCGACCCCGATCGGCAGGATCTTGAAATCCGCTTGCAGGATTTCCAACGCCTTGTTGAACTCTGCGTCCCTGGCGTTGCTCATCCGCGCCAGCCGGCGCAGGTCGATGGTGTGCAGCGGACCATTGTCCAGGATGGCCTCGTAGACCTGTTTCGCGCCCTGCGGCAGGCGGCCTTCTTCGTAGGGGATCAGGTAATCCTCCCGGTAATCCCCGTAATTCTCGGTCAACGCATAAAAATAAGGCGCGACCTCCAGGGAGATCATCGTTGCCTTGCGCCGCAGCACCTTGGCGTAGTACCAGATGCGCTTGTCGAGCGCGTCATCCTTCCAGCCCCAGGTAACGTGACCGGGATCATCGTGCTCGTTGGGCACCGGCCGGTTGCCTGCCACGGCGGTCCACAGGCTGGGAAAATCGATCCCGCTGATCGGCCAGAAATAAATGAAACCGCGCTCGTTCACATAATCCAGCGCCTGGGCCGGCGTGCTGAGCCGGGGATGCGGGGGCAGGCGGAAGGTCCGCGCCCGCTGCGCTTCGAACTTATCCAGGTCAAGAGTCGGCATACATCTATTTTACCAATTGGTCCAGCCCCTTCCCCCATTTTCGGGGTATGAAAATGGGGGAAGGCGGGGGATGGGGGTCATTTCCTCATAATCATCCCTCACCGAGCGGAGGTGCGCTCTTTGCACCGCAGTCGAGGTGCTGGTGATTGCCCACATCTCCAAAAATGTCATTCTGAGCTCCCTTTGGTCACTCAGAGTGATATAAAGTGACTTGTGGGCAATCACCAGTCGAAGCGCGCATCCCCCGCGCTGAGCGGAGGCCCTGAGCTTGTCGAAGGGCCGCAGTCGAAGCGCGCTTTTGTTATACAATTAGACTCGAGGTCCCCCCATGCAAAATCCATCCCCCCATTCCGAGTCACGTATAATCAAAACCATCGAATCGTCCTTCTTCTACCTGTCGCTCCCGTTCTTCATCATGGGATTGTTGCTGCCGATCTACGGGCGGGAGCTGGGAGCCAGCGCGCTCGAGATCGGAGTGATCTTCTCGGCCTTTTCCGTCATGACCATCCTTATGCGCCCGCTGGTCGGCTGGGCGCTGGACCGTTTCGGCAGGCGTCTGTTCTATGTCATCGGCATGCTGGGCTACGCGCTGACCATGCTCGCCTTCGCCTTCAGCGACCGGGTCTGGGGCATGGTGGCAGCCCGCCTGCTCCAGGGAGTGGCTTCGGCCTGCGCCTGGCTTTCTGTGAGCGCCATCATTGCCGACATCACCGGCCAGGAAAACCGCGCCCGTTATTTTGGCAGGCTGGCCCAGGCCTCCAGCCGGGGCTCGATCCTGGGCGCGTTCATTGGCTTTACCCTGCTCGATAGCGATGTAAGCCTCGACCTTCAGGGAATCGTGCTGGGCGGCTGGCAGCTCTCCTTCCTGGCCTTTACGGCCGGGGCCTTGATCGCGTTCGGGATCGCGCTGCGCAACATGCCGGAGACCAGGCCCGCATCGATCCAGACCAGGTCAAGCCCGATCCATTGGTCGCGCGCCTGGACGCTGCTCATGCTGGTCACCCTCGTCACCGCCGCAGCCTGGACCATGACCTCCCCGATCCTGATCCTGTTCCTGCAGGAACGTTTGCACGCCGGTGTCGATGTGATTGGCTGGGCGTTTTTGCCCTCCGGCATCATCTGGTCTGTCCTGCCTGCTCAGCTTGGCCGCCTGGCTGACCGCTTCGGACGCAAACCCCTGATGATCCTGGGGCTGGTCGTGTCTGCCGCTACCATGCTCATCCTGCCCTCCCTGACCAGCATCCTCGGGCTGGCGCTGTTATGGGCGGTGCTGGCGCTGTGCTTTGCCGCCGGGGATCCGGCCGAGCAGGCCCTGGTGGCCGACCTGACCAGCGGCGACCAGCGCGGGCGCGCCTACGGCCTGTACGTGATGGCCTCCGATATCGGCGCTGCGCTCGGGCCGCTGGGTGGCGGCTGGTTGTACGATGCCTACGACCCGTCCGTGCCCTTCCTGGCCAACGGGGTCATCCTGTTGCTGTGCGCCCTGGTGTTGCTGCTCTTTCTCCAGGTTCCCAAACCCGCGCCAGCCAGGGAGGGGGCCGGATGAGCAACGAACGGTTGGAAATCCAGCGCCTCAAAGAACTGCTGGTCTGCGAATTGACCAAAGCGCTGGGGCTTCCACAGAGCAGATCGGTCAGGAGTGTGGTCCGCGGCCTCTTTGGCCGGGCGGCGCAAAAATTCTCCGAACTGGCCGTGGGCCTGGACCGGGTGGTGGCTGCGTGCGGAGTCTCTGCCGGCGCCACCTGGGTCCTGCCGCGTTTCGTCAAAAGCCATCTCGCGCGCGGCGTCGAGAACATCCCCGCCGAAGGCCCGCTGGTGATCGCCGCCAACCACCCGGGCTCCTACGACTCGCTCGTCATCTCGGCGCATGTCCAGCGCCCCGACTACAAGATCATCATCGGCGACATTCCTTTCTTCCAGAACCTGTCCAACATCAGCCGGAACGCGATCTTTGCCCCGGCCGCGGAAAACCTGCTGGGGCGCGTGCAGGCGGCGCGTGCCTGTATCCGCCACCTGCAAAACGACGGGGCCTTGCTCATCTTCGCGCGCGGCGGGATCGAAGCGGACCCATCTTTCATGCCCTCCCCGGACGCGGAATTCCACCTCTGGTCGCACAGCCTGGAGAGTTTCCTGCGCCACGTCCCGCGCACCCGGGTGCTGGGCGCGATAGGCAGCGGCGTCATCGCCCCGGGCGCCTTCCACCATCCCATCACCTGGTTCCGGGCTGCGCGGCCGGATAAGCAGCGCCTGGCCTTCATGTACCAGATGGTCCGGCAAATCCT
>DAOTXM010000291.1:0-7686 GCA_034435215.1 Anaerolineales bacterium
GGCGTGCGCCCCCACGCACAACCATTTTTTCGGTTATTCCTGGCAATGAATGTGCAACAACAATGCTACCTTGCACTGTAATGCTATTTATAACACCAGAACTTGGCTATGGTACGCTTTGTCCTTAAATCATTTCAAGCTTTGTATCTATGACCATGCCATCCGGCCAATTCCCCTCGACCCATTTTGCCACGGTTTGCAGTGAACGCTGAATAAGTACTCTATTGGAATTGACCAGCGCACAGGCAATGACCGCCTCCTGCCACAGATCCTGCCGGTCCATTTCCGCCACCGAGACATTGAACTTCTTGTGCAGCTGGTTGAGCAGCGGCTTGAGCCGTCCGCGCTTTTCTTTCAGCGAAGCGCAGCCAGGCAGGTGCAGGTGGATGGTGAGCAGGCCGATCATTTTCGCTCAAGCCGCCGTCCCCGGCGGCGATTGATAGGTGGTTATGACGCTAATCATAAAATTACTTTTGGTCGCTTCTTTTACCCAACTCATTATCTTCCTCACCCCATGGACGGGCAACAGATGGGTCGTTTTTCCATTCTTCATAGGTTGCGGCTGCCTCATTTTCAGCACCTATATCTTAAAGAATATCCCTTAATTTTGCAGCCAGTCCTTCCGCCTCTTCTTGCTCACAGGCGATGTCCTTCGCGAGGAAGGGCACACCCTTTTCGTCGCCCTCCCCGCGCGGGATCAGCCAGGCGTGGAAGTGGGGGATGCCTTCGACAAAGATGACCTGATAGATGCGTTCCTCCCCAGTCAGGGACTTGAGCGCCGCGTAGACTTTCTTCAGCAGTGGCCCATAGGTTGTCAGTTCCTCATCATTGGCTTCCGCGAAGTCCAGAAAGTGCCGCCGGGACTCGATGAACAGCGTCCCCAGCGGACCCTTATCCACAGGCGCGTGGCAGACCAGCCAGTGCGCGTCCTCGTAGATGTATCCACCCGGCGGCAGGGCGACTGCACCTTTGTGTTTTTCGCAGAGGAAACAGGTCATTTCTATTGTGGCTTTTTCCTGCCATGGCAATTCTTATATTTGCGCCCGCTCCCACATGGACAACGGTCATCGGGTTTGACGTTCGAAAAATCTGGTGTTTTAAGCGGTTGTCTCCAACGTGGAATCCCAGGATAAATGACAGGCTCGTTGTCTTCTTCAAAAAATTTTTCATCGAAGTCATCTTCGTCGAAATCGAACTCATCTTCCTCCTCATCCAGATCAGAAGAAAGCGGCGACACGCTAATAAGAACCTGCCAGATACGCTCTGCCAGGATCCCAAAGACCAGCATACCCGCAAGCGTGATGGCGGTAATCTGGAAGGGATCGAAATGCACGACATGGTTTAGAATCCATCCAACACCGTAAGCAAGCGACACCAGCAGCCCGCCGCCGATTGCCAGCGCAAGAAAGATACCCAGGACAAAGAGCAAGACGATGGCGATCATTTTCACAAGAAGGTTTTCCTTTCTCGATTTACGATTTATCAATTACGATTTACAATCTTTGTCAATGGACACCGAAAAGGCCTACAACCTGGCCCTCGATTATCTGTACTCTTTTGTCGATTATAGCCTCAAACACGCCTCCGAGCTGGCCAAAGCCGATTTCAACCTCGACCGCATGTTTGCGCTGATGGAATTACTGGGCAACCCGCAAACCCAATACCCCATCATCCACGTGGCCGGGACGAAGGGCAAAGGCTCGGTCAGCGCGCTATGCGCCTCGGCTCTGCATGCTGCTGGCTACAAGACCGGCCTGTACACTTCCCCGCACTTGCAGGATTATGCCGAGCGCATCCAGGTGAACGGCCAACCGATCCCGCATGGCGAACTGGCGGAGCTGGTAGACGAGATAAAACCGGCCGTGGCGCGCATCCCATACCTGACGACCTTCGAGATCACCACTGCGCTCGGTTTCCTGTATTTTGCCCGCCAGGACTGCGACGCCGCCGTCATCGAGGTTGGCCTGGGCGGGCGGCTGGATGCCACCAATATCGTCACGCCGCGTGTCTCGGTCATCACCTCGCTCTCGCTCGACCATACATTGGCGCTGGGCGATACGCTGGCCAAGATCGCTGGCGAGAAGGCCGGCATCATCAAGCCTGGTGTGCCGGTGGTATCCTCTTCGCAAAAGGACGAGGCACTGGAGGTGTTGGTCCGAATTGCGAACGAACGCGGCTGTGATTTTATCCTCGTTGGGAGGGACGTGGAATTCAAAGCCATATCCCATTCGTTTGAAGGACAGACGCTTCAACTATTTCCAATCTCGCTGAGCGGAGACCGAGTGATTGTGAGGTCGCAGTCGAAGTGCACCCCATTGACTGTTACTTCGACAAGCTCAGCATCCCCTCAAAGCCCTTCGCCTACGGATTTCACTGGCGCTTCATCCTCCACGCAGGGAGGATTGACTTTACAAATTCCTCTTCTTGGCGACCATCAAGTCGAAAATACGGCCAGCGCCTATGCTGCCCTCAAAACCAGC
The DNA here is from genome assembly GCA_034435215.1 of Anaerolineales bacterium. Lineage (GTDB taxonomy): Bacteria > Chloroflexota > Anaerolineae > Anaerolineales > Villigracilaceae > JAABUE01. The sequence goes on from DAOTXM010000291.1 coordinate 2,481, forward strand.
GGACTGAAGGTCTCGAATGAAGCCATCCGGAGGGGATTTGCCATGGTGAAGTGGCGTTCCCGCTTCGAGATCGCGCGCCGTGAGCCGCCGGTCATCTTTGAATCAGCGCACAATCAGGATTCGTTTGCCAGGATGTGCCAGACGCTGGAAGCCTATTTCCCCGGCCGGCCGGTCTATCTCGTGCTGGGCGCGTCGGAAGACAAGAACCTGGCGGGGATGTTCGAGGAGATGAAGTCCAAGATCAAGAAGCTGATCGTCACGCGCGCCGACCATCCGCGTGCGCTGGAGCCGGAGAAAATCCAGGAGGTAGCGAGGCAGGCCGGGATCGAGTCCGAAGCGCTGGAACCCGTCGAGGCGGCCTTCCGCCGTGCACTGGAATTATCCGAAAAAGATGGTAGCATTGTCCTGTCTGCCGGTTCGATGTTCGTCACTGCCGAGGTGATGACGGCATGGGATACACTTAAAAATATGTCATTGCGAGGAGCAGAGCGACGAAGCAATCCCCAAATAGGGGACCATGTCTCAGGTAACTAAAAACCATGAGATCGCTTCGACACCCACTTCGCGGATTTGCAATGGCAGAGGCTGGTAAATGAACAACCATAACAACTGGAACGACGAAGAAGAAGATAATTTCAATCTGGCATTATCGCAGCGTACCGAGGAACTCTACCGCATCCCCACCATGGTGCCGGATGCGGACGGGTTGATCACGGCCTATGTGCTGCCCTTGCGCGACCTGGTCATTTTCCCGCGTATGGTCTCGCCCATTTTCGTCGGGCGGGAGGCCTCGTTGCTGGCCGTACGGGAAGCACAGATGAATAACCAAACCGTCATCGGCCTGACCCAGCGTGACCCGGAGATCGACGAGCCGGGTGTGAACGATTTCCTGAACCTGGGCGTGGAAATGGCTGTGGGACGCCTGCTGCAAATGCCGGATGGCGCGCATTCCGCGTTGGTGCAGGGCCGCCGCCGTGTGGAGATCGTGGAGTTCGTGCGCACGGCGCCGTACATCAAAGTGCGCGCCCGCCCAATCTACGAATCGCAAACCCCGGACCGGGTCGTCCAGGCGTTGATGCGTTCGGCCGTCGACCTGTTCGAGCGCTGCGTACAATTGGATCGCTCGATTCCCGAAGAAGCGCACCTGTTCGCGTTGAACATCTCCGAGCCGGGCTGGCTGGCGGATATGATCGCTACCGCGCTGTCGTTGAATTACGTCGAGAAGCAAAGCCTGCTGCTCATGTCCGATCCGGGCAAACGCTTGCAGCGCATCAATGCCCTGTTGGCTCAGGAAGTGGATGTGCTCGAACTGGAGGACGAAATCCACACCCGGGTCCAGTCCGAGGTGGATCGCAGCCAGCGCGAGTTCTATCTGCGTGAACAGATGAAGGCCATCCAGACCGAATTGGGCGAAGGCGACATTTGGTCACGCGATGTCAATGACCTGAAACAGAAGGTCGAAAAAGCAAATCTGCCGGATGAGCCCAAGATGGTGGCGCTCAAGGAAATCGAGCGGCTGACCCAAATGCCGCCCATGGCCCCGGAAGTGGGTATCATTCGCGCTTATGTCGATTGGATCGTCGAACTGCCCTGGACCAAACGGACCGAAGACAATCTGGATGTCAAACATGCCGGCAGGATCCTGGAACGCGACCATTACGGTTTGAAGAAGGCCAAGGAGCGCATCCTGGAATATATTGCGGTGCGCTCGCTCAAACCCAAAAAGGAACGCCAGCCGATCCTGTGCTTTGTCGGTCCGCCCGGAACGGGCAAGACCTCCCTGGGACGCTCGATCGCAGAAGCGCTGGGACGGGAATTCGTGCGCGTCTCACTCGGCGGTGTGCGCGATGAAGCCGAGATTCGCGGGCATCGCCGCACTTACATCGGGGCGTTGCCCGGACGCATCCTGCAAACCATGAAACGCTCCGGGACAGCCAATCCGCTGTTCATGCTGGACGAAATCGACAAACTGGGTACCGATTTTCGCGGCGACCCTTCGTCTGCCTTGCTGGAAGTGCTCGATCCCGAGCAAAATTTTGCTTTCAGCGATCACTACCTGGAAATGCCCTTCGACCTTTCGAAGGTCATGTTCGTGACAACGGCCAACACCCTGGGCCCCATCCCGCCCGCGCTGCTCGACCGCATGGAGGTGATCGAATTTCCCGGCTATATCGAAGAGGAAAAGCTGGAAATCGCCACGCGCTATCTGATCCCGCGCCAGATCGAGGAGAACGGCGTGGAGGATATTGGCCTGCAATTCCAGACCGCTGCCTTACAAAGACTCATTCGCGAATACACCTACGAAGCAGGCGTCCGTAATCTGGAGCGTGAGATCGGGCGTATCTGCCGCAAGATCGCCCGCCTGAAAGCCGAAGAGAAGAAATATCCAAACGTGGTTACGCCGGAAGTGATCGAAAAGCTGCTCGGGCCGCAGCAGTTCTTCCCGCCGGAAGCGGAGCGACAGGACGAGGTCGGCGTGGTGCAATCGCTGGCCTGGACGGAGAACGGCGGCGAGATCATGCCGGTCGAAGTGGCGGTGTTCGAAGGGAAGGGCGGCCTGCAGATGACCGGCCAGATGGGCGATGTGATGCAGGAATCCGTGCAAGCGGCACTGACCTATGTCAAGTCGCGCGCGCAGTTCTTCGGCATCGACATGGAGGTCTTCGACCGTATGGATATCCATGTTCACATGCCGGAAGGAGCCATCCCGAAAGATGGCCCCTCGGCAGGCATCACCATGGCCACCGCCATGATCTCGGCATTGACCGGCCGCCCGGTCTATCGCGATGTTGGCATGACCGGTGAGATCACCCTGCGCGGGCGCGTGTTGCCCATCGGCGGCGTGCGCGAGAAGGTGCTGGCGGCCCACCGTGCTGGCATAAAAATCGTCGTGCTGCCAGAGAAGAACATGAAGGACCTGGTCGACGTGCCGAAGACCGCCCGCGCAGAGCTCAGGATCATCCCGGTCTCGCACGAGGACCAGGTGCTGGAAGTGGCGCTTTCGCCGGATGTGGTGATCGAACCGCCTCGTCCGCGTAAAAGGGCGGAAGAGCAGAATGAGGCTGAGGAAGAGTAAATGGCGGTCTCGCTCAAGAACAAGGTCGTCCTCATCACAGGCGCTTCATCCGGTTTCGGCAAGGATGCGGCGCATCTCTTTGCACAGGAAGGGGCCAAAGTCATCCTGGCCGCCCGCCGGCTCAACCGCTTGCAGATGTTGGCGAACGAGATCCATAAGGCCGGCGGGGATGCCTTTGCTGTGCCTGTGGACATCAACCAGCGTACCGAAATCGAGTTGATGGTACGCACCGTCATGGAGATTTACGAACGCATCGATATCCTCTTCAATAATGCGGGATTCGGTAGTCTGGACTGGCTCGAGGCGCTCGAACCAGACCGTGACATCGAGACGCAGATCCGGGTCAATCTGACCGGGCTGATCATGGTCACCCAGGCGGTGCTTCCCTATATGCTGAAGCGTCGTTCCGGTCATATCATCAACATGTCCTCGATCGCTGGCTGGCTGGCTGCCCCGACCTATAGCGTGTATGCCGCCACCAAATATGGCGTGCGCGGTTTTACCACAGCCCTGCGCCGTGAAGTGGCGCCGTACGGGATCGAAGTTTCCGGCATCTATCCCGGCCCTGCACGTACAGAATTTGGCTGGGAACGTGGCGTTAAAAAAGGTTGCAGTAAACCAAAATGGTTCGATCTGTTGTTCATCCCGGCGGAGGATGTCGCGCTGCGGGTGGTGCAACTGGCCAAGCACCCACGCCGCGCAGTCATCATTCCCTGGTGGTTTGGGCTGCTCGCCTGGGGGGAAAATCATTTTCCCGGAATTGCGGATTGGATCATGCAGGCGGCTTTTAAAAAACCACCTGCAAAAAGGAGAAAGAAATGACCTCTGCCCGCTTGAAAAAACTCGACGCTGCTCTCCAGACTTCCGGCCTGGATGCCGTAGCCCTCAACCCTGGCCCCACCCTGACATATCTGACTGGTGCGCACTTCCACCTGATGGAGCGACCGGTCGTCTTATTGGTTGCGCAGGGACAGGACCCGGCCATCGTCCTGCCTGAGTTGGAAATGCTCAAGGTCGGACAAATGCCCTATCCCGTGCAGGCGTTTGCTTACGGGGAAAACCCGTCCGAATGGGAGGCGGCTTTTCGAAAGGCTGCCCAGGCCCTCGGTCTGGACGGGAAGCGCATCGGCGTCGAACCGCGCCAGATGCGGCTGCTGGAGTTCCGTTATGTCAAAAGCGGCGCGCCCGAAGCGGACTTTCCCGATGCCAGCGACGTGTTGGCGTTGCTGCGCCTGAGGAAAGATATGGAAGAAATCGAGTCCATGCGCAAAGCGGTCAAAGTGGCGCAGAATGCACTCGAAGCGACCATTCCCCTGATCAAAATCGGCATGACCGAAAAAGAGCTGGCGGCGGAACTGGTCACGCAGTTGCTGAGGCATGGCTCGGAACCAGAATTACCATTTTCCCCGATCGTATCCGGCGGGCCGAATTCGGCCAACCCGCACGCCAGCCCGAGCAAGCGAAAATTACAGTCAGGTGATTTGCTGGTCATCGACTGGGGCGCCACCGTGGATGGTTACATCTCCGATCTGACGCGTACCTTTGCGGTGGGGGAGGTGGAGGCGGAATATGAGAAGATTCACAAGATCGTGCAGGGTGCCAACGCTGCCGGTCGCGCCGCTGGCAAACCGGGCGTCCCCTGTGCTGTGGTGGACAAAGCCGCGCGTGAGGTGATCGAAAATGCAGGCTACGGGCAATACTTCACGCACCGCACCGGCCATGGCATCGGCATGGAAGGCCACGAGGAACCCTATATGCGTGGCGACAACCTACAAATCCTGGAACCGGGCATGGCCTACACGGTCGAACCGGGGATTTACCTGCCCGGTCGCAATGGCGTGCGCGTGGAGGATAATGTAGTAGTAACTGAGGCCGGTTCAGAGAGACTGAGCGATATGCCGCGCGAGATTATGATAGTAGGGTGACCTCCAGCCACTGATTACACGGATTTTCACTGATTACCTTTTGATGGTACCTGGTGGAGTTGCTTTACAAGGAATTGACGTTTGCGGTCATCGGCGCTGCGATGGAAGTGCACTGGTTTGCTGGGCTCTGGCTTTTTAGAAGTTGTTGTATCTACTCAGACCTATGCAGAAAAGTAGGGCAAAAACGGTTTTGGGGGGGGGGGGG
>DAOTXM010000292.1:0-5715 GCA_034435215.1 Anaerolineales bacterium
CCAACACTTGACGAACGAATAGGGTCTCTGGCATCCTGAGAACTGGCTCAGGGAGAGAGACGCTGGTTCTCCTTGCATGCGAGTGCTTCAAAAGCCTGCGTTCTCTCGACCTGGTGGGTACTGCTCACCCGAATCTTTCACCGGCATCGCTGGTTGCTCGGCACAGTAGAACTGAGACAGCCTCCACCGGCGAGTAGGTGCTCATTGACCACGAGGCTGCAGCTTACCAGGGTCAGAGATCCATCTCTCTGGGGGCCGATTCCACGTTTCAGGAGGTAGAATTATGTCCAAGATACTGATCGTGGGCGTTGACACGCACCGTAAGAGCAACACGTTTTGCTTGATGGATCAGGACGGTGTGGAACAACGACCCCGTTTCACCCTGGACAACAACCGTCCAGGGACAAGGCGATTTATCGAGCAAGTCAGCGAAGTGATGCACAGCGAAGAATTCACCGAACTGCGTCTGGCAGCAGAAGCCACCGGCTGGTACTGGTTTCACTTCTTCCAGACTTTGCAGCAGGATGAGTTACTGCAAGGTTGGCCGCTTGAGTTGTTTGCGCTCAATCCCAGGCTGACGGCGAACTTCAAGAAGAGCTATGTGGATCTGGACAAGAGCGACCCGATTGACGCTTTTGTCATTGCCGACCGGTTGCGGTGGGGGCGGGATATTCCCAAGCCTTTTAGCTACGAAGAGACTTACTTGGCGCTACGCTTTCTGACGCGTTATCGCTACCACGTGGTTCATAATCTGGCGCGGGAGAAAGCCTATTGCACAGCCGTTCTGTATCTCAAGGCCAGCGAATACTCACGGGATGACCGCAAAGCCTTTGCCAATCTATTTGGGGCTGCCAGCCGGGCAGTCTTGCAGGAATTCGCCTCGATCGAAGAGGTCGCTGCTCTGCCTTTCGACGAACTGGCCGAGTTCATTGACCGGCATGGCAAACGTCATTTCTCTGACCCGGCCGAGAATGCCCGCAAACTGCAACGCCTGGCGCGCGACTCCTATCCCTTGCCCGAAGCCCTGCTGCCGCCCATCAATCTCATCCTCAGCTTGAGCCTCAAACACATCGCTGCGCTGGAAGAGCAGCAAAAACGAGTGGATGTCGCCATTGCCGCAGCCATGCAAGCCATCCCGCACACCCTGGACACCATCCCCGGCTTCGGCCCGGTGCTCTCGGCAGGTATCATCGCCGAGATCGGCCATGCCGAACGCTTCGACTACGACCAGGATAAAGTTGCCAAGTATGCCGGTCTGCGCTGGCGTCAATCCGGTTCGGCTGATTTCCAGGCCGAAGAAACGCCCCTCTCCCGCAGGGGAAACGCTTACCTGCGTTACTACTTCTGCGAAGCTGCCCTCTCGGTCCAGAGGCACGACCGGGAATATGCTGCCTTTTTCCAGAAAAAGTACAACGAAGCCCGCAAACATCGCCACAAACGAGCTATGGTGCTCACCGCTCGCAAGCTGATCCGACTGGTAGTTCATCTACTGGCGACTAACCAGCCGTTTCAGGCAAGGAAGGCCTGAGCTTTCTTTTGCGCTTCTCATTCAGGTCCTGGCCTGACCATAACCGCTAGTTCTGGGGTTATCCCTGTCTGGCTATTTTCGTGACTTGCTTTGTTAATGTGCTCAAGCAGGTTTGGTTCTCTCTGCTTGTTTTTGACCGTCTTCTACCCCTATGGGGCTTATATGACGGCCTTGACAATTTACCGAATCGCTTTATTTTGAATTTGGTTATGATCAAAAAACAGCAGGCCCCGGAAGCCCGGAGCCTGTTATATTAATTCAATCGATACTCCGGGAAAATCGCTTTACCAGAATATGATTTTGTATGCAGGCAAATCAACCTGTTCCGCTCATGATCCGTATACCTTGCCTGTATATGTTGATTTGATAAAGCCCTCGGGTTTACCGAGGGCTTTATATTTTTTCTACATGATAGCCAGGTAAACCTGAAAATCAATAGAAAAAATTATTCCACTTGCGCTGGTTAATTCAACTCGTCCTTGACAGAAGGGTTTCTTGACGTTATCAGCCGATAAGTCTACGACATCATTGTTAGAATCGTGTAAATAGAAAATATGAGTTTTATTAGTGTTGGCCTTTTGACTAATCTTTCGGCTGTCCAACTGTTTGGGTTGAATCTGCCTCCCTGGACAGAGCCGCCTGGATGATCTTCTGGATGCGCGGCGCCATGCTGGACGGGTCGGGATGCAGGCCTTCGATCAGCAGTGCACTTTCGTAGATCTGCTCGATGACCAGAGTCTGCAACTCAGAATCCTGTCCCATGCCAACCAGGTTCTTCAAAATTACGTGGGAGGGATTCAATTCCAGGATTTTCTTGGGGACTTCATACTCCTTGCCAAGGTATTTATACACACGCTGCAACTCGGGATTCATGCTGCCTTCCGGATCCACCAGGCGGGCAACGGACTGGGAAAGACGCTTGCTGGCGCGTACGTCGGTCACGCGTTCTCCTAAAACCTGTTTGAAACGCTCGACCAGATTGCCAAAATCATCGTCCGGGATTTTCTCACCTTTGGCTTTTTCTTTGGACTTTTCAGGGGTCTCGATCTCTGCCTGGGCAATGTTTTTGAGTTCAAAGTCCTTATATTTGCGCAAGCCCATCAGCATGAACGAATCCATTGGGTCGGTAAGTAGCAACACTTCCATGCCCTGAGTCTGGAAGTAATCCAGGTGTGGGCTGAGCAGCACGGATTTGGGATCCTCGCCGACGATGTAGTAGATCTCTTTTTGCCCGTCTTTCATGCGTCCCACATAGTCATCCAGCGAGGACCACGTTTCGGGGTGCTGGTTGGTCTTGAAGCGCAGTAACGGCTGGATGTTCCCAGCCTCGACAGGGTCCGCCGCGATGCCCTGCTTGAGATAGGGACCGAATTCCTGCCAGAACCTCGTGTATTTCTCCTGATCGCTCCTGGCTAGGTTTTCCAGCTCCTTCATCACCTGTCCGGTGACCACCTTCTTCAGACGCGGCATCAAGCCGACCGTCTGGACCGTTTCGCGCGAGACGTTGAGCGGCAAATCCTCCGAGTCAACCACGCCCTGCACGAATCGCAGGTAATCGGGCAATAGGTCCTTGTTGTACTCGTCGATCAAGATGTTGCGGGAATACAGTTTCAACCCGTCATCCTTGCGCAGGGACAGGATGCCGCGCTCGCCCTTGCCTGGAATGTACAGCAGGGCATACAGTTATACCGGCGCATCGGTGATGGTATGGATGTGTAGGAGCGGGTCTTCGAAATCCAAGGTTACCTGCCGGTAGAAATCCTTGTACTGCTCTTCGGTCACATCCACTTTGGGCGTACGCCAGAGCGAGGTCTGTTTGTTGACCTGTTTTTCTTCCGTGCCGACGTAAATCGGGAAGCCGATATAGTCCGAGTGTTTGTGGATGATATTCTTCAGGCGGTATTCCTCGGCAAATTCAGTTGCGTCCTCCTTCAGCTTGATCTCGATTTTCGTACCGCGCTCATTCATCTCCGCCAGGCTGACCTGGAAATTATCCTCGCCGGTGGCGTACCAACTAACCGCCTTGGCGCGCGGTTTGTAAGAACGCGAGGTCACCCGCACCCACTCAGCCACCATGAAAACGGAGTAGAAACCGACCCCGAACTGCCCAATCAATTGGGAAAGGTCGATCTTTTTTTCACTGGTCGCCTCGATAAAGTTGCGCGCCCCAGATTGGGCGATGGTACCCAGGTTCTCGATGATCTCGTCCCGGGTCATGCCGATGCCGGTGTCCTGGATGGTCAGGATGCGGGCCTCCTTGTCAGCTTTGATGCGGATGCACAACTCAGCTTCGGGGTCCAGCACGTCCCGGTCTGTCAGCATCTCGAAGCGGACCCGGTTGAGCGCGTCCGAAGCGTTCGAGAGCATCTCCCGCAGGAACACTTCCCGGTCTTTGTACAGGGAGTGGATCAGGATGTTAAGCAGTTGTTTGGTTTCAGCCTTGAAAGAGAAGAATTGCCCTTCTGCCTGGGGTGTGGTCTGGTTCATGTCGGTCATGCTTGCCTCCTGCATGAAAATTGGCATTTTTATTTTAATCCATCCAAATCAGCCCCTTGCAAGAGAATTGTTAGAAAAATATCAGCGGAATTTAAATCAATTTCTATTGCTTTTTATAACTTCCTTTGACATTTTTCATACATTCGCGGGCTATATTAAGAGCACATACAATCAAAATCATGTCACTGCGAGGAAACATAGCGGATGGAAGCAGTCCGCAAATAAAGTGAAGATTGCTTTGGCCTCGTAGTGACAAAATTTGAAGGAGGTTCACTATGTCCAATCTTACCCGTTGGGAGCCCATGCGCGAAATGATGACTTTGCGCGAGGCCATGGACCGGCTGTTCGATGATGCGTTCACCCGCCCGCTCAGCTTGAGTGCGGTCTCCGCCATGCCCGCCATTGACATGTACCAGACCGCGGACGAGGTGATCGTAAAAGCCTCCCTGCCCGGTCTCAAGGCGGAAGACGTCGATATTACCGTTACCGGCGAAACGCTCACCTTGCGCGGCGAGTACAAACAGGAGAGCGAACAGAAAAATGCCCGTTATCACATCCGCGAACAGCGCACTGGTTCCTTCGAACGCTCGCTCTTGCTGCCCACCGACGTCAAAGCCGACAAGGCCAAGGCGGAGTTTGCAGATGGCATCCTGACCGTCACTCTGCCCATCGCCGAAGAAGTCAAGCCGAAGTCCATCATGATCAAAGCGAAATAACCGGCTCCGAACACAAAGACGAAACAGACGCGCAACTTGGCGCGTCTGTTTTTATTAGATCTGTTCAATTTTCACCCGGCGCTGGCGACCACAGGGAATGGCCAATCTGGCAGTATTCTTGAAATCCCAAACTGCGATAGAGGTTCACGCCCATTGCTGAAGCATGCAGAATGCCGACGCGGTACCCCATGGTGCGCGCCTCGCACAGGGGCGTGAGCGTCACCCATGTGCCAAACCCTTTCCGGCGTGCTTCCGGGAGGGTGGTCACGTTGTATATTCCGGCCACACCCGCTGCCAGCACCATGAGCGAGGTGGCAACCGGCTGGTTGTCCTGCAAGGCCAGATAGGGTCGTGTGGCGCGAAAGCCGACATGGCTCATGAAGTCGAAGAAAGCATCTTCGACGAAATCAGGCATGCCGAACCCCTGGACGCATGTCCGGCACCAAACCTTCAACCGGCTGGCTTGGTTGACCTGCTCGATGCTCAGGCCTGGTAAGGCGGCCCAATTCTCATTCAGCTTCATCAGGTCGACTGCCATGCCTGGTTCGTGGCCGAGGGAGGTGAAGCCATTCGCTTCCAGACGCCTGCCCAGGTCTGCCGGCCGTGTTTGCGGGCCTGTCCACCATAAGACCGGGACCTTGCGTTCCCTGGCGCGCGCGATGACAGCTTGGATGGTGGAGTCCACCTGTTGCGGGGCCAATTGCGCCCGAAAAACGCTGTTGAACATTGGAAACTGAATGCGGGTGAGTGACCATTTGATTTCCGCGCCATCGTACACTTCAGCCTGCGGCCACATGCTGAAAGATGGAATGATGGCAAATAGGTTGTCTTCGATGGCCGAAATCAAAGCGGCCGGGGACGTGTCTCGTAATATCTTGTCCATGATTTCTTCCGATTTCCTGCCGAAAATGTGGCGTATCCAAGGATTGGGGCGTGGTGTGTTGTGGGGCGGGGGGCGCCCCCCCCCCCCCCCCC
>DAOTXM010000293.1:0-3467 GCA_034435215.1 Anaerolineales bacterium
ACGCCGGTCAGGTTCTCCTGCAGGGTGGTGGAAAGCACCGCTTCCTGTTCCTGGTATTGCTCGTAGCGTTGGGTCACTTTCTTGAAGAACCACAACGAGACCAGCAGAATGAACGGGATGACGATGATCGAGATCCAGGCCAGTTCGGCGTTCAAATTGAGCAGGGCTGCGAAATTGATCACGAACAACAGCACGATGCGTCCCACGCCGATGGCCTGCTCGCTGAAGAAACGGCGCAGCGCGTCCACATCCGAGGTACAGCGTTCGATCAGGTCGCCAGTCGGCGTGGTGCTGTGATAGGAAAAGCTCAGCCGCTGGATATGGTCGAACAGGAAGTTGCGCAAGCGGCGCGTGATGCCTTCGGCGGTGTAGGCGGCCAGGCGGCCTGACACATAGGCGAAGACGCCCTCGAACAGCGCCAGCCCCACGAAACCCAGCGCAATATAGACCAGGGTGCTGCCCAGGCCGGTTCCAGCGTTTGCTTCGGTCATCACGTTATCGACGAAGTAGCGCAGCAGCAGGAAGGTGGCCGTCTTGGCCGTGGCCGAGACAGCCAGCGTGACCACCGCGCCCAGGTAGGGCAGGCGGAAATCGGTCATCATGCGCCACAGGCCCCGCAGGCGGTTTGCATGCAGGGCTGTGCGGAAGTCGAAGTATGTGGATGGTTGCGTTAGAGTTGCCATGTTCTTCTCGCTTTTTCATAAAACTAGGCGGTCGAGTAATCTCGCCGCGCTGAGCGGCCACTGAGCGTAGGCGAAGTGGAAGTCGAAGCGGTGCGGGGCTACTCGACCAACGTGTATATATGAATAAAAAAAACCACGGTGCGGGGTGCGCCGTGGTTTGGAACCCAGGGAAAAACGACCTACGGGCGGTCAACAGGCGCACTACGACAAGGCATATCGGCAACAGGACTACCGAACTTATGGGTGTAGATCATCTCGAACATCGTGCGCCTCCTTTCCTTAGAATTAGCTTAAAGCTCGTCGAGTGTATCACGGCTGATTGCAGGCTGTCAAGCAAATGCGATGTCATTGCGAGGAGGGCGACAGCCCGACGAAGCAATCTCCCGTTAAACGGGGGGGGTGTTGATGTCCAAAGAGCTTGCTTCTCTAAACCGCCTGGGCCAGATTGTGGATCCATTTGCGCGAAAGATAACGCTGGATGCCGAGCGCCCACTTTACCGTCTCTTCCGACATGGCAAACAGATACACCCAGTGCACGGGCAGGTGGAAGACGAACGCGCCCAGGGCCGACAACGGCACGCCCACCAGCCAGATGATGATGCCGTCCAGCCAGAGCGAAAAACGCGTATCGCCGCCCGAGCGCAGGATGCCGATCACGATGGCCATGTTGCCGAAGCGCATCCACAGGAACAGGGCGATGATGGTCAGCACGCGGTAGGCGGAGTCGATCACTTCCGGGGATACCTTGTAGAGGGACAGGACAGGCGTCCGGATCGAGAGTAAAACAGCGCCGACCAGCAATCCACCCACGAAAGCCAGGCCGAGGGAGCGCCCGGCATAGCGGTGGGCAGCTTCCTCCTGTCCGGCCCCGATGCGGTTTCCCACCATCACGGCGGTCGCATGCGCCACGCCCTGGAACATCACCAGCGCCATCTGGTCGATGGTCGAGACGATGCTCATGGCTGCGAACGCGTCCGTGCCGATATGCCCGTAAATGGCGTTGTACGAGGTGATGCCCAGCGCCCAGAAGATTTCGTTGAGCACCACCGGCAGGATGGGCTTGAGCACTTTCCCCAGGAAGGACAGGTCGAAATCGAAGAGTTCGGCCAGCGAAGCGGCAACCGGCGACTTCCCGGCATACGTGACGACCAGCAAGGCAACGCATTCCACGCCGCGCGCCAACAAGGCCGCCCAGGCCGCCCCCGGTACGCCCATTTCTGGCAAGCCGAACCTGCCGAAGATCAGGCCATAGGCAAGCAGCGTGCTCAAACTGAGCGCCAGCACACTGATCAGGGTGGGCGTGCGCACATCCCCGGTCGAGCGCAGCACCAGCGCGTAGCTGAAGGTGATGGCGAAGAAAACAAACGTCCATCCAAAGATGCGCAGGTACTGGCTGCCCAGCGCCAGGACGGCCGGATCGCTGGAGTACACCCCCAGGATCCGTTCCGGTGCGAACTGCGTTGCCGTGAGAAATACCAGGCTGGCAGCAATGCTGAGCAGCAGGCACAGGCCGAGCACGCGCCGCAGGTTGGGAATATCCCCCTTGCCCCAGAATTGCGCGGTGAACATGGCCGCCCCGCTGATGATGCCGAAATGGACCAGGTTGAGCAGGAAAAAGACCTGGTTGGCCAGCCCGACGGCCGCAACCGCCTTGTCGCCTTTCTGCCCGATCAGGACCACGCTGACCATGTTCAGCCCGGAGAGAATGAATTGCTGCGCGATGATCGGCAGGGCAATCCGGCGCAAGGAACGAAAATATTCACCGTCGCGGTAGAAATCTACGATTCGACGAAGGAGAGGGGGAATGGCGGGCATGTGTTGTCCTGTGGAAATGCCACGCAATTATATGTCCGCCGCTTTATAATGGGTATATGTCTTTCATCCTTCTTTACGAACTCACCGCACAAGGGGAGAAAGCGCTCGCTCTCCCGGCCACTTCCCCGGACCAGATCACCAGACAATTGCCATCCGGCTTCTACACCACCTTTCGCACCCTGGCGGGCGGCACCAAGGTACTGGGGTTGCGCGCCCACCTCGACCGTCTCTACCAGCCGGCCGCCGCGCAGGGCCTTTCGCCGGCCCTGTCACAGGACGCATTGAGACGATCCCTGGCGCGCCTGGCTGCCCGGAACGCCCCGGGCGAATCCCGCTTCCGGCTGGTCCTGTGCGCTTCGGACTCCCCCGGGGCTGTTTACGCCATCCTGCAGCCGTTCTCACCGCCCCCGGAGGAAGTCTACCAAAATGGCGTGCAGGCACTGACGCGGGAAATGCCGCGCCAGAACCCGCGCCTGAAGTCGACGGGATTCATCGAAACCAGCCAGGTGGCGCGGCAATTGATCGGCAAGGACGTATATGAAGTCCTGATCACCAGCCGGGGGCGCATCCTGGAGGGGTTGACCAGCAATTTTTACGCCGTTCGACAGGGCGCGCTCGTCACAGCCCGCCGGGGCATCCTGCTGGGCGTCACGCGCCGTACGGTCCTGCGGCTGGCGAGAGGGGAGGGACTCAAGATCGAATACCGCGCCCCGAGGCTGGGCGAACCTTTCGACGAAGCGTTCCTCACCTCCAGCTCGCGCGGGGTCGTGCCGGTGGTGAGGATCGATGGAAAGCCGGTGGGGCAGGGGAGGCCGGGGGAGTTCGCCCGCAAGCTACACTCCTTGTATGAAGCATATATCGAGTCGCATGCAGAGCGGTTGGTTTGAGAAACAAGTTCGAAAACCTTTGTAGTGGCGGTTTCAACCGCCATAACGTATCATCTCGATAAATCGGGGTGGGGGGGGGGGG
>DAOTXM010000294.1:0-7630 GCA_034435215.1 Anaerolineales bacterium
CCCCCCCCCCCCACAACCATTTTTTCGGGATTTTCTTGGAATTTTGCGCTGTAATACTGGGACAGACGCAGCAAGGTACAAGGGTCTCTCCACGCCTGCCCAAAATGACAAGATATTACCATTCCAAGATCAAAGGGGTTACGTATTTTTCCAACGAGGCCCGATCGATCTCGCCTACCCAGCGCAGGCGAATGTTGCCTTGGCGGTCGATCACGAACGAGCTCGGCAGGTTGCGAGTCTTGAATGCGTGGTCGGTTGCTTGATAGGTGGGATCCAAGAGGACCGGAAAGGTCAGGCCATATTCTTGAACAAAGACAGCTACTGCATCATCTGGATCGCCATCATTGACAGCCAGGGTGACGAAACCATCAGCTTGATACGCCTGGTAATAGGCTTCCAGGGTTGGCATCTCCGCCTTGCAGGGCGGGCACCAGGTGGCCCACAGGTTCACCAATACCACCTGCCCGCGATAATCTGCCAATGAATGCTCCCTCCCCGCCAAATCGGATAGCGTCAACGCCGGAGCGGCATAATTGACCGCAACCGGCACAGCCGCAGAACCATTCGACAGCGCCGCATTCGAGCTGACCTCCGCACCGGGCCAGACAATGAAGGCTGCCATTCCCAACAGAATCAAACCCATCCCTGAAATGAGCATGGCAGGAATGTTTGGTTTTGATTTACGCGAACCCTTTTTATATCTGGACATCGTTCGATTGTATCAAAATTACCGCCAAGGCACGGCAAACACCCAGAAATCTCTAAAATCGCCAGGATTACCGGTTTGGCATTGAGGATTTGAACATTGCCGATCAGGCCGATTTCGCCGCCACCCGCTGGATCTCAGCCAGCAGGTTACCCTCCGGTACAGCGCCGACGACGTGCGCCTGGCCATCATTGATGGTGGTTTGCGGTACACCGCTGACGCTATGCCGCATGGACAGTTCTGGAAATTCGGTCGCTTCCACCATCTCAGCCTGGACCATCGGGCTTTCCATCGCCATCTGGTGAGCGAGCACCACAGCCCGCGGGCAGTATGGACAGGTAGGGGTGACAAATACCTGCAGGAGAATGGGCTTATCCAGGTCTTTGAGAAACGCCCGGGTTTGCGGATTCAGGCCGGAGTCCCGGTTCGAGACGAGGAGAATGTCCTGGATTAGCGAGGTGAACTCATGCCCGGAGGGAATGCCTGCCATCCGTATGCCAAAGTCCGTGATCTGCTCGCCTTCTCTGGAGGCAATGACCAGGCCGGGAGCCTTGTCCACGTTATATTTGGCTGCCAGATCAGAATCTACCTCCATGTCATAAACAGCAATGGTCAACAAATCCGACAACGCTGCCACTTCCTCCGCTAATTGACGGGTATCGTCACAGTAGGTACAGTTGTTTTTACTTCCGAAAAACATCAGGTGAACAGGGTTTTTCAAACCGTCGAACACCTCGCGAATTTGTTTTGTGATGTCATCATTGAGTAATTGTGTCATTCTTTCTCCATTGAATGCCCCACCGGGGCAAAGGTGATTTATCAGGTACAACCACTGCCTTCACTGCTGGTAAAGTCACAGACAGGACATTCAAGAGCTAATGTACCGTTGTACTCCAGTTTGCCCTTCCCACAAACAGGACAGGGGTCCCCGGCACGCAAAGGAGCTCGCATCTCTTCAGCAGGCTGTAATTTGCCCTGCAAGAGAATTTCCAGCGACGATACCGCGTTTTCGAGCTGGCCGGTCATGTTGTTTAGATGCAGTGTAGAGGGAAAAGGTTACAAACTACTTCGTTTTCAGGAATTCATCCAGGTTCAAACGTTTGAAGAGACGCTCACGTACCGCTACCGGCAGATCCGTTTCAGTGGTGGAATGGTACAAATATACAGTTTTCTTGAGGGTGTCAACGACAATCCGGCAATTTTCACAATTCGCCAGATGGCGTTCCAGCTCGCGGCACAATTCTTCCTGGGCTGTGCCATCGACATAATCGGAAAGTGAACCTAACAGGGAGTCACAATGTTTATCTGCCATCCGGCTTACTCCTCTTTCAACCGTTCACCAAAATACATCGACAATTGCTCTCGTAAATGGAGACGTGCTCGCAACAACCGGGTTTTAACCGCTGTTTCGGTCAGGCCCAATGCCTCACTGGTCTCACGGATCGACAAACCTTCCACATCACGTAGCAGGAATACCACCCGCAACTTTTCCGGTAAGATCCGGATGGCCTGATCCAGATGCATCTTCGACTCTTCGGAGAGTAGTTCCTCCTCGGGCAGGCAGCACCAGTCTGTAAATTGAGTGGGGTGCTGGATTTCGTCTTCATTGTTTTCGATGTCCATCGCCACATGAACCGTGGGTTTCTGGCGGCGCAGCAGCATCAAAGCCTCATTGACCGCGATCCGATACAACCAGGTGGACAGACTGGAACGGCCTTCAAAAGCGTCGATGGATTGTAACGCCTTCATGAAAGTATTCTGCAAGACATCCTCAGCATCCTGCTCCGTTCCTAACATTTTCAGCGCCAACCGGTAGATTTGGGTGGAATAACGATCTACCAGACGGGCAAACTCCGCCCGGTCGCCAGATTTCAACGCGACCAGCGAAATCTCTTGGCGCGTATCGATTTCTATCATTTAGATGTAACCTCGCTCGAAAAGTTGCTTCATGAATGAGAAAACCCTTCAAACATACAAGATAGGAGACTCATTACATTCTTTTGAGACCATCTTGGCAGACAGTATAACGCAGGATGATAAATTCCACGATAGATAGGGACAAATGACAATGCAAACGGGAAGAATGCCACTACAAAACACTATCCAATTCCGCTAATATTCAAACAGATGTTCAAAGCGCTCGAATCCATTCCATTGTTCAAGGATGTGGATGAATGTATCCTGCATTTACTCGAACCTTTATTCGAGGCATACACGTGTCCTGCCGGCGCGGTCATCTTCGAGCAGGGTGAACCAGCGCATTTTATTTACTTGATTCTGGCAGGTACAGTGGAGATTCGGTTTAAACCTTACGATGGTCCTCCGCTTACAGTCACCAACCTGATGCAGGGAAGTATAATCGGTTGGTCTGCTGTGATCGGTAATGCAACCTACACTTCCGCAGCGATTTGCAAGGAAGACTGCCAGGCCATTCGCATGAGGGGCCGGGATCTGCATCAACTTTGTGCAAAGGAACCTGAGGCTGGTCGCATCATCCTGAACTTACTGGCGGATTCCGTTTCATCGCGCTGGGAAAATGCCCAAAGTCAGATCCAAACATTGCTCAATTCAACGGTCAGCGCCAGGCAGGCAGGAAACACCCGAAAACCAAGAACCCGAAAGGAGCATGAATGACTACTCCTGCAAACCAAAACCACACAACTGAAGAACAAATCAGAATCCTTGTCGAGAAGATCAGCGCGTATGTGGAACAGTTCCACGGCGGGTCGGTGGAATTCGTTTCCTTTGACGGACACAGGCTGGCAGTCCGGTTGGGAGGTGCCTGTCTGGGTTGCCCGCTTTTACCGTCCACCTTACACGGTTGGGTTGCCGGGACAGTCCACCAGTTCTTTCCAGACATCGAAGTCATTTCGGCAGAATAGGGCGACAAAAAACGGCAGTCGTGAACCGCCGTTTTTTGATTCCTTTTACACACTTTAACGAAAACGCAGCGAGCGCCAGATGATATACATACCCACACCGATCAAAGCTGCTGCCGCGAGATAGGAAAGAAGATAGATTTGCGATTGGAAGAATAAGAAAATACCAAAGACACCCAAGGCTGCGGCAGGCCAGTAAGCCCAACGCATGTTTGCCAGGAGCGCCACAAGGGCAAAGGTCAGAGCCAAACCGAGGAAAAAGACGCCGCCTGTATCCATGCCGCCGAACAACCTCTCGGGCAGGGCACTGACCACCGCCAGCGTAAACAGCACGCCGCCGGGGATGATAGCCCACCACCTTTCGCGCCCGGTCAGGTAGACCATCCAGAAACTCAACCCGATCGCACCCAAAAATACCGCGCCGCCCAGATCATCGAGTGCATCGGGCAGTAGGATCAACACGCCGATCCCTGCCAAGATGAATCCCGGAAAAGCCGCCCACCACCCCCCACTGGCAAAGCCGCTTGCGAACAGGAACAGGAATACAGCACCAGCCGCCAGGAAGACGACGCCCCAGAATATGTCGGACGCATTGCGCAACAAGCCGAAGGCCTGCAAAAACCCCAGGCCGCCCGCCAAGATAAGCAGCGTGCCGATGATGACACGAGGATCAAAGCGTTTCATTCGAATTCTCCTTTTTACGACGCAAGCCAGGTCAGCGACTTGACCTGCTTAGCGAACCGCAACTTTCCCGGCCCCAGCCTGGATCAGGATATCAGCCTTATTCTGCGCCAACGAGAAATCCGCCGATTCATAGATACCGTTCGAATACGGGAAACGGGCCGTATCGATTTCGATGGCCGCGACTCCATGCTCGGCACGGATACGCGCAGCCACTCCCTGAGGTACGACCATGTCGAGCGAAGCTGCGCCCAATTCTACCTTGACAGTGGTCATTCCCGCACTGACAGGCAGGGTCAGGTCGGTCTTGCTGGCACCGGTGCTCACCTTCAAGTCCGTTACTTTTAGATCGCGCAAATCAAGCTCGGCCTGGGAAGCACCAGTCTCCAGCCATAAGGCCAGGGGGACATCGCGGTTGAGGTCGATCTTCCACTCCAAGCCCTGCCAGCCGCCGATAAAAGGCGGGAAAATCGTTGGATTCGCTTCGAGGTGCACATCCAATCGATCCCCAGATCGATGCGTATGCTGCTTTACACCGCCTGCAAATGCACCGCTCAGCAAGAGTCCCGGTGATGCTCCTGCACCAACCACAAGATGGCCTGCGCCGTGACTCAACTTCAACGAAGCCTGGCCGGCTCCTTGCAAATCGATGGAAACCTGTTCTGCTACCAGGTTCCGCCGCAGGAAATAGCCAAACATGATCCAGCCGCCCAGCAAGATCAGTACGCTTGGCCAGAAAAGCTGCAGCGGATTGACGCCACCCGGCAAACGGATACCAGCAGAATTCAGGAACATCAACCCACCCAGCAGAATCAAAATCGCACCCCAGAAGAGATAATCGCGGCGCATGCTTACTCCTCCCGACGACCGCTGCGTATGGAACGGTACAACCCGCTACCAAGCACCCACAGACCAAGCAGGATAAGCAGGATGGCCGGACCAAAGTCGCCCAGCAGTTCCCACTCACCGAGGAACGCAGAGAAGACCAGGAACAAAACCGCACTGACGACCATCAGATTCAGGCCATGACGCAGGTTATGGCGCGTATTTTCTCCCAGCAAGCCCTGCAAGAGCACGCCAATACCGACGAAACCGGGGATCAACGTCCACATGTAAGACCAGGAATCCCAGTTGCCGGTGAGGTCTTGATAATATAGAATTCCACCGATCCCCGAGACGATGGCCGCCGGTACTGCCAATCCCGGCGCGCCTAATATCAGGCCAAGCAATAACAACAGGATGCCCACGCCGATTACAGTAAATGGCCAGTCCGAGAAACGTGCGGCAATGGCGGCCACTTCAGGGAAGGTTCGTTGGGCAATAAACCATGCACCCAGCAAAATCAGGATGATACCGAGCGCCAGTTGCGTACGACCTTGTTTTCTCATATCGCATTCTCCTTATCAGGTTTACTATGAGTGTACAACAAAAGCAGGCTTAATGATAGCCTTATCTTTTTTATTTACGCCCAGCGATTGGTAAAGTTGCAACAAAAAATGCCGAAGCCATGCACTTCAGCATTCCCGGTGGCAGGATATCGAGGTCAGTTGTGTTGCTTCAACGAACGGGGTTCGATATGATTTTGCGAATTTTCTTCCTGGCAACCCTAGCACCAGGCTTTGAAACCATCAACCTCCCTGACGGATATACTTTAAGCCGGTGCCAGTATTAAAGAGCACAATGCGCTCATCACGGTCGATCCAACCCCTGTCGAGTAATTGTTGCAGGCCTGCCAGGGTCGCGGCCCCCTCAGGAGCCGCAAAAATGCCCTCTTTATAGGCCAGATGTTTCTGGGCTTCGATGATCGCTTCGTCACTGACTGCCACCGCATTGCCCTTGCTTTCCCTGAGATTTTCCAGGATAAGTTGATCGGCAAAGCTCTTGGGAACGCGCAGTCCAGAGGCGATGGTATGCGCTCCAGTCCAGAAATCGCAAAAGGTGGCGTTCTCGTCGAAGGCTTTGATCACCGGCGCACAACCATCCGCCTGCACGGCCACCATGCGCGGTAAATACGGCGTGTTCAGCCAGCCCATGTCTTTCATTTCCTTGAAAGCCTTCCACATGCCAACCAGCCCCGTACCGCCACCAGTGGGATAAATGATCACCTCAGGCAAATCCCAATCAAAATATTCTGCCAGCTCATATCCCATAATTTTCTTGCCTTCCGTCCGATACGGCTCCTTGAAAGTAGACACATCGAACCAGCCTTCGGCGCGCGCCTTTTCCCCGGCCATACCGGCAGCCTCGCTAATCAGGCCATCGATCAGGATGACCTCGGCGCCGGCAATGCGACTTTCCTCGATATTCGCGGTCGGGGTGTCTTTGGGCATGAAAATATGCGCCCGCAACCCTCCCCGGGCTGCATAGGCTGCCATCGCGCCGCCTGCATTGCCCGCAGTTGGGATAATTACCTTTGTCACACCCAGCTCTTTGGCCTTGGAAACGGCTGCCGCCAGACCGCGTGCTTTGAACGATCCTGTTGGATTGAGGCTTTCATCTTTGACAAATAAACGCGAGAGCCCCAGTTCGTTTCCAAGGTTGGTGAGATGCAAGAGCGGCGTGTCCCCTTCCCCCAGATAGATCATGTTCTCCGGCTCCTGAACCGGTAATAATTCTCTCCAACGCCACATCCCACGGGGACGATGCCGAAATTCATCCCGATCGAGCTTTTCAGAGGCGGTTTCTAAATCGTAAAATGCAAGCAGGGGAGACTGGCAATCAGGACAAAACGTCTGGATTTTTTCAGAATCAAAGTGAGTCTTACAACTGTAGCACTGAAGGTGTGTAATATACGACATTTTACTTACTCTGCATTCCTGGTGAGATAATGGTCCACCCGCGTCCATAACTCTTGAATATTGATCGGTTTGGGCATATAGGCGTCACACCCAGCATCCAAGGCTTTTTCGGCGTCGCCCCTGAGCACATTGGCCGTAATGGCAATCATGGTAACGGTGTGTAAACTGGTTTCCTGGCTCGTACGAATGCGACGGGCAACTTCATAACCATCGATATCAGGCAGGTTGATATCAAGCAAGATCATATCGGGCTTGACCTCTTCCGCCATGGAAACCCCTTCCAGTCCATTCACGGCACCATAGAACTCATAGCCACGAGCTGCGAGTACTTTTTGTATCAATTGCATGTTGTCAGGGTTATCCTCGATATAAAGAATTTTATACGCCATTCCAATTTTCTCCGTATATGCTATTCATTTCTTGCACATCCATTCTACTCTCCCCGTACAGTAGAAATCCATTTTGTAATTTTTCTATTATGCATCTTTTTTGAGAATATCAGTACGTCGTGAAAGTCGAAAGAATATCCGAAAACAGGGTGAGGAGTGGGCGTGCGCCCACTCCTC
>DAOTXM010000295.1:0-26941 GCA_034435215.1 Anaerolineales bacterium
GTACCGATGCGGGCTTCGGCGATTTCTTCGCCATCCCAGATTAGGGTACGCCGGGAGTCCAAATAACGCAGCAGGCTTCGCTCTCAATTGTGCTGAGATCGTTCCCATACCGGCGAGCGGACAACCCAGACGCTCCACCCCATTCGCGTCCCCGGCGGTACAATCACTCTAAGGGTACACGAATGCCACGTCCCAAACAAGTACATCCTAATAACGCAAGCCGTTGGCATGCTCCTTGCAAATTGAAGAAGTTATTAAGGTTGGGATTGACCTTTGAGAAGGTATCATATACAATACCATCATGAAAAAGCGCCAAATCGTCGCCGACACCAATGTTTTTATCACCGCGTTGCGCTCTCAGTTCGGAGCGTCCTACAAACTCCTTTCGCTCGTTGACAAAGATGTTTATCAATTGAATCTGTCCGTTCCGTTGGTCCTCGAGTATGAAGAAGTTGCTAAACGAATGATCGGCGAAATCTCTCTCACCGAACAAGAAATTGACGACATCCTTGATTTTGTCGTCAAACACTCAAATCACTGGCATATCTTTTACCTGTGGCGACCTCAACTCAAAGATCCCAGCGACGACATGGTGCTGGAATTGGCTGTCACAGCCAACTGCAATTACATCCTGACATATAATGTCAACGACTTCAAAGGAATTGAAAAGTTCGGCATCAAAGCCATTACGCCGAAAGCGTTTTTAGAAATGGTAGGTGAAATATGAGTATTCTCAGTCTACGACTTCCCGAATCCTTGCATAAATCTGCGCGCGAGTTCGCAGAGAGAGAAAACATCTCCATCAATCAACTGATCACTTTGGCACTGGCAGAAAAACTTGCTGCCTTGGGTGCCGAAGAGTATTTAGAAGCGCGCGCAAAACGTGGTAGTAAGGCAAAATTTCTCAAAGCCATATCAAAGGTACCCAAGGTGGAACCTCCAGACTATGACCGCTTGAAATAGCGGGGGAGTCTTCCATGTCAAGAGCGTGCCAACACAGCGCGCACCCAACGGGTGGGAGTCGCCGCGTTTTCGAGCCGTTTCCGTGGCTTGAAATTGGTTCCGTCAAAGTGGTGTGATCTCGTCCCACCCAGTTGCCACTAACGCACCCCGTTGTGCGGCAACGCACTATTGGGAGCCATATGGATATAACGCTGATTTACTTCTCTCAGACAGGTAACACGCGTCGAATTGCTGAGACGATGGCTGAAGTATTTCGGGGCGCGGGGCATGCCACACGGCTCGTCTCGCTGAAAAAAGCATCTCCTCAGGATGCGGTCGCTGGTGATCTACTGGGCATAGGAACGCCATGTTTTTCTAGCCAAGCGCCTACGCCCATCAAGGCCTTCCTACAGAACCTGCCAGCATTGGAGAGCAAGCGCGCCTTTGTCTTTGCGACCTCTGGCGGAGCACCTGGTCGAGTGCTTTTCGACTTGACTCGCCTGTTGCAAGACAAGGGGGCTGAGGTGATGGGCGGTTTTCTCGCTCGTGGGGAGTTGCATCATCCTGCCCCTTGTCTTCAGGGCCGGATGCCGAATCGCCCTAACGCAGATGATTTTGACCAAGCGCGGCGCTTTGCTGCAGCCGTCATCGCGCATGTATCGGCTGGCCGCACCGGTCCAATGACCGAGAGCCGCCCTGATACCTTCAAGCCAAGAGGTGGATTCTACGATCTCGTGGCGCTCATCAGCACAGATGGCTTTTTGCGCCTGGTATTGCCAGAACCCAAACCTGACCCAACCCGATGCAACCAGTGTCAGTGGTGTGTCTACGAATGTCCAATGCATAATATCACCCTGCAACCCTATCCGAGCTTAGGAGACCACTGCATTCGGTGCTATCGCTGCCTGATCGGTTGTCCTCAAAAAGCTTTCGACGCAGACTGGAGATTAGGCAATTTGGCTATTCTGAGCTTCTACAACACAACCTTTGAACGCTGGTTTGGCGACTTAAAACCTGGTGAGCGCATCTATTATTGATGGGCAAAACCAAAGCGATGAAGTTGCCGCCCAACAAAGCATTCTCAGAACGTCACCAACGTTCTCCCGTATAAAATGATAGCTCGCCATCTTCTTGGGTGCAGTGGACGGTGGGGATTCTGCGGCATTTTCGGGCTTTATCTACACCCGAATAGAATCTTGCTCTCTATGACGTAGACGCACTTACTGATGATGTTCGATATTTCATGGATTTGCTTCGTATCGATAAAGCAGTTTTGGTGGGACATTCCATGTCTAATGTTGAACTATGTCATTTTGCCGCGCTATATCCAGAACGGGTTATAAAGTTAGTGTTTCCGGACGCCGCTTACGGCCGAACATCATCAGCATTCAAGACTATTCGAGAAAAAAATCCGCTGAGGAACATTACGGAAGAACAAAAAGCGTTAGACTTTGAATATTTCGACAAAACGCGTCCAGCACTTCAACGAGAATTGATTGAGCAATTTCGACTCACTATGCCAAATGCCAAAATTGTGGAAATTCCTCAAGGACATCATTATTGTTTTATCAAGCAGGAAGATATTGTCTTTGATGAGATGAGGAAATTTTTGATACCAGAGTATCGTGTAAAATCGGCAAAGCGCCTAACACAGCGTGCACACCCCACATCTCTCCAATCAAAGCATCTGCCATCTGCGTCCCTCGCCTTGCATACCAAGCTCTTACCAGTGTTCGTAACGCACCAGATCGGCCAACGGTTTGCGGCTCTTCGGGCCGGGTTGGTCCGCCGGGTAGCCCAGGGGTGTGAAGATCACCGGCTCGGCTTCCTCGGGCAGGCGCAAGACGCTGCGCGCCGCTTCCACGTTGAAGGCTGCCACCCAGCAGGTGCCCAATCCCAAATTGGCGGCAGCCAGGATGAGATGGTCTGCCACGATAGCCGCGTCGATCAGACGGGCGTTGAAACGGTCGCTTTCCCGCACCCAGGCCTGTGAAGCGATCGCACACACGGCGATGACCAACGGAGCCTGGACAAACCATGGGCGGCGGTAGATCTTCCCAATCTCCTCTTCGCGCCCGGCGGTGTGCATCACGATCAGTTGGAATGGCTGGCGATTAGCGGCGGTCGGTGCCAGGCGCGCTGCCTCCAGCACAGCCTGCAATTTCTCGTCCTCCACGGGGTCGGGGCGATAGGCCCTCACGCTGTAACGCTCTGCGATCAATTTTGCATATTCCATTGGTGCTTGCCTCCTTTTTATTGTTGACATCCGTTTCCCAGCCACTCAAAATTCAAATCCCCAATATTTCCTGCAGCTTTTTCAAGTTCGTATCCGTTGGTATGCCGTCCTTATCCCAATGGATCTGACACCCGACGTAATCGAGCAGCAGTCCCTGCGCGGGAATTCCCGAGTCACCGGCCTCCCAGCCGCCGTTCCAGTTGGTAAGCGCGCATGAGACGCCGACCAGGCCGATGCGTTCGGCCTCTTTCCCTGCACTGAAGATTTTCACGTCGTCCGGGATCATGGTCACGCTGAAGCCGAATTTTTTGCCCAGCTTCGTGATCTGGTTGACGCGGCAGGTTGGCGTGCAGGCCTGGCACCTGGCTCCGAAGGGCGTCTCGACCGCCTTGCATTTCTCGGCGGGGGCGCACATGCAAGGCGGGACGATGACGGTTTTACGCCGGGTTGCAAGGAAGCGCTGGCGGAAGGCCCGGTTGAGGATTTCGGTGCCTAGCATGCCGAGGTGGTATTCCAGGCGCGTGCGCGCAAGCAGGCGTGCATCGTAGCGGCGGCGATATTTGGGCGCTTCCACTGCCAGGAAATGTTCGACCTGTTCCGTGTATTTGCCGAGTGCATCCAGGCTGACCTTTGCAAACTCATCGGCCAGTTCGAGACAGCGCGCGACAGCGTCCTGTGTGAAGAGATGGCCGCCGGATTCGAAAAATGCGCGCCATCCTTCAAACCGTTCCGCCTTGACCGTTTCATCGTCTGCCTGCAGCCAAGCGATCATCAGGCCGATGGTGTCATCGCTTCTTTCCCTGCCCGGAGCCCGTTCCGCAACCCAGCCAAGACCGCTTCAAAGCGACTTGATCGCTCCCTCAATTCGCGGTTGACGGTTTTGAATCGACAACAGCCTGCCCAACAACCGCTCAGCCCATCTCGGCGTGCGACCAGCCTCCCCGCCGTGCTCGCGCAGGAGCACCCCCAGGGCAAGAAGTTCGAAGAGGTATTCCGCATCGGAACGATCCGCTTCGCCGTGGCTTTGCCGGTATGCGCGGAACCCAGCCACGAGGTCGCATACCTCCGGTCTGGTTCGGGCCAGCCAGGAATCCGCAAAGACCGAAATCGCCCGATAATATTCGTCCGAATTTAACGCCCCCGTTTGCAGGGAATATGTGATGATGCGCGTCATTTCACGGCGAGGTCCCCAAAAATCAGGTCCCGGCCATTTCCAGCTTTTTCAGATGCAATTCCGTGTTATTCAGCAGGTCGATCATCATCTCTCGGATGTGCTTGTTGAGATAGTGGTGTTCCAGCGTGGACAGCGGTAGGAAGCGCGCCCCCGCGACGACATGGATGCAGCTGGCTGCGCCGCACAGGCAGATGAACGGCGCGTCCATTTCCCATTCCGTGGAAGGGTAGAAGAAAGAGAGTTCATCGCCTACCTCGATATCTCGGCGGGCAAACACGAGCAATCTTTCAGTGTCAAGGATCACATTGGGATCGCAGGAATGATTGAGGGCGGCCAATTTCCCCACATCTGTATGCCGCTCAGGTCCGATCTGGATTGTGAAACGATTTGCCTTGTGGTAGATTTTTTCTACCGGTATTTCGCAAATGATTTCGCCTTTATGATAGGCTCGCTTGGTGATCAAACTTCTAAATTTGTGTTCCGTTTTGATCGAGAGTGATTCCATCGATACCATGTTCCGTGTTCCTCTTGGTTGACCATATGCTCTTTCACTTTGTTTAGTATAACAATCATGAAAGTAAATTCAAGAGTTATTTTGGAACATTGGTAATATTTTAAGGTTGAATGACCCCGTGTGTTGTTTGCACATTGGAAATCCTCCGCTTCCAAAGAGGTTGCACCTGTTACGACAAGACTGGTTCGGATTGATTCCCAATTCCGTTTGGCGGGTTCAGCCTGTCAGCGTGGTGCGACGCACTCTCTTCCCGGCCTAAAATTCCATCTTCAACACCTGGCGGGCAATGACCAATCTTTGAATTTCGCTCGTTCCCTCGCCGATGGTCATCAGGCGCGCATCGCGGTACATGCGTTCCACCGGGTACTCGCGGCTGTAACCGTACCCGCCGTGCACCTGGATGGCATCCCGGCAGACTTTCTCGGCCATTTCGGTAGCGAACATCTTGGCCATGGCGGCTTCCATGGTATAAGGACGCCCCTGCTCTTTAAGCCAGGCAGCCTTGTACAATAGCGTGCGCGCGGCTTCGATATTGGTCGCCATGTCGGCCAGCATCCATTGAATGGCCTGCAGGTCTGCAATGGGATGGCCGAAGGCCTGGCGCTCGCGTGCGTAGTTGGTGGCATGTTCGAAGGCGGCCTGCGCCAGTCCTACCGAGATAGCGCCGATGCCGATGCGACCGCCGTCCAGGGTGGCCAGGGTCTGTTGCAGCCCTCTGCCTTCCTCGCCCAGCAGCGCCTCCAGCGGCACGCGCACGTTTTCGTAGGTCACGGCGTGGGTGGGGGAGCCGTGCAGTCCCATCTTCTTCTCCGCTGGGCCGATGGTCAGTCCGGGCGTATCGGTCGGGACCAGGATCATGCTCAAAGAATGGGAGCCGCCCGCCGGGTCCGTGCGCACGAGCGTGATGATGTATTCGGCGATGGAGGCGTTGGTGCACCACATCTTTGCTCCGTTGATGACCCACTCCTTCCCGTCCTTTTCCGCTTTCGTGCGGACTCCACCCTGCAGGTCTGAGCCCGCGCCCGGTTCGGTCAGCGCCAGACTGCCCAATTTGCCCTGACCGCTCAAGATGAGCGGCAACCACTTCTTCTTCTGCACCTCGCTGCCATACAGGACAATGGGCGTGCTGCCCAACCCATTGTGGGCGGCGATGGCCAGCGCCATGCTGCCGCAGCCCCAGCCCAGTTCCTCGATGGCAATGGCCGCGCTGACGGCGTCGATTCCCGGCCCGCCGTATTCCTCGGGGATGTTCAACCCCAGCAGGCCCAGCGGACCCATTTTGCGCACGGCTTTCCAGTTGAATTCACCGGTCTCGTCCGCTTCGCGGGCGAACGGGCGCACCTCCGCTTCCACAAAGTCGTGCACGGCCTTGCGCCACATGCGTTGTTCCTCGTTGAGATCGAAATCCATGCTTTTCTCCTCCGTATTCAGTGTCACTGCGAGGAAGGCGGAGCCTGACGCGGCAGTCTCTCATGTATTGGAGATTGCTTCGTTAGCCCTTCGACTCGCCCTATCGGGTACGATGTCGTTGCGCTCCGCTCAAGCTCTCCTCGCAATGACATTTCCGAATTGATTATACCCAGGGCGGTCACAAACTGCGCTTTTTCAAAGGTTGGAGAGTGCAATTTGTGACCGTGGGCATTATATATCCCGTCCCCTCACTTCGTATATACCTTCAGCGTTTTCTCCTCGGTTACTTCCACACGCAACGCGCGCAACGGTTTCTGGGCGGGTCCCTGCAAGACCAGGCCATCCTTGCTGAACTGTGAACCATGGCAGGGACAGGCAAACCCTTCGCCGTCTTCCTCCACTGTGCAGCCCAGGTGGGTGCAGGTCAGGCTGTAAGCAGAGTACTTGCCCCCGTTGTTGTAGATCACCGCCGGGACGTCGAGCCTGAGGGTGCGCGAACCAATTGGGAAATCATAAATACTGCCCAGGTCGAACTCGGTCGGTGGGCCCGGATCAGGCTGGTAGCTTAAGAAGCGAACCAAGCCGCCCAGGCCGAGCAGCCCGCTCAGGCCAAAGAAGGTATTGGTAACAATCTTCAGGAAATCGCGGCGGGTTGGTTCTGTCATTTCAGCGCTCCCATCACCGTCAAAACCAGGATGGCCAGAACGATTATCACCGCCAGGACCTGCGCGATCCAGTTCCCGCGCGGAAACCAGCGTCCCAAGTCTTCCCTCCTGGCGTTGGGCAGCAAGTATGGCAATACACCTAACAGGATCACGACCAGGATAGGCGTCAACACACCCAACAGGAACGGGTCGCCATACTTGAGCAATTGCTGTACCCACAGGAAGAACCAGGGCGCACGCGAATCGGATGTATCGACGCTGGCGGCGGTGATCGGCTGGTCGATGGGGGCGGGAATGAGCAGCGAGACCAGCAGCAATACGATCCCGGCGATGACCATGGCCAGCACTTCGCGCCGCAGCAGTTCGAAGCGCGTGATGCGGGTCGCGTCTGTGCGCTGTGCAGGAGGCGCTACGGCAATGCCGCCGTCGCGCCGCACGCGGAAGGCATGCCAACCGACCAGGATGGCCGCGCCGAGCGTCAGCCCAAAGATATGCCAGGCGTAGAAGCGGGTGAGAGCCGCGGCGCCCGGTTCGCTGCCGCCGACGACGAACTGGTAGACGCGTTCGCCGATCCATGGGATGGTCTTCAATAAATTGGCGCCTACCACCAGTGCCCAGCGGATGCCCTCGTCCCAGCGCAGGATGTAGCCTGTGAAGTCTAACAGCAGGATGAAGACCAGCAGCCCCAGCCCGATCAGGTAGTTGAAACGGCGCGGCGGGGCGTACGCGCCGGTCAGCACTACCCGCAGCAGGTGGACGGTCATGACGACGACCAGCGCCTGCGCCGACCAGAAATGCAGGTTGCGAATCAGGTTGCCGAAGGGTACCAGCGTGGTGATGGTCTCGACCGAGATAGCGGCGTGCTCCGGCGAGGGGATGTAGAAGTACATCTCGAGCAAACCTGTCACCAGCAGCACCAGCGAGAGGTAGACCGCCAATCCGCCTGCGCCCAGGGTATAGCGAAAGCGCGCCTGCAGCGCCGGGATGCTCGGCGGATGCAGGTGGTGCACGAAATTTGGTTTGGGGAGAGCACGATCAACATTCACTTGCCTGGCGTGCGCTTGCTGTCCTATTCCGATGGCGGCCAGCGCCAGTACTCCAGCCAGGATCAGCACGCCGGGGACCTCGCTGCCTGGAGAAACCACTTTGCGATGAACAGGAATGGCCGAAGCGTTAGCGGGCCCCAGTTTGATCCCAACGGCTTCGGTTTTGTGTAATTTTTTCAGGTAAGAAGTTACCGCCCAGGCAGTATCGGGCGTCATCGAGCCGGGTTTCCACCAGGGCATGGTTTCGAGGATGTAGTCGTTCAGTTCACGTGCATTGGAGAAGCGCACCAGCTTACCCGGTCCGGCGATGGGCGGTGCCAGGTTGTCGAGCGGGATCAGGAAACCCTCCGGCGGGTGGTCGAAGCCGTGGCAGCCGGCTTGCCAGCAATCACGGTCCTGTTCGCCGTAGGCATCGCGCCAGGCATCGGTCAGCCCCTGGCCGACGTCGCCGTGACAGGCCATACACACCCCCCAGTAATAGAGCGCACCCTCGTCCAGTTGGGTAGGCGGGTCGGAGGTTTGTGGTTTGGCGAGGCGGGCAGTATCGAAGGTTGGGGTGGCCAGCGGTGTGGCGGTCCCTTGTGGGGTGGGGGAGGCCGCGGCAGCCGAGGCGGCAAACAGCAGCAACCCCAGGGCAAGGAAGATGAGGAAAAGCGGGAGCAGACGACGGGCCATGGATGAAGCGAATCGATCCACTATAGGGTGATCACCTTTTCAGCTTTGACTTGCGCTTCGATGATGTCTGTCATCCCGCCGACGATGCCGACCTGCACCTTGTCGGTCAAACCATAATGTTCGAGACATGTGCTGCAGATGATCAAGCGGACGCCTTTGCTTTCCAGCGCGCGCAATTGATCCAAAACGGGCGAACCTTCCACAACGAGTTTCACGCCGTCCGCATAGAAAGTGATGGTATTGGGCAAACTTTCATTCATCTGGATCAGCTCCAGGTATTTGGCGATCAGCTTGTGTTGCAGGGCTGGATCACCCTTTCCCATGCCGTTGTTGGTGACCTGGATGACTGTGTCTTTCAAGTCGACCTCCTCTTCGGTATATGTGTCTGGTGAGGGATTTTGATAGCGTTCGAATAACTTGCGCGCTTCCTCGATCCTTTCCTTTGGGACGAATATCTGTACACGCCCCAGGCCGTCGATCGTGGTCGGGAAGGCGTGGTGCCCGACCGCCTCCTGGAACAATTCGACCGGCACGCCCTCGGCTTCCAGGTAGCTCTTGAGCACATCGGCTTCTATGCGTCCGTAGATGTCAGTCAGCTTTTCCCATTTCATTTCGCCCATTACAACCTCCAACAGTATCTACTCAGACCTATGCAAAAAAGTAGGACAACAACGGTGTGCATGGGGGGGCGTACGCCCCCCATGCACACCGTTGTTGCCGCAATTCTAAAGGCAGGCTGAGTAGTTACCTCCAACATATGATAAACAGAACCGTGAACAAACTGCTCACGATCAACTGGCGGATGCCGATGGCGGTCGGTTTCCAGCCTACGGCGGGATGGGTGATGCCCCACAAGGTTTCCAGCCATTGCAGCAAGTAAGGGATGAAGAGCCAGCGCGGCAGCAAGGTAGACCACCCCAGGGCGAGAGTCAACGCCAGGTTGAAGGATGTGTATTGCAAGGCGCGTTTGCCCATGCGCCAAAGCTCGCTTCTTTTTACGCCCTCGGCTTGCTCCCCTTTCACAGGCCATGTCCGTTGCTCCAGCCGGAGATATGCATAGACGATGGACGCCGCCGACTGCAGCCAGGTCAACAGCCACAGCGCCCAGCCGGGCAGGTCATAGCCACCGTGCCCAATCCAGTAGGCTGCCGGGGCTGCCAGGGCAAGCGCGCCAGTCGCCAGGATTTCCACGCCCGCCTGCCGTCGTTCGGTGCGTTTGCTGACCAGCCAGAGATGCCAGGCGAAGACCGGAATGCCCGGGATGGCCAGATAGAGAATGTAGATGAATCCTTCGGCGATCAGTCCTGCCAGCGCCAGCAGGATGATGATGCCATAAACCAGCATCCAAAAACGGGCAGCAGGCAGGTCCGCCCGGGAGCGGCGCCCGGCATAGGCTTTGACCGCCATGCTGACCGGTTGGCGCAACAGGAACGCGCCCATGGCCGCGACAATCAAGTTGATGGAGGCGGGGACGAAGCGTTCGCCTGCAAACAGGCCGATCAGCAACGGGCTCAAGATGAACACCCACGAGCCGTGATCCTGGGGCAGGGCGATGTGCTTGCTGAAGTTCGGCGTGTGCTTATTCATCTCGCTTCGTATTCCAACGTAAGAATAATTGAAAATACCCCCTTGCACAAGTGACAAACTGCACAAAGAGATATGACGCTCGTGGGGAATTTAGATTCATTTTGGAATGGACGTATCTGATAAATCACTACAGAGAATCCCTCTTGAACTTTTCCCGCTTTTCCTCTAAACTGGATGCAAAAGGAAATCTGATTGTTTAGAGTTATGGGTATTGTCATATTTGCTTTTGCCAGACAAAGTTCTCATGTCTCACATCTTTATCTCCTACTCGCGCAAAGACATCAGCTTCGCCAGAAAGGTCGTCCGGGCGTTGGCGGAAAACAAGCTGGATACCTGGATCGATTGGGAGGACATCCCTAAAGGTGAAGATTGGATGGAGCGAATCCAAAACGGCATTGAGCAGGC
Source organism: Anaerolineales bacterium (assembly GCA_034435215.1). Taxonomy (GTDB): domain Bacteria; phylum Chloroflexota; class Anaerolineae; order Anaerolineales; family Villigracilaceae; genus JAABUE01. Next base: position 10,655 of record DAOTXM010000295.1, read on the forward strand.
AGATGCCTTTTTGTTTCTTGTCAGTCCAGATTCCATAAAATCAGAAGTTTGTAATCAAGAGATCGATCATGCCGTGCAAAATGGCAAACGCATCTTGCCAATTATTATTCGTGATATTCCCTCGCAAAAAACACACCCTGAGATCTCAAAACGCAACTGGATCTTCTGTCGCGAAGGGCAGGACGATTTCAATCAAGCCATTGATGAAACCCGCGACACCATCCACACTGATTACGAATGGCTTCAATTCCATACTGAGTTGCTGGTCAAAGCGCTTAAGTGGCAGAGAAGTGACCATGAAAAGAGTCTGCTCCTTCGCGGCAGAGAACTGGAAAGCGCCGAAAGCATGCTGGGACTGAAAGCCGGGCTGGAACCCCAACCAGTGGATCTGCAACGCGAATATATCCTGCGGAGCAGGCAGGCGGTGAACCGCCAGCGCAGGCAAATTACAATTGGGTTAGGATTTGGTGTAATAGCGATGGCGATCCTGGCTGTGTTTGCCTGGAGGCAGAGAAACAGCGCCCTTGATTCTGAAGCCACAGCCATTGCAGCTGAAGCTACTGCTGTTGCAGAAGGGAATGCCAGGGCAATTGCTTTGGTAAATGAGAAATTGGCACGTGCAACAGCCCAGGCTGAGCGTGATCGGGCGGAAGAACAAGCGAAAATCTCTCGCGCTGGAGAGCTGGCTGCACAGGCTATATCGTATCGAGATGAAGAATTTCTACCCTCCTTATTGCTTGGGGCGGAAGCCTATCGGTCCTTTGACACTTATCAATCGCGTCGTGTTCTATTAGAAAATATTGAAGCCAACCCACGCTTACATCAATATCTTGTTGAGTACACTGGCCAGTATTTTTCTGGCCTAGTTTTTAGTGTAGATTTCAGCTCAGATGGAAAGATGCTCGCCGCGGATTTGGGGGAAGCATACAATTATGGAAACACTATCATACTTTGGGATATTGAGAGCGGACAACTTATCGGAGACCCTCTACATGTAGATACTGATCCAGCTTATAGTGAAACATACGGCCTGGATGAGAATATGCACGCCTATATTGACGAGGACGGCAAGATCATACTGTGGGATACTGAGATTAGACAAATTATAAGCGAACCCCTGAACGGAGATGCTAGTTCGTTTTCTGACATAGCATTTAGCCCGGTTGGGAATATGCTTGCCTCTGGCAGTAAGAATGGCGAGATCATGCTTTGGGATGTGGAGAGCGGACAGCTCATCGGGGAACCCTTGAGGAAAAATTCTGGTTCGATCTCTTACATGGCATTCAGCCCGGACGGAAAGCTGCTTGCCTCTGGCAATGAGGATGGCGGGATCATACTGTGGGATGTGAAGGGCGGACAACTCTTCAGGGAACTTTTAAGAAGTTCTGGTTCGATTTCTGACATAGTTTTTAGCCCGGATGGGAACGTGCTTGCCTCTAGCAGTGAGAAAGGCGAGATCATGCTGTGGGATGTGGAGAGCGGACGGCTCATCGGGGAACCCTTGAGAAAAGATTCTGCTTTGGTCTCTTATATGGCATTCAGCCCGGACGGAAAGCTGCTTGCCTTTGGTAATGAGGATGGCGAGATCATGTTGTGGGATGTGGAGAGCGGACAGCCTATCGGGGAGCCCCTAAATGGAGACACCGGTTCGATATTTGACATAGTATTTAGCCCGGTTGGGAATGTGATCGCCTCTGGCAGTGAGAATGGCGAGATCATGCTGTGGGATGTGGAGAGCGGACAGCCTATCGGGGAACCCCTAAATGGAGGCGCTGGTTCAATATCTACAATGGCGTTCAGCCCAGATGGAAAGTTGCTTGCATCTGGCAGTACAGACTATTCCCGTGAAGTTGCCGCCGTTATATTGTGGGATGTAGAAAGAGGACAACCTATTGAGAAAACCCTGCAGGAAAATACTGATCAGGTACGAAGCGTGGCATTCAGCCCAGATGGAGAGATGCTTGCCTCTGGGGGCGCTGACGGAAGTATTATCTTGTGGAATGTGAAGAGTGGACGGCCCATTGGAACACCACTTAAGAGGCACACTGATGGGGTAAGCAGTGTGGCATTCAGCCCGGATGGGAATCTGCTTGCCTCTGGGGGTGTTGATGGAAGTATCATCTTGTGGAATGTAGAAAGTCGGCAACCTATTCGGGAACCCCTGACGGGATCTGATCCGGTACATAGTATAGCTTTCAGCCCGAATGGGAAGCTGCTCGCCTATGGCTGTGGATGGGGATCTGGTGACTACGAATCCTTGTTTCTGTTGGATGTGGAGAGTGGAGAATCCAATGCGGAACCCTTGAGGAGATATGATACAAATCTTAATAACGGGGTAACCAGCGTAGCATTCAGCCCAGACGGCAAAATACTCGCCTCTGGTAGTGAGTATGGTGAAATCATTCTTTTGGATGTGGAGAACAAAGAACCAATTGGTGAATCCTTGAACGAACATATAGATTTTTGGACCAGCTTTGGAATTTCTAGCTTGGTTTTCAGCCCAGATGGGGGGATGCTTGCATCTGCCAGCGGGGATGGCACTATTTACCTGTGGAATGTGGAGAGTGGGCAACCCGTCGCTCCCCCTCTGACAGGACCTACATCGCGTGCTGATATGTGGTCGTTTAGTTCGGTAAACAGCGTGGTGTTCAATCCAGATGGGGATGTGCTTGCATCTGCCGATGGGGACGGTGCCGTTATTTTATGGGATGTAGAGAGCGGACAGCCCATTGGAACACCACTGAAGGGGCACACTGATTGGGTAAACAGCGTGGCGTTCAGCCCAGATGGAAAGATACTTGCCTCTGGCGGTGACGATGGGGATATTATTCTTTGGAATGTAGATCCACAAGGATGGTTGAATATAACCTGCCAACGTGTTGGGCGCAACTTTACCATCGCTGAGTGGAATCGATATTTTCCAGGTGAAGATTATCGAATCACTTGCCCACAATGGTCGCGTGATTTAACATTTTATAAACAAGTTGCAGAAGATGCGCTCTTATTAAATGCCGACGATCAAAATTACGTGCAAACAGCCTTTGCTAGAGTTAAGTATGAAATGCAATCTGACCTAGCGATTAGAGATAAAAAAACATTGTCTCTAAGTATCGTTAGAGACGTCATTGAAGAGAGTATCTTAAACGATGTCAATTATGAAAATTGGGAGCGTGTATTTAATTCACTTGAGCAAGCAAGAAATCTGGAAATTAATATTGATAATGCTGAATTACTCAATCAAATTTGTTGGGATGGAAGCGTAGATGGGTATGCGGAAACTGTTTTACAATTTTGTGAACAAGCCGTACAGCTTTTTCCAAGTTCATGGTATTTTCGTGATAGCCGCGGGTTAGCCCGGGCGCTTGTCGGTGATTTTGATGGTGCTATTCAAGACTTTACATTTTTTATTGAACATTCAAATCAAAACGAACTTATTGAAGAGAGACAACAATGGATTTCAGAGTTGGAAAAAGGCAACAATCCATTTACTGCTGATGTTTTAGAATCTCTCAAATATGGTCTCTAGGCGAGAGCGGTAACTATATCTAAATTTCATCTTTCAATACTTCCTCCATCACCTCCACCAACAAATCTGCATTCTCCTCATCGAACGGCATCGGCGGGCGGATCTTGAGCACGCTATGATAAGGCCCGTCCGTGCCGATCAGGATGCCATGCTCGCGCATGCGGTTCATCACGTATGCGGCTTCTTCGGTGGCGGGTTCGAGTGTTTTGCGGTCGCGCACCAGCTCCACGCCCAGGAACAGCCCGGAGCCGCGCACATCCCCGACCAGAGGATAGCGCTCGATGAACGGTCGCAGCCCAGCCAGCATGCGCTCGCTCACGCGCCAGGCGTGTTCCTGCAAGTTCTCCTCCAGCACCACGTTCAACACTTCCAACCCCACCGCGCAGGAGACCGGGTTGCCGCCGAAGGTGGTGAAGTATTCCATGCCGTTGTGGAAAACGTCCGCAATTTCCGGGGTGGTGATGACCGCGCCCAGCGGGTGCCCGTTGCCAATCGGTTTGCCCAGCACCACGATATCCGGCACCACGCCCTGCATCTCGAAGCCCCAAAAGTGCGTGCCCACGCGCCCGAAGCCGGTCTGCACATCATCGACGATGCACAGGCCGCCCGCTGCGCGTATATAGCGATATACATCCGCCAGGTAGCCGGGCGGCAGGACGAGCTGCCCGCCCACGCTGGGCAGCGACTCGGCGATGAAGCCCGCCAGCCCGCGCCCCTGGGCTTGTAGCTTCTCGGTGATCTCCAACACGTGCCGGGCGTACTTTTCGCCCGCCTGCGGGTCGTCGCGTTTATACGCGCCACGGTAATCATCTGGGATGGGCGCGATGTGCACCCAGTCGGGCGTGCCTCTCCCGCCCGGGCCGTTGTGCTTGTAGGGGCTGATGTCGATCAGTGTGTTGGTGTTGCCATGGTAAGCCACGTCCAGCACGATCATGTCACGCTGGCCGGTATAAGTCCGCGCCAGGCGCAGGGCCAGCTCGTTGGCCTCGCTGCCCGAGTTGACAAAGTAGCACACCCGCAACGGCTCTGGCAGCAGAGAGGTCAGCTTTTCAGCGTAACGGTTGATGGTATCGTGCAGGTAGCGCGTGTTGGTATTGAGCACCCCGATCTGTCGTTGCGCTGCCGCCACTACACGCGGATGGCAGTGTCCCACGTGCGCCACGTTGTTGTACGCGTCCAGGTATTTGCGGCCTTCGTCATCGAACAGGTATTGCTTCCAGCCGCGCACGATCTTGAGCGGTTTGCGGTACGAGATGCTCAGGTTGCGACCCAGGCGCTGACGGCGGGTGGCCAGGGTCTCGGCGATCTCTGGTGCGCGTGGTGGGAAGCGTCCCGGCGGAATACCCAGGATCAGATTCGGATCGGGACACAGGCTCAACCAGACCCTTCTCTGGCTGGGACGGGCGACGCCGGGGAAATCGGTGTCCATCTCCATCAAATCTGTGATGACCTGGAAATGTAAGTGCGGAGTCCAACCGCCATTCGCATCGGACGACCCAATGGTTGCCAGCCGCTCCCCTTTTGTGATCCTTTGCCCGAGGCTGATTCCGTTCAAGGACTCGTGTCCCAGGTGACCGTAGAGGGTGTAAAAGGTGGGATGCTCCGGACTTTTATGCTCCAAAATGATGACCGGACCGTAATCCTGCGGGGCGTTGTTGTCCGCAATGGCATGCACTGTCCCTTCCAGCGGCGCGTAGACGGCTGTACCAGGCGGGGCGAATAGGTCGATACCCAGGTGGATTGTGCGGTATTCGGCAGTGATTTTGTCTCCGGTGGCGAAGGCCGGGGTGGTATAAAAATAGCGTGCTTCGTCGTAACGTCCTACCCCGACCTTTGCGCCTGATTCTGCGATGGTGGAGTCGATGCGTGGCGTCAGGCGGGGTTCGGTGTTTTGCTCTGGGTCACTGCTGAGCAGTGGACTGGAAACGCTCAGGTCGAGAATCGTGATGGGACCAGCACGCAGGTCGAAGTCCAGGGGCGAGGCGAACTCGTCTGCATGGAAAGTCAACCAGTCGACGAGGGCTTCACTGGCGGGGAAGGGCGGCAGTCCGCAGGTCTCCCGGAAAACGCCTTCCGCAAAGCGTGGATGTATGTCAGCTAGCCTGGGCAGCGTGGTTTTGACATCGGCCTGGCTGATGCCGAGATAGGCGTTACCCGGCTGGCTGGCCTGCTGCTCGGCGGCGATGCAGGCGCTCATGCACAGGCGCAAGCAGGCCAGGCCAAAAAGCACGGCCAGTTCATGCCCCTCGAGCGGGCGAGCGGCATGGTAGCCCTTGACCATCTGGGCGGCGGTGGCGAGCGGATCGGGTTTGCCGAGCATGGCATAGGCAATCGCAACCGCAAGATCGCCGATGGTGTAGGAATACACCATATCGCCGAAGTCGATCAGACCGACGATGTTTTGATTGCGTGTATATAAATCAACGTTGCCGCCAACCAGCAGGTTGTAGTCGTTGGCGTCGTTGTAGATGATGCTCTGGTTCAGGGTGGACAGCAGGGGTGCGGTATATCGTTCGAAGCACGACCGCAATGCCAGGATGTGTTGGTGCAGTTCAGGGTCGCGCAGCAGGCCTTCGTTTTTGCGAATGATTTTCAATCCGTTTGCCAGGTCCCAGTGGAAATCGCGGTGCAGGGCGGGGTGATCGAAGCCCAGCAGGGCGTTGGTGAGTAGCCCGATCTTGTAGCCCAAATCATATAACAGTTCATCCGAGTGCCGCTTGACATTTCCCAGCGGCGTGCCGGGCAAATAAGTCACCAGGCGGACGAAGTGTTCTACACCATTTGGCGATCGTACAATCGCGATTTCTTCGCGGTTTGTGGTTGGAATGAGGTGTGGACAAAAAGGGACGTTTTTTGCTACGTGCCCCATTGCCTCGTTTTGGGCTTCGAGCATAGAACGTTTTTCCAGTCCGTTCGCGATCTTCAGAACAAAGCGTTCGCCTTCGTCCGTTTGCAGGAGGAAATTCTGGTCTCGTTCACTGGGGAGGGGGGTTGCCGAACAATCCAGGTTGTAGAATTGCTTTGCAAGCTGAGCGGCTTCTTCATTCGTAAAGGTGGGGGCGTGGTCAAGGATGGACATGGGTGGGCTCTCTTACGATGAAATTGACAACAGAAGAACTGTTTGATATTGTTGGGATTCGATGCAAACATTGTACTCAGAATTTTTGAAAAAGGCAGCAAACATTTTACATGCAAGCAATCAATAATTTCCGTGATTTTGGTGGATATAGAACGCAGAATGGGACACGTCTTAAAAAGGGATTGCTCTACCGCAGTGGCGATCTTTCTAAAGCCACCGATGCAGACCTTGAGCATGTTACTTCTTTAGGGATCAAAACCATTTGCGATTTGCGCTCAGAGAGTGAACGCAAGCGGGAACCGGACCGTATTCCAACGGCAAAACCGTTCACGTTCTTCAATGTCCCCATGCGCCCAATCATAGACTACCATGCCCGTTCGCTGAGTCGCTTGCTTTCTTTGATGTTTGGCAGCGAGCGCAGAATGGATTACGTAGCCGAGTCTTATCAGGCTTACCGTGAATATGCTACCAACTATCTTCCGCAGCTTAAGGCCCTGTTCCGGCACATCTCCAACCCTGAGAACTTGCCTATTCTCATCCATTGCTCGGCGGGTAAGGACCGCACAGGCGTTGTCACCAGCCTGATCCAAATGGTGTTGGGTGTATCCGTTGAAACCGTGATGGATGACTATCTCAAAACAAATGGCAATCTAAGAGCTTATACAGAGGATGTGTTTCGACAGCTGAGCAAGTTGGGTTACTTTGGTGTACCCTGGAAGAGATTGTATATTCCGCTTTTTGATGCGCGTGCAGATTTTTTAAATGCCGCCCTTGAACAGATCAAAGAGGAATTTGGCGCGATCGATGAATGGTTCCGCCGCGGCTTGGGTTTTACTGAAAGGGATCAGTTGACTTTTCAAGCAGTATATTACGATGGTTTCATATAACCGCATGCAATTATCGTCTGTAAAAGAAGACCCTGAGGTATATACTCCCTCAGGGTCTATTGTTTAGTTCTATAATACCCACGGTCACAAATTGCACTCTCCGACCTTTTAAAAAGCGCAATTTGTGACCGCCCTGGGTATAACTTCAAGGGGTTTATCCGCAACCGCCGCCGCTTTTATCGCGTTTGAGCTGTAACTGGATCTTGGGTTCGAACTCCAGTTCCCATTCGCGCAGCGGGCTGGGGTTGGCGCATTCGTAGCGGTTGCCTAGCGCGGCAGGAAAAGTGTAGCGCAACACCTCTTCCGCGTCAGTGGCCAGCGGGCGAATGCCGTCTTCATCCTGCCCGAAGACGGCGATCCAGTGATTGATGCCGCCTTCCAGGATATACACATTTGGCACGGCTTCAGCCACTAGCATTTTCCAGACCTGCGTCGCAGTCGTCTCATCATTGCTGACCACCACATGTACTTTGTTCGGTGTCTGGTCGGCCAGCAGGGAGGGAATGGTGGCCTTGATTTCTGCTGCGGGGATGTTGACTGAGTTGATGATATGGAACAGATTGTAGTCCGCTTCGGGACGCACGTCGATGATCGACGCGATCAGGCGGTTATCGGCCATGGTGGCAAGCAATTCGCCGGGGTGAATTTGCGCTTGGCGGTAGGCCAGCATTTCATCGGCAGAGTATTGAAGCTTTTGCCCGTCCACCTCGCGCTGAAAGGTCAGGCGGCTATATTTGGTTTCGGTGGAAGGCGTCCCGATGAGCATAACAGCGATAGCCCCGACAGCCAACAAGCCTGCGCCGGCGAGGCGGATCTTCGGTTCTTTACTCATATCCTTCTTGCCGACGATGCGTTCCAGTTGTTCCGCGCCCCAGAACATGAACAGCGCCATGAACACAACCATCAAAACGATCACCCCAACCGGCAAGTTGAAGACCTGGTCCAGCGTGAGCCGGCCGTAGTAACCGGCGTGGTTATACCAGTTATCGAAATATTTCTGGGTCTCGCCGAACAGGAACGCACCGAAGAACCCGCCCAGCATGAAAAACATACCGTCGATCTTACCGGTGGAGGCAGAGGCCAGCGAGGTGGTGGGGCAGAACCCACCGATAATGAAACCAACACCCATGATCAACCCGCCCAGGATACCGGAAGCCAGGTACGTTTCGTTGACCCATACCAGGTTGAAATTCAGCAGGCCGAGGCCGACCGCGCCAAACAACAAGACCATGGCGGTGACGATGGCGGTGAACATGACCTTGAGCACGGTCAATTCAGTGAAATAGAACTGGGCCGCCAGTTTGCGCGAGTCGCCGAAACCTGACATTTCGAGGGTGAATCCGAAGGCAAAGCCGATCAAGCCGAAAACGACGTACGTCCACGGGTTTTCTGCACTGACCGCGATAAAAGCCTGAAGTGGGAATTGCATCTCAGCCTCCTAGCGCCATAACTTGCGGACGAAGTACGCCAGCGCATACGCGCCGCCAAATATGGCGAACATGATCGCCCACGAGCCGGCTGCCAGCGTCGTTCCGCCGGTCAGTGCCTGCCCGGAGGTGCAGCCGCGCGCCATACGCGCGCCGTACAGGAAGAGCATGCCGCCCAAAAAGGCGAACATCCAGCGCGTACGGTCCGAAATGCGCGGTCCCTTGGTGGTTTCGAGCTTGACGCGTCCGAAGATCATCCCGGACGTGAACCCGCCAAGCAGCGCGCCGAAGAAAACAGGGACGATCCAATCGTCCAGCGGGTTTTTATCTCCCCCTGCGAGTTTGAGCAGGTAAGGGGTACGATCCACGTGCTCTGGCACAACTTGGTCTTCGACAAGTGTTACCAGGCGGCTGGTGGCTCCGGAGGATCCCAAGCCGTTGCCGGTCAGGAAGAGCGCCAGGAACAGCACAATGCCCAGCACCATGCCGCCAAAGTAGGGATGGACATATGGCTTAGGCGCGCGGTTGAATAATCCTTTTTTGGTTGGAGTTGCAGTTGTCATTGTTTTTCTCCGATAGGCAATCATTAAAATCCAATCAATGAGCCTCTTGTACTTCCATATCTTCCCAACCTGTCACCATCGCCTGGATGGCGTCAAGCGGTTTGACTCCGGCGGTAGTCGTCAGGTAGACGTGGGCGACGATAAAGGCCGCGAACAACCAGGCGCTCAGGGTGTGTAGTGGGGCAAGGAAGGGCAAGCCGCCGAACCAGCTCTGGATGGCGGGGATTTTCTGGACCAGCCACATCATCATGCCGGTAAGCCCCTGCAGGGGAAGCAACACGCCGAGTAAACCGATATATGTAATCATTTGCAGGGGGTTGAATTTGCGCTGCTTGGTCTTGTGGAATGGATGTGGTTCTTGCTTGAAGATGCCCTGGATATAGTACTTGGCCTGTGCGATCATCTGGTCGATGAAGCCGTAAGGGTGCGGGATGTATTGCTGGATCTCGCCGCTGATGAGGTGCCAGAGAATCGAGACCAGGGCATTGATGGCGAGCAGGGCGGCCAGCACATTATGGATGGTTACCACGTGGCGGAAGGAGAAGGCGCCGAACATGTCGGGGCGGTGGATGATGAGTCCTGTCAGCAGCAAGATGACGATGGCGACCGTCTGGAGCCAGTGCCAGAAGCGTTCGTAGACTTCGTACATGTAAGTAGGCTTTGTTTCGACATTACGCTTGCCGCGTCTGCGCGCCAGGATGTAGCGTACGGTACCATGCCCGCTTACGCCGGCCAGGGTGCCGATGAAGAGAAATGCGCCAAACCAATCGATCCAGGCAACCCGGTTGTGACCGAAAATATAGGTTTTGTCCTTTTCATTGACAGGGTTGTAATAGAGCGCACCCTTCTCGCTAAAAAGGGTTCCCGTCGCGGTCACATTAACGCCCGCTACGAATTCAGGTGTCACACCGACGGGTGTGGAATCCGCAAGCAGGATCGGGGCAGTGACGCGCGAGTCGGTGTGGTGGCAGGTGGTGCAGTCACGCGTAGCAAAGGAACTGTCCACGACGTTATGGTTGATCGAGTAGGGCTGCACCTGGCCATAGATGCGGACGTTCTTCAAGCCCAACCCTTCCAGCTTGCCTGCAATCAGTTCCTGTTTGGCCTCGCTATCCAGCACGAGCTCGCTATCGGAGAGTTGCCCATTCCCATTTGCATCGAAGGCAGCCAGCACATCGGGCGCGTAGCCACCGTCTGCGAGGTAGGCAACCTCCAGGTCTGCTTTGCGAACCGGGCGCAAATTGCCATTGGCGTCTTCGTAAATCCAAAAGAAGGATGTGACCATGTTGTAGGGGGCGAGCAATTTTTTGCCGTCCTCGATATCGGTGCGTTGCATCAGCACGGGCTGATAACCGGTCACCAGGTCGGTGATGGTGTTCGTTCCCTCGACCCCCCGGCATTCGGTGCGCGCAGCACCGTCAGGCTGGATCACAGTCCAGTCCACGGTGGAGTAGGCAGGCGCGTACATCTTCGGAACATGGCAGGTCTCGCAGGCGACGACCTGCATATGGCGGTCATTGTAGGGCAGCCAGTTGGCGTGCGACTTGTTCGTATCGTGGCATGACTCACACCGGCGCATCGTGCTCTTGAGCTCCGGCGCAATCCTGAATTGGGCGCTCACGCCGCGCGCAAAGTTGTGATCGGGCATTTGCAGGTATTCGCCGATTTCCAGTTTGCGGGGGTCGTAGATCAAATGATCGGGGTTGGCGGCCTTTTCATCCAGCGCGTGCGCGGGGTTATTAAGGGAATAGTGGCAGTCGGTGCATTTTAGTGCGCGCTCGGCGTGAATATCCCAGGCGCGGTTCAGGCTGGCCTTGTTGTTCAAATTCAACCCGGACTCGGACACTTTTTGCGAAGCGATCACCTGTCCGGTGGTGGCGGTCTGGGTCTGGGCCGGATTGCAGGCATCCAGCGTGAGCGGCGCGATCGGGTCTTCGTGGATCTCGCCATGGCAGGCTGCACAATTCTCGTTGGTCGGGTCCCGCAATTGGACGAACTCCACTTTCAGTTCGCCTTTCTCGTCGAAGGCTGCGGCATTCCAGATCAGCCCTTGCTCGCCAAGGTTGGAACGCTCGACAATGCCTGTGCCAACCAGCGTAGCAGTGTTGGCCCAGCCGAAGTCGCCGCGCTCGATCGCGCTGATGCGCATTTCATTGTTCGGCGCGGCCATATGGCAGAGAAAGCAGTTCATTTCGATGACGCCGGATTGGGACCAATCCCAGGCTTTGAAGGAGCCCGTCTCCCGGTCGTAAGTGCTGGCTTCGGGGTCATTCGCGTTCGGGCTCAGGCTGACGAGCGGCTGGCCACTGCGACTATTGACCGCTGGTCCACCCCCTGGAACGCGCCAGCCGTAGGTTTTCAACCAATCGGGAGTGGTCAGGTCGATGCGTTCATCATCTGTGGATGAGAGATAGCGATAAGCGAACGGATCGAACTCCCCGAACAGGCCGTCTGAAGCGTTCCACGTCTCTGCGCTGGCTTTGTAACTGCTCAAGCCCAGGTCGGCGTGGTAGGAGTGGGTGACGATGAACTGGGTGTCATGACATTCGCCGCAGGTTTTCATCGTGGAAACAGGCTGCCCACTTTCGAGTACGTTCAACCCCCGCACATCGAGCATGGCATAGGTGGGATGGATGGGCGAAGCCGCCGGTTTTGCGGACGTGTACGCTTCCTTTGCATAAGCAGAGTTGAAACCAAATGCAAGGACAAGGGTCAGAATGCCGATCGTGATGAAAGCATTTCGTTTGATCATAGTGGTTTCCTTACGGAATACACCCAGGTTTCACCGATGGCGTGTTCCGTCATATCTTCCTATCTTCCACCCCATTTGATGGGATCGCCAGGATAACCGAGGACTTTCCAGTCCAGGCGGCCATTGTCGCTGTGGCAGGCGTCACATTGCAGGGCGTTCTCCTTGGGCTGGACCATGTGTGTGCTCGGCCAGTACATCCAGGTTGTTGCGAATCCGTATTTCCCGGAGAATTCCGACCCTGAATCCTGCGCGCCGAGCGCAAGCGCGCTAGGCCAGTCGAAAGTCGTCCAGTATCCCCCCTCGCCCGCGGTGCGGGGTTGGAGCAGGATATTGTTCACGGTATCATAGGGCTGATTGCCAACATGCAGTTTGAAGGGGAAGATTTTAGCCTTCGGGTCACGGATATCTCCAGCAGGGAGGTTGATATAGGTCGGGCTGGCTGGGTCGATTTTATCGCCCAGTAGATAGCGATAGGACAGGTTGCCGTTGAACCACAAATATTGAGGCTGGTAATTTCTCTCGTAAGTGAACGTGCCTTTGATCTTAAGATATGTAAAATGATCGTCGCCGCGATCCTGTCCAGCAGTGGACCAATCCCAAGTTACCTTAGTGGGGTCTTTCAATGCAATGCTAGGGATATGGCAGGTCTGGCAGGCAACTGCATCGGTGTGGATGTTAAGCCGCTCATCTGTATGCGGGGTTTCAAGGTGGCAATCAGTGCAGGCCACCTGCTCGGCTGGATCAACAGTATAGTTGTCCGCCACCATACGGCCCTTGATCTGGTGGTCCGTGGTCTGGTGACAGTCGATGCACAGGAAGTTTTCGCGTCCCATGTGCACGTCCAGGTTCTCGGCGGGGAAGTACAGGCTTTCATCCAGGTCACCGTGCTTGACGCCGTTGCCGCCACCGCCGTCGAAGTGGCATTTGCCACAATTATCGCGCGTCGGCGTGCGCACGGATTGAGCAGCCGCCAGCAGGTCGATGCCCTCAGCGGGATTCCCATATTCGCCCTTGGTATACGTGGTCGTATCTGCATGACAGGCCAAGCAGTCCACGTTTTCGGGATTGGCGAAATCATAGTTGGCGTCAGTCCAACCATAGCCGGTATGGCAGGTCATGCATCTTATCTCGTTGCCCTGTGAGCCGATGCAGAAGTTATTGATCTGGTTGGCCTTGCCGATCGTGACCGGCTCATCCCGCCAGGGAACATCGAAGGGTTGGCTTTCCCAGGTGAAGTGCGTGGTATGTATCATTTGCTGGCCCGATTCGGGATGGCAGACCAGACAGGCGCGCGTCACTTCCTGGCCGGTTGCAAAGCCTGCCTCGGTAGGCGGTCTAACGATGTCCTTATGGTCAACGTGTGCGGCTCTGGTTGGTACAAATGCCCACGGATCGTCCTCGATTTTGTTCTCTCGGGGCCAGAAATACGCGACAGGCGCGATGACCACCAGCAGGATACCCACCAGGCCCAGGATCCAAAGAGGTTTTTGATTCTTCATCGTGTTGCACAACTCCTCAAATGAGACTATTCAATTTCTTCCATCAAGCTTGCGCGGCGGGTCAGCCTGTCGCGCAAAACGCTACGTAATAAATCCAGGGCTTCGATCAATCTCCTGTCGGACAGATGGTATGTAACCGTGGTGCCCTGGCGCTCGGTATGTACAAGCCCGCGCTCACGCAGGATCTTGAGATGTCGCGAAGTGGTAGGTTGGGTGATGTTGAGTTCCGCCGCGATCTCCCCAACATTACGCGACTGGTTGTCCAATGTGTATAGAATCAGGATGCGGGTTGGATCGGCAAGCGCAAAACACAGATCGGCTTCGAGCTGGGAAACTTCCTGGGCAAGCGTTTGGGTAACCATTTGTCTATATTCGCATACTTACATATATGAATTCATTTGAATCCTACTACTTCGTCGAGTGACCTGTTAGTGAAGAATGTCACATAAATGTCATATTTTTTTCATCCAGTCACACAAAGTTTTGGTCTCCCATTGCTGATTAGGATAGATAAATCCGAAGCCGTTTTTCCTGGATTTGGCAATCCAGCAAAGCTATTTTGAGAAGTGTGCAGGCAAAGGTTGCCAGAAAGTACCGCGCCATTTTCGCGGGTTGTCCCCGACATGTTTTACGTGCATAGTTGAGAATTACTAACACGAAGCGACAAGCTTGTGCGGTATAATGTTTCGGACAAAAATGAGGTGATTATGGATATTTATGACCGGGAAGCTTATTCTGTCGATGTGGGAACAAGACTGCGTCAATTACGCGAAGAGCGCAATTTGTCCATGCGTTCGCTGGCGACTGCCAGTGGTCTGTCGGCCAACGCCCTGAGCATGATCGAACGGGGCAAGACCTCGCCTTCGGTCAGTACATTGTACAAATTAGCGGATGCGATGGGGGTTCCCATCACCACATTTTTTGGAGAACAAACCACCAAGCAGCAGATTATTTTCACTCGCGCGCAGGAAAGGCCTCGTGTCCCATTTTCCAGGGGAGTTTGGGAAGGTCTCGGAGGGGAACAGTTTACTGGCCGCGTGGAACCCTTCATGCTCACGCTCGAAAGCGGGGCCAGCAGCGGCCCGCACACGATGATCCACAGCGGGCACGAATTCGTCTTTTGCCTGCGCGGCCAGTTGGAATATTTCGTGGAAAAGCAGGCGTTCACACTGGGTCCTGGTGACAGTCTGTTGTTCGCGGCGCAATTGAATCACCGCTGGCGTAACCCTGGCGGAACGGTCACGAATGCCCTGATCGTCCTTTCAGGATTTTCCGAGGATGAACAGCCACATGTGATGCACTGGAAAAAGAACCCTTAAAAGCAAAAAGACGCCGTTTTGCAAGCGGCGTCTTTTTATCATTCGTACTTCATGATCGTTTAAGGATACTCGAAATCAGGCATACATGCCCCAGTCGAGCGCGGAGGGGTCTTCCATCATCGAAAAGTCCCATGGCTCCATGCCCATTTCGACCGTGACGGGCCGGTCCAACGCCTCGACCGCTTTCTGGCGGGTCATTTCGATCATGGCGGGGCCGTACGGGCAGAAGGGAGTGGTCAGGATCATTTTGAGGCGTGCGACCTCGTTTTCGAATTCGACTTCGCGCACCAGACCCAGCTGGATGATGTTCATTCCAATTTCAGGGTCTACCACTTCTGAAAGTTTTTCCCGCACGCGCTCCACCAGTTCTGGATGTGTTTTGTGGATTGCCCAGGGTATTTGATTGGCCGTATTTTCGCTCATCGGTACCTCTATTGGTTCTTGACCGTGGCCGCATTTTGGACAACATACGTGCAGTGCGCGCTGCCATCCAGGATGCATTGCACTTTCTCGGCAGGCACGGCCAGCATCTTCGAGATCAGGATCTGGTCGACAGTGCAGACTTCCGGGTGGTTTTGCCCGATCTGCAGGTAGGGACAGGTAATCTCATGAATGTGGTATTGCCCTTCAAACTGTTCCCATTCCACCGTGAAGCCCTCCTCCGCCAGCAGATCCCGGATCAGGTTCAGGCGTTCCTCCATACTCAAGCCTTGGATTTGTTCGGTATACTCATCTGCCAGACTGGTGGCCATTTCGGCAAACAGTTTGCTGACCATCGGTTGAGGCAGGGTGGACTTCAACTGGTCGAGCAGGCGCGAGGTCAGGCGCAGATAGCGCGTGGGGAATTTCTCCATGCCGTGTTCGGTAAGAGAATAGACCAGACGCGGACGCCCGACGCCGTGTCGTTCTTCCTCGGCATCCACCAAACCCTCGACCTGTAGATTGGTCAGGTGATGGCGCACGGAAATGGGATTGATACCAACTGCCTCGGCCAGTTCATTAATGGTCGAGCCGGGCTTTTTTAGCAAAGTTTGTAGGATGCGATCGCGCGTACTTTTCATAGAATTGCATTTCCCCGTCCTTGTGCAGGGAAAACGGGTGTATCGATTATTAATTGTGAGTATAACAGTCCCCTTTTGCCCTGTCAATATTATAGATAAATATCATAAAAATCATTAGGGTGCGTTTCAAACAAGTTGAAAAGTTTCGGAAAAAACGGTTTTGGGGGGGGGGGG
>DAOTXM010000296.1:0-9534 GCA_034435215.1 Anaerolineales bacterium
TACGCGCGCTCACACGCAAAATTTCGCTATTTTTCCCGCTAAAACCGGTAGAGCCAAAATGCCGGATCATTTGATCTCCACGCGGAAGAATTTCGCGATCTTCAACATGCCGCGCCCCATCGGGTTGGACTTCAGATTGCCCAGGCCGTATTCGAGGTACTTCCCCTCCTGCTTGTACTTCAGCGCCAGGCGGTATTCGGGCAGCATGGCAAGCATAAAGATGAAGTTGACCGCCACGGCGTACAGGACCTGCGCCAGGTCGCCGCCCGAGCGCCACCACAGCCAGGGGATCAGCAGCCACAGCCAGGACAGGCTGGCCACGATCAGGTTGCGGAAGACCAGCATGCCCAGCAGCAGGCCGGCCACCGGCGCCGCCAGCACGGCCAGCCAGTCGATGGCCAGCAGGCCGCCCATGACGGCCGAGAAGCCGGAGCCGCCGTGGAAGCGGTGATACAGCGGCCAGACGTGCCCGGCCAGGCCGGCGGTGGCGGCCAGCAGGGCATAGGCGGGCTGTTCAGGATAGACGAGTTTGAAGACCAATGTGGGAAGAAAGACCTTGAGGATATCGCCCAGGCTGACCAGCATGCCCGCCCGCGGCCCCAGCAGCGAGCTGGCCGTGTTGGCCCCGATCGAGACGGCTTTATACGTTTCCCCCGTGCCCTCCACCGGGATCTCGTGCTGGCTGAGGTCCTGCCCGCCCGCCCACCAGCGCGTCACCAGGCGCGCGAAGGAGAGCGAACCCAGCAGGTATCCAATGAGGGCGGCAAGAAGGGCGGGCAGAGGGTTCATCCTGGGGCTCCTGGCTGGGCGGGAATCGATGTCAACGAAAATAGACGCGCATCCCCGGCCAATTCTTACCCGGGTACACGCTTGCAAGCCGATTTTCACACCCGTTTGAAAATCGGCTTCGCAGTCCTTTTCAGGATAGCATACAAAATTTTTAAGGGGCTTAGGGATTTCTTAGGAATTCTTAGCGCGCGCCGCGCTGCCAACGTATGCGGCGGTTGGCCGCACCTTACAGGTGGCTTACAACGGCTGTTCTGACAATTCTGTTAAGAAAAACTGGCTGCAAAGTAGGCATAATAGCGTTACATATCACTGCAGCCCGGGAGAGCAAGCATGCGCCCACCTACACTGAAACTTCATTCGGAAAGTCGTTTTCCCAACCAGATCGTTTTCATCGGCTTGTTTTCTGGCATGCTGATCACCGCCTCGATCTGGTTCGAAGCCCCCACCCAAATCATCGCTCCCCTGTCCTGGATCTGCCTCGGGCTGATCGGGCTGGGGAGTTTTTCGTACCTGCGCCAACCTGCCACTCCGCGCCCACGCTGGCTCACGTTCTTGGCAGTACTGGCAGCCGTCTCCCTGGTATACCTTTTCCCGGAATTGTTCGGCCCGGTCTGCGGCGGCATGCCGCGCGCCTTTGCCTCGCCCGCGGCGCGCTGCGGCCGGTGCATCGATTTCGTGTGCGAGTGGAATTACAAAAAGCACAAGGAACACTGTTATTGCAATGAGTGGGACGACACCGGCTGTACCGCGGGTGAAGCGCCCACTATCGAAGCAGAACTGACCTGCAACCAGTGGGGGCAGGCTGGTTGGTGTACCGGCGCCTATACGCTCGACCTGAGCGCCACGGAACCGCAGGGGAACGACCTGCTCATCTCCGGCGATGTGGGCGGCGTCCCCTTTGCCTGCCCAACCGGGACAGGCGCGGCAAGTTGCTCGATTCCGCTGCCGGAAGGTGCCGGGAACGCAAACTTTACGGCGACTTCCACCACCGGCCTGACCGCTTCCGGCACGGCAACCTACAAGCACGATAGCACTCTGCCCCAGATCAACGGCTGGCTCAATGGGACGAGCGGCAGCAGCGGATGGTTCGTCTCGTCTGTGGACGTAAACGCTTCCGCCTCGGACCCCCTGCACGGTTCCGGCTTGGCGGCTTTCGATTACAACTTGGACGGCGGTGGTTGGCAGAGTTTTCCGGGAACGTTGAGTCTTACAGATGGCGTACACAACCTGAGCCTGCGGGCGAGCGATGCGGCTGGCAACACCGTCGAGACAGGGCAGACCATCCAAGTCGATACCATTACCCCCACGCTGGATTTGTCCCTTTCAGGAACGGCGGGCGCAAACGGTTGGTACCGTTCTCCTGTGCAGGTCAGCGCTGCGGCTTCCGATACAGGTTCCGGCGTGTACGCGCTGGAATACGATCTCGATGGCACAGGTTGGACAGCCTATTCCAGCCCGATCGAACTCTTGGACGGGGCACACACCTTGAGTTTACGCGTGATCGACCACGCCGGGAACATTACGGATGGAACACAGTCCTTCCTGGTGGATACGCTTGCGCCAGGAATTGATCTGACGGTATCTGGGACTGAGGGCACGGGCGGTTGGTACACCTCTACCGTGCAGCTCAGTGCTTCGGCCAGCGAAGCAGGTTCCGGCTTGGCGAATCTGGAAGTGTGCCTGGACCAAAGTGCCTGGAATGCCTATACCGCACCGTTGGTCTTCAGCGATGGACAGCACACCTACCAGTTCCGCGCCAGCGACAATGCCGGGAACATCACCGAAACGGCTGTACAACAGATATTGGTGGACAGCCTGCCCCCGGACATCACCCTGCCTGAATCCTGGAGGCTGGGGGAGGTCGCAGCTTTTGTATTACAGGATGAGGGGTCTGGCTTGTCCAAGGTACGTCTGGTGATCGAGGACAAAGAGGATCGCTATCCCAAAGTAACCTGGGAAGATGACCTGACAAGCTACAGGTTCAGGGGAGAGATCAATTGGGATGGACGTTTCAAGGACGGTCAGATTGCGCCACCAGATGGAGAGTATTACGCCTGGTTGAAAGTAACGGACAACGCTGGTAACGAGAAAAGGCAGGCAGGGCAAATCTTTGTCCCGCAGAGAGGTTTCCTAGAGGAGTGGCTCTCACTCTCGGGCAATCAGGCTGCTGGTTTGGTTTTCGGGGTCGAAGCCTCCGAGCCGATAGTGGCACCGGTTCCCTTGCCATCGGCGCCCGGCACAACCTCTGTCTCACAGCCCCCTGCAGTCAATGCCCCGCCGGCAATCAGCTTTGGCGGGTCCAGCAATAACGTCACGCAGGTCTCCAACACACAAACCGGGATGACGAGCTTTAACGTCGGCGGTCAATCCAATTCTCCGGCCGCCGATTCCCAATCCAACCTGCTCTGGGGCGCAGCAGCCATGGCTGCCCTTGGCGCCTTTACCGCCGAAATCGCCCGCAGGAGGCAGGAAGAGGAAGAAATCGCGGCGGCCAGAGCGGCAACGCATATCGCAAGGCAGGAAAACCGCGCAGACAGTAATTACCGTCAAAAAGTGCGGAACAGGAAGAAGGCTGAATTAGAAGCGGAGTGGGCAGCGGCGCGGGCAGAGGCTGCGCTACGCAATCAGGCCGTGATCGATGCCCGTGTTGACATAAAGGATGCACAGGTCGAAGCGGAAATGCGCGCCTACACGCAAAAGCCACAGGAATTGGGAGAATCCTACTACCGCTACATGGCACAAAAAGCCTACGAGAACTTCCGCGCGCAGGAGACGGCGGCACCTGGTGGCATACCACCAGCCATGTGTACGCCAGAAAATATCGAAAAACCAAAGCCTTGGTGGGAAAAAGCAATAGATTGGGTTGATAGTCATCAAAAAGCGGTCTCGACCGGCGTAGGCATAGGCGTTGGTTTGTTAACAGCGGGACTTGTTTTAGCTGCCACAACTACGGCTGTTGTAACCTTGCCAGTTATTTTGGTTGCAGCCGGAGTCGCTGCAGTAGTAGCAGGAGCAGAAGTCGCGATAGGAACTGCCCTGCTAAATAGATACTATGGACGCGATCTTACATCCAATATTTGGTCAAATATCGGTGCAGCGACAGTTTCTGCGGCAGTAACAACAGGGCTGGGATTGTTTGTACTTGGTGGCGGTCTGACAAGCACACTGATTACTATCGGAAACGGCGCAGGTGCATTTTGTGCAAACAATCAAACGGTATGCAATTTTGTAGAACCTGTAATGAAAGGTTTGGACCTCGTTGAAGAAGTTGGTCTGATGATCAAAGGTGGAGTACAAACAGCAACTGGTGATATGAATGGAGCAGCAGAAACAGCATTAGAGTTACAGATGGAACATATGGATGGAGGAATACCTGGGAATGCAATCGCAAAAGAACTTGGTGAAGAAATTGGTGAGTTAGCAACAAAGTATGGGGACGATATCGTTGACTTTGCCAGGCTATATGGGGACGATGCCGTTGATTTAATCAGACTGCATAAGGGTGATGCAGTTGAAATTATAAGGGAGTATGGAAAAGATGGCATCAATTTATTAAAAGTTTATGGCAATGATGCCACCAATATTGTTAAAAAAATTGAGAAACTTTCAGATGATGCGTCTAGAAAAGCTTGGAAACAAGGTCCAGAAGCAATGAAAGCTCTCTCCTATTGGAGTGAGGAGGATCTAATCAAATACGGCGACGAGTTAGTATCGCGGGCTGCGCAAGATGCAAAGGCATTAAAGGCTGCCTCTGAGTTAGCTAAGATTAAGAACATCGATACCCCTAAGGCTCAAAAATTGATTAAGACGATTGCGAATGAGTCAATAATTGGTGATGGAAATAGGCTTATATTGGGCAAGTGGATTGAAGGATCATTGGATGATGGTTTCATAGGTAAAGCACGATCAGAGAAAGCTTTATACTACGGCACCAATCCCGGGTTACAAAAAATAATTGATTCAATGGGTAATTTAAATAGAGCCGAAAAAGATAAATTGTTCTGGGCAATAAATGAGCAAGTGCTTCAGAAGGCTGTTGATTCAAAGTGGAAAATCGATTATTCTTTCAATGGGTTCGAGGGTGATGAGATTTCAAGAGAAGTGGCAGCGGTTGAAGCTATTGTAGCAGGTCAAAGCCATGACGAAGTTGCCGAAATATTAGGTAAATTCCCTTTTCGCATGCGAGAAGTGGAATTTCTGGTAAAACAAGGTTACACATATGAAATAGATATCGCGGCACAAGTGATACATTGGATAAAACCATGAAAGGAGCGCACAAGATGATTTTGTATCCAAGGGATTATGATAGATCCGAGAGTAGCGAAGATGTTGGTAAAGCTACACAAAATTTGATTGAGGAGAATCTGGATATCAATCATTGGAATTTCCGGCTGACATTTAAGAAGTTTTTGAAGACTAGCCACATAAAGATTATCTATGATTCAGACTGGTGTCGGATTAAATTCATGTTCTCTCGTATGCGTTTCCCTGATACGGATGAATTAACTATAGAATATGGACGTTTACACGCCCCAAATGAAGAATCGTTCATGATGTGGAATGGTGAAGAGTGTCGCTGTTGGCATAATGTATTGTTCCCAATTCGTTTCTTAGACGGACTAACACCAACAGACACCTTCAAACAAGTCAATGTAGACAAACAATTGCCTCTTATAGTTAGAAATTTTAGAGAATCCAAACTTGGTAAAAATCTCTTCAATGAATATCCCCCGAAAGCAACTATTGTTTTGCACTCTGTTTTATGGGGCCACTATGGCAAGAAACTATTTGAGTTGTTTGACTTACGCCGTTCCGACTTATGGGACGATTATAAAAAATTTCTCAAAGAGTACTATAGTTTAACAGAAGTGAAGGCTAGTTATGGTCCGCCGTATGAAAATGTATGTTAGTTTTTTCTCTCAAGCTGACTGCCCAAATGTAGCTATTGTAGAGTTGATTTGCTCATCAAATATTCAAGAGCATACCTATGCCAATTTCTAAAAACCATCGGTCCCTGTTCATTCTACTTTTTCTTGCTCTGATGGCTTCTCTTTGCATATGGCCTCCGTTAACACGCCTATTGGACCTCGTAATAATATCATTAGTTGTCTATATATCACTATTTTACACACGTCACAAACATTGGAAATCTAATCAACAAGCAGAATATACTCGAGAAAAAATGTTGCGCAACCTAGCCCTCGATGCAATTAGTCTGCTGCTCGCCCTGGCCGCGGCCATCCTTGCGGGCGGGCCGGGGGGTGGGCAGGGGCGCAAACCGGGCTGTGGGCAGGCCTGCTCGAAGGCTTTGTGGTCGGGTTCCTGGCGGCCTGGATCGTGCGCGCCCTCTGGGGGAGAGTCGTCCGGGCGCTGGCGTAAGGGCTGGGGAACACACGCGACAGTCACCCTTGTGCAGCATCCCCAAAGCGCAGCGGAAGGGACAAGATGACTGTCAAGTTTTTCGCTCCCCGCTGGGATGGCGGGGAATCGGTGCGTTTACCGAGATGAACGATTCGTTTATTCTCAGTCTACCATAGAAAGGAGGGAGAAATGAATAAGGATGATGAAAGAAGTGTAAGTCCAATTCAGGAAATGCTTCGGCTAGTTCAGAATTATTCCAAACTGAATGCTTGGGGTTTCGAGGAAAGCTATCGTTCAGTCAATAATAAAAATTTGATTTACGATTCCGAATGGTGTCGGATAAATATTACTTGGGGTGGATGGGATTACCTTGGTGGTAATTCGATTAGTATTCATTACGGCAGGCACCCTGCACCCAACGAAAGTGCCAAAATGATCTGGAATGGTGAAGAGTGCTATGCATGGCACGAATTTGAATACCCGCTACACTTTTTAGATGGACTTTCACCTGCTGTCGCATCAAAGATGGAGTTTTCTCATCCTTTGACAACTAAGTACTATGAGGAAGGATATCGTCAAAATTTCCATCGCCGCCAACCGGAGTGGTTGATGACAATGCATATGGAGATGTGGGGACATTACGGCAAGAGGCTATTCGAACTGTTTGATTTACGGCAGCCATATTTATGGGAACAGTACCGTGAATTTCTAAAAGAAGTTTACGATATTAAAGGGCGACTGCCCTTCATAAAGCCTGCAATGGATAAAGTCTGTTGAACAACCAATTGGAGTGAGGCAATATGAAGAAAAGATCACTGTCCAAAGATGCCCAACTTATCTTCAGTTTCATCACTAACTGTAAACAGCTTACTCAAAAGGATGATGAAGCCATGCTTAAATATCTCGAAAAACATCGAACATTGATCACGATCATTCTTATCGCAATTCTTCTAGCAGCTTTTGTGTTTTTACCTGTCCACGTACAATTGTCAAGCACGGTTATCCTATTAATAGGCATTGGCATGGCAATAATATTAATTTTTGAAAAACACAGACGCACTTACTATCAGTCAGAATCCACCCGCGAAAAAATGCTGCGCAATTTCTCTCTGGATGTCATCGGTCTGCTGCTCGCCCTGGCCGCGGCCATCCTTGCCGGCGGGCGGGCCGGGGGGTGGGCAGGGGCGCAAGCCGGGCTGTGGGCAGGCCTGCTCGAAGGCTTTGTGATCGGGTTCCTGGCGGCCTGGATCGTGCGCGCCCTCTGGGGGAGAGTCGTCCGGGCGCTGGCGTAAGGGCTAGGGAACGCACGGGAGGCTGTCTAAAAAGAGGTAGACAACCCATAAGACGAAGCAAAAAACCGTCGAACCTTAGCCAGCGTTGGCAATCTGGCAAAGCATACGAGAAAATTTTTGGGGTTCCCCGACAGGCTGTCAGTATTTGCGGGCCGGGGTCCCGTTCTTTTTCAAGCAGTGGGGCGGCACGAACAAGAAGAAAACCGGTCGGGTGCTCGAGGGGCCGTACGTGGGATGAGATGCCAGTCAACTTAGGTTTAGGGAAAACCAGCCAAAAACTCTTGACAGAAGTTCTCGCTCCGGTTATTATATCTATAATAGATATATCTATTATAGATGCAAGGAGGCGCTTATGCCCCGGCTCAAATCGTCACTCGCTCCGGGCCAACCCTTGACCCCAGCTGTATATCACATCCTGCTCGCCCTGGCCGATGGCGACAAACACGGCTACGCGATCATGAAGGACGTGGAAAATCAAACCGCCGGCCGTCTCAAACTCGGCCCCGGCACGCTGTATGGCACGATCAAACGGCTGCTGGCAGCGAACCTGATCGAGGAGGTGGACGAACGCACCGATCCTGCACTGGGCGACGAACGGCGGCGGTATTACCGGCTGACGGCGCTTGGGCGCAGGTTGGCATGGCAGGAAAATGAGCGGCTCACGCAGGCTGTTCATGCGGCGCGCGTGAAGCGGCTTTCCGATCAGCCGCTCAACTGAGGAGTTGCAGCGATGAAAACGAACCGCTGGATCGCATGGTCGCAACGTTTTTATCTGTGGTTGTTGCGTTTATACCCGCAAGCATATCGCGCAACCTATGAAATGGAGATGTTCCGCCTCTTCACGGACCAATGCCGGGAGGCATACAAACAACGTGGCGGGCGCGGCGTTCTGGCACTCTGGCCGCGTACCCTGGTCGATGTGGGGATCACTGTCACGCGTGAGCATCTCGCCGATCCGCAGGCCACACTCGGATTGCTGGAAGCCAAGCCGGATGCGCCGCTGCCCTG
The DNA here is from genome assembly GCA_034435215.1 of Anaerolineales bacterium. Classification (GTDB taxonomy): domain Bacteria; phylum Chloroflexota; class Anaerolineae; order Anaerolineales; family Villigracilaceae; genus JAABUE01. The sequence continues at coordinate 8,451 of DAOTXM010000296.1, forward strand.
GAAAGGGGTGCTGCTGGTATCGATCCCGGGGCTGATCTTCTTTATCAGCCAGGTCGAACAGGTGATCTCCAACAACGATTGGTTCTTCATCGCCTTCTACCGGGCAGGTTATGTCCTGATCCTGCCTGTGCTGCTTACCTGGCTGTCGACCCGCCGGTTTCCTATCTGGGGGTTGATCCCTCTCGGGCTACTGTATGAAACCTTGTGGACCTATGGTCAACGTGTCCAGGTCGGTGATCTGTTCTTCGCGGCCAACAGCCTGAAGTGGGGGGATGAATTGCCGGTTTACGCAAAGTATTTGTCCATCGTAGTACCTTGTGCGATCCTGCTGCTGGCCCTGATCTGGCACAGCGCCCGCCGGGGACAAATTTCCCGGAACGCCTGGACATGGCTGGGGCTGTATGGCCTGCTGGTCGTTCTTCGCATCGTGGTGGAAATTTCCCGCGTGCTACCCTGGCAGAGTGAGTCCTGGCCATCCGCAGAATCTGCGGCGTATCTTTTCCAGGTGCCTGTGTGGAATTTATATGACTCGCTGCCGTTCCTGCTGCTGATCTTTACCGGAATGTTTTTCGCCCGCAAATACGGAGGCTTCAGCTTTCTCTTGCTTTTGGGCTACCTGCTCCCGACCGTCGTTTTTGGGCGATACGGCATCTGGAATGAATACGTCCCTTTTATCGTCGTGAGTTTGGCTGTCTTGATCTACCGTTTTGTGGTGGCGCTGGTCGCCCCGGTCTGGCTGGTGCGCGCAGCCTCCATCCCGGGACGGCAACGCGCAGCGGCCCTGCCCGTTGCCGCAGCCATCCTCTGCCACATCTCCCTCAATCTTATCTACTCCCTGGCATGGGCCAGCCAGTCCATGTATACAATAACCTTACTCGACCTCGCAATGAATGTCTGGGGGCAATTGCTCATCGCCGCAGGGCTGGGACTGGCTGTGGCTCTCTATCTCCCCAGGATTCCGGATCAAGCACCTGTCTCGCCGCCCGACCTGGCCGCTGCAACCTAATATCAGACCTTCACGAAAGCCAAAAGAGGTCCCCCAAAAACGGGCGGGGGGGGCCCCCCCCCCCCCCCGTTTTGGGGG
>DAOTXM010000297.1:0-3714 GCA_034435215.1 Anaerolineales bacterium
CCGAGCAGAAGGTAGAATTCTCCATCGAGGATGGCCCGAAAGGCCTGCAAGCCGCCAATGTGGTGGTACTCTCGTAAGACCTAAAGCCTGCTGGCTGAACGTTTTGCGAAATCGACAGGGTTGCCGGGAGGCAGCCCTGTTTTTTTAAGATTTGTACACTTTTTCGAATATCAGTACTTCACGAAAGTTGAAAGAATATCCGCACTCCTGTTTTTGGGCTTCTCCCTGTTGTTTCGTGATGTACTGAACATGAATTTGTAAGTTAGAATTGTCAAGGCCAGCCGTATCTTTTTGCTATGTCGAACGACTTATTCCTATAAGGAAGTTGCATTGACACTAAAGGAACTGTTTGGATCGGATTCGAACCGGCGTCGTGTCCTGGCGGCCGGGCATGTCGTGCCGGAACCGGCTCGCTGTGTGCAATGCGGGATATGTAGCTATAACTGCCCGATTGGCATCGATGTCCGGGCGCATGTCTGGCGCGGCGAAGCCATAAACCATAGCAAGTGCCTGACCTGCGGTGAATGCGTGTCACGTTGTCCGCGGGGCGTGCTTCGTTTTGCGAAGACCGATTTATTCGGGGGCGGGCATTCATGAAATATGTGATCATTGGTTCGGGTGTAGCCGGCCTGGCAGCCTGTGAAGCGATTCGCGCTGTGGATAAGGAGGGAGAAATCCACCTGTTGGGGGATGATCCGCATGGTTATTACTCCCGTCCAGGATTGGCTTATTACCTTACCGGGGAAATTGATGAGAGAGGCCTGTTCCCGCGCTCGAAGAACGATTGGTTGTCTCTTAGGCTTCGATACCTGAAGGGAAAGGTAACGCGGATCTACCCTGAGGCGCATCAGGTCGAGTTGGATGACGCCTCACGCCTGGAGTACGATCGTTTATTGATCGCGGTCGGGGCGCAGGCCAACCGCCTGGATGTGCCCGGTGCGGACCAGGAAGGCGTGGTCAAACTCGATCACATGGAAGATGCGCGCCATATTCTCAAACTGGCGCGACATGGCCGGACAGCCGTGGTGGTGGGCGGCGGGATCACTGCGCTGGAACTGGTCGAAGGGCTTCGATTGCGGGGTGTAAAGGTTCATTATCTCTTGCGCGGCGACCGTTACTGGGGCAATGTGCTGGACGAGCAGGAGTCCCGGATCATCGAGCATCGCTTACAAGAAGAGGGGGTGAAAATCCATCACAATGCTGAGTTGATTGCGGTGCTCGGCAGGCACGGGCGGGTGCAGGGAGTACGTTTGCTGGATGGCCGCACGTTGCATTGCAACCTGTTGGCATATGCAATTGGCATTCACCCGCGTGTCAGCCTGGCGCGGGAGGCGGGGCTGAGGGTCGACCGTGGCATCCTGGCTAATGAATCCTTGCAGACGAATGATCCGGATATTTATGTAGCGGGTGACGTAGCCCAGGTATATGACCCGCTAACCAGACGATCCATTCTCGACAGCCTGTGGGGACCGGCGCGCGAGCAGGGTTACATCGCCGGTTTGAACATGGCTGGCCAGAAGACGGCCTATATCAAAAAGGTAGCCTTTAACGTAACCAGGCTGGCTGGGTTGACCACCACGATCATTGGTGCCGTCGGGCGGGGAAACGACGAAGACCTGGTCGGCATTGCGCGCGGCGATAGCGAAACCTGGCGTACCCTGCCGGATGCCATCGTAGCCCAGACGGGATTCGAAGTCAATCGGCTGCGCTTGCTGATTGGAGAAAAGAGCTTACTTGGCGCGATCATAATGGGTGACCAGATGCTCTCTTTCCCGTTGGAGAAGATCATTTCTGACAACGCAGATATTTCCACTATCCGGGATCGTTTGTTGCAACCCAATGCGCCCATCGCTGATATCATCGCGGAGTATTGGACGACCTGGAGGTCGCAACATGCTGCGTAATTCCATTGAACTCTGGTTGGCTTTCCTGGCGGCACTTTTGATCACGGGTTTCTATGCGCTTGTCATGGTTTTTACCCGTGAGATCCCGCCGGCCAGCGAACTGGTCGGCCATGGACTGGGAATATTAGGTTTTGTGCTTATGTTGATGACCGAAACCCTCTACAGCATTCGGAAACGGATGCGCAGCGTACGTTTTGGACGCATGTCGCTTTGGCTGCGATTCCACATTTTTACTGGCCTGGTCGGACCCTACATGGTGTTGTTGCACACCTCCTGGAAATTCAATGGCCTGGCAGGTGTCACCACGTTGTTGACCGTGGTCATCGTCATCAGTGGATTCGTGGGGCGTTATATTTATACGCGCATCCCGCGCACGGCAGATGGAAACGTCATCGAGGGCTCGCTTTCCGCTGAGGCACTCAAGCAGGCCAGACGTTTGCTGGCGCTCTGGCACACAATTCACATTCCCATCGGCATGGCATTATTTGTGGCAGCCTTCGTCCATATCGGGGCGGCGCTTTATTATGCGACCTTTCTGCACTAGTGGGATAGAGTATGCGCGGTAATCGACTGGGTTGTTTGACTTTTTTGGGAATTCTGGCGGCCCTTATCACCGGACTTATCATCGCAGGGGTTGCTTACGCGCGCGGTGGCCTGATGTATAACCCCGGACCCTTGAACGCCCAGCCTGGGGAAATGTTGGGTGGCGTCAGGTCTCATGCGGAGACCGGCGGCCGGTGTGCTGCCTGTCACAGTGCGCCCTGGGATTCCATCACGATGGCTGATCTGTGTATGGACTGCCACGGGGAGATTGCACGCCAGATGCGGGGTATGGTCTCGTTGCATGGAACGATGTACCAGAAGGATCCAAAACTGGAGTGCCGCGATTGCCATCCCGAACATCGTGGTGCCAATGCCCCGCTTACTGCCTTGGAGGGTGGGGAATTCCCGCATGAGTTGCTGGGATTTTCCTTGAACGGACACAGGTTCACGGTCCGGAAGGAGCCGTTCACCTGCGCGGACTGTCACCACGAGGACGTCTCCACCTTCACAACGGACGCGTGTGATGCCTGCCACCGCCAAATGGACCCTGTCTTTGCCCAGGCGCATCTCCTGTCTTTTGGCTCGGCCTGCCTGGCTTGCCACGATGGGGTCGACCGGTTCGGAAAACAGTTCGATCACAACATTGCTTCCTTCAAATTGACAGGGAAGCACCGGGGTGTGGTCTGTGTGCAGTGTCATGTCGATGCGCGCAACCTGGCTGATTTCCAAATAGCGCCCTCCGACTGTTACGCCTGCCATCGAGCCGACGATCCGCACGAAGCCCGCTTTGGTGCAGATTGCGCTGCCTGCCATACCCCGTTCGATTGGGAAGACGCCACCTTCGATCATAGTCGCAGCAATTTCCCGCTGACCGGCGCTCATGTCGATGCGGCGTGTGAACAATGCCACCCCAACAATACCTTTGCGGGCACCTCCTCCCAGTGTGTTGCCTGTCATACCGACCCGGAATTCCACCTCGGCGCTTTCAGCACCAATTGTGCAGACTGCCATTCGACCACGGCCTGGGCACTGGCCAGTTTCAGCCTCTCGCACCCTGAACCGCGCGTGGACGAGGAAGGAACTGGCATCAATCACGGTTATACCACCTGCCGCACCTGCCATCCCTCCACGGTAAGGGATTACACCTGCCTGGCCTGCCATAGCGATAATCAAGGTGGCGAGGGTGGTGAGGGCGGTGATGATTAGAACTTGATTACCGATAAAAATCCCCGGTAACTACTCAGCCTGTATTTAAAGAGGCGGGGGG
>DAOTXM010000298.1:0-3679 GCA_034435215.1 Anaerolineales bacterium
GTTTCCTGCTGCCCGGTTGCATCGACAGTCATGGGGGCGGGTATCTGATTGACGATCGGGGTGGGCGGGGGCAGGGCAGGCGCTGCCGGCGCAGAGGGTGCCGTGCCGGGAACCCGGCAGGCCAGCACTGCAAGTATCAATACCGATAAAACGATCCATATACGCTGTAATTTCATTCTTATACTTTCTCCTTACCGACTTACGGCTAAAGATTCTCCAGTAACGCATCCTCCTTGCGGGGGACAATCTTAGAACTTGATCTTGGAGGCTTCTTCCAATAATTCTCTTTGCTTGGACGACAGGTAACGCGGGATTTCTACCTTCAGACGCACGAGCAGGTCACCTTTGGTGTTTGGGCTTTTGAGATATGGCATGCCGCGCCCAGCCACCCGGAAGATCTGTTCGGGCTGCGTACCGGGCGGGATGGTCAATTTGACCTTACCGGCCAGGGTTTCGACCTCGGCTTCCCCGCCTAGCATCGCCGTGAAGACATTGACCTTCGCAGTGGTGTGTAGATCATTGCCTTTGCGCTCGAAGTTCCTGTGTTCCTTCACCTGCACGATCAGATATAGGTCCGTTCCATTTGGACCTGCGCCTGCTACGCGTACTTTTGAGCCGGTGCGCACGCCGGGTGGGATTTTCACCTGCTTGCGTTTGCCATCCGTTTGGATTTGCAACGTCGTGCCGTGGAAAGCGTCTTCCAGGCTGATCTCAACCTGCTGTTGGTAAGCGGGGGTGACGCGTGAGGTCGTTCCACCTGCGCCCATCCCGCCGCCGAAAATGGTGCGGAAGAATTCGGAGAACAACCCGCCTTCGCCGCCGAACAGGTCGTTCAGGTCGCCGTATTCCACACGAGTGCCGCCAGGTGCGCCTGTAGCCCACTGGCTCCAGTCGAAACCACCGCTGGGTGCCCCACGCCGCTGCCAGTTCGAATATGCGCTGCCCACGCGGTCGTAGTGCGCGCGTTTTTGCGAGTCGTTGAGCACCTGGTAGGCTTCGTTGATTTCTTTAAAGCGTTCTTCGGCCTGCTTGTCACCGGGATTGCGGTCCGGGTGATATTGCATGGCCAGTTTACGATATGCCTTGCGGATATCTTCCGTGCTGGCGTTGCGCGAGACGCCCAGGATTTGATAATAGTCCTTATAATCCATCGTTATTTATTCTATGCCCAAACATAACAGAGTTACAAGTCCCCAAAGGTGGGTCTAATGTAACTCTAACTGAATCTTCGCATTTTCCAGTATACTACCCGGACAGTTCTCTCAAAAAGTGGCAGGATACGAACCATGCAATCAATCTGTGTGTTTTGTGGATCGTCGGATGCGGTCTCCTCGGACTATCTGGCTGCCGCCCGCCAAACCGGGCAGGTGCTGGCCAGGCGCGGACTCCGCTTGATCTTCGGCGGTGGAAAGACGGGACTGATGGGTGCCGTTGCGGAAGGCGCGCTGGAAGCAGGCGGGGAAGTGATCGGTGTCATCATCCCCAGCATGAATACACCCGCGTTGGCGCACGTAGGCCTGACAAGAATGGAGGTCGTCCCCGACATGCACGCCCGCAAAGCCCGCATGCACGCGTTGGCAGACGGCTACATAGCCCTGCCCGGCGGCTTCGGCACCTTCGATGAGTTGTTCGAGACCATTACCTGGGCGCAGACCGGCGCGCACGAGAAACCGGTCGGTTTGTTGAATGTAAAGGATTACTATGCCCCCCTGCGGGCTGCTCTGGAACATGCCGTCCGGGAGGGGTTTATCTTCCGCGAACACCTGGAATCGTTGGCCTTCGCCTCCGACCCGGAGGTGCTGCTGGCCGCCATGGAAAATCACAAACACCCGCACGAAGCGGTGAAGAGGTGGATGAGGGAAAAATAATTCCAGTTGGGTTGAGGTTGCGCTTTACCCCCCCATCTTTCGCTCGTTTGTTCATGAATATGCCAGATTTGTCTTTTGCTTAGATTTTTCGCGACTACAGCGGTGCAGACGCAAGTCGAGGGAAAGGCTCTTGGAGAGCTTTTTTCTGAAATTGTCGGGAGTTTGTAAAAGAGAGCAGGTCGCAACAAGCATTTAATTGCGGATAGCTAATTGCCTCAAAATCTCTAACGTTTCTTGCTTGCCTCCCATGCCGTTCTCCCCGCCGGGTCCCACACAGGAGGGACAGCCATCCGTGCAGGCGCATTCGCTCACCAGTTCCAGAGCGCTTTGGATCAGTTGATCATGCAGTTCGAACAGTTTCTGGCTGAAGCCGATGCCAGCGGGGACGTCGTCGTACAAGACAATGGACGGTAGACCGAAAATTGTGCCCACAGGGTCGGTATACAGACCCAAATCACCCGGATCGCACATCAGGTAGAGCGGCGCAAGCTGGCTCAGGACGGTTCCCAGCCCGGCCAGTCCGCTTCGCATGCGCACGTTTTGCTCGGCTTTGCGGTGACAGGCCGGGCAGAGTGTGGTCAGGTTATCGAGATGGTTGGCGCGTTTCGGATCGGGAGTCCCGTCTGCGTTGCGAAAAGCGCGGAAGGGTGTCTTATGGTGTACTTCGTGCTGGCGGTCTGTTTCCGGTGCGCCGCAACCCTGGCAGCGGTATCCATCACGCGCACGCACGGCAGCACGGATGCGCGGCCAGTCGGGGCCGTAGTCGTTTGGGTCGTTGGTCCAGGCTCCGGCTGAGCGCAGATGCGTGACCGTTTCTTCGGAGAGTCCCAGCCAGTAGCCGGTGGTCTGCATTTCGGACGGCGGCAGATCGAGCGGTTCTTCCCCCAGGTTCTCGTGTGTGAACCAGCGCAGCTTCTTGAAGCCCACCACTTGTGAAGTGACCTGAATTTCGCCATACCCTTTTTCACCACCTGGTGTTGGCGCGCGCTCCAGTTCGCTTAGCAGGGCAAGTTCAGTGCGACGTTGCGGCTGAGTGTAATAATCGAGAGACACGGCGGTTACGCTGGCTGTATGCGTCTCCAGGTCCAGGCTGTGAACGAAATATTGCTGTCCCTGGTGCATGTAGATGGCTTGCGGGTGTGTCATCCAGCAGGCGCTGGCCAGGTCGATCTCGCCAACAGTTTGCGGTTTGCTATCTGTAGTCTGGATCACGATGTTTTCCGGTGAGGCCGAACGTAACGAAATGCTCCCAGCTGGATACTGGTCAGCCATCCAGAAGAATTTGTCGTTGGACTGATGCGCCTCACGGTTTGCGACCAGGAATTCCAGGAACTCATCCACATCCAGCCTTCCAAAATGTTCGCCCTTTTCAAACGGCAACTCGAACATTGCACAGCGCAAATGTTCCAGCAGGATGAGCAGGTGGTCAGGGTTGATCAGGCCCTGCTCGGGAGAGCGGCCGAAGAAGTATTCGGGATGGTGCGCCAGGAACTGGTCGAGCGGACTGGAAGAAGCGACCAGCACAGCCGCGGCAGGGGCATCCCCGCGTCCTGCCCGACCCGCCTGCTGCCAGGCTGAAGCAATGGTTCCCGGGTAGCCGACAAGGATCGCCGCGCCAAGGCCACCGATATCGATGCCCAGCTCGAGGGCGTTGGTGGCAACAACAATCCGGACGCTCCCATCGCGCAGGCCTTTTTCGATCTCACGGCGTTGGGAGGGGAGGTAGCCGGAGCGGTAGCCACGAATGCCCCCTCCCCGTCCCTCCCCCAAATTCGCAGAATTTGGGGGAGGGTGCAGGGTGGGGGTCTCAT
>DAOTXM010000299.1:0-4049 GCA_034435215.1 Anaerolineales bacterium
GGTTTTTGGGGGCCGGTATCGCCCGCCAACAATACCCTACACCCCCTTTTTGGGGGAAGATTTTTTATCCACTTTTATCTGTGGTTGATAACAAGCGCATGCGCGCAACCAGGACCGGCGGGATTTCGCTGAACTGCCCACCCCAGGAAAGTGGGTGCGAGGCGGGATGCTCCGGCGGGAAGGCGCGTTCGGCGAAACCATCCAGCACAAAACCGTTTTCGAAGCCCGCATTCAAGTAATCCTGCAAAGGACGCTCGAAGTAGCGTTGCGCCCTGGGCTGGTCCCGCAACGCCAGGCCGCGCGCGGTATAAGGAGTCATATAGCGCGAAACCTTGATGGCATACACGGTTTTGATCTCGCCCTGGTCATCCACTTCTTCGACCACATGCACGGCGGATGAATTGTTGAAGGCGGGATGGGCCAGGGAAAAGACAAAGACGCCGCCGGGTTTGAGCAAACGCCGCAAGGCGCGGAAGAGCGGCGCGATCTCCGGCATGTCGAACAGCGCCATGTTGCACAAGGCGGAATCGAACGGCGCAGCTGGCAACAGGCATTCCAAAAGGGCGTTTTCGTCCGTGGCATCCAAAATGTGATAGCGAATCCGCCCGCCAGGATTCGGACGACCTCGCGCCAGTTCGATCAACGCAGCGGAAAAGTCGAAGGCGGTGACAGTTGCCCCAAGCCCAACCAGCTTGCGCGAGGTCAGGCCGTTGCCGCAGGCGGCGTCTAGGATACGGTCAGCAGGCCGAGGAGCCAGGAAGGAGGCGATGGCAGGCCATTGCAGGATGCGGAAAAAATCGTTTCCCTCGTCGCCCATGCGCGCATCCCAGACCTCGGCATTGGCATCCCAGGCCGCTTGTGATTCCAGGTTGTGTCGTTGTGATTCGGTCATGGCAGAATTTAACCACAAATACCACACAAAATCGGGGCATAACTCCGCAAGCAGAAGACTGTTAAACCTAGTAGAATCGCTCCATCCCACCAGAGAGGAAAACTATGACAACGGACATCATCGACGACTTAAAGAACAGAAAGCGCGATCATTGGGCCTGGTATCTGTACGATTTCGGGAATTCAGCCTATGCGGCAGTCATCCTGCTGGCTGTCTATTCGGCGTATTTCAAGGGCGCGGTGGTCGGCGGGGCGGAAGGCTCCCGGCTCTGGGGCTTTTCGCTGGGGCTGGCAATGCTGGTCGTGGCGCTCATCTCCCCCATCCTGGGAACCATTGCGGACTACACCGCTGCCAAGAAACGTCTGCTATTTGTGTTTTCGGCGCTTTCGTGGACCTTCACCGCCTTGCTCTTCTTCGTGGAGAAGGGCGATATTTTTACCGGTATGGCCTTCTTCATCCTGGCGGAGATCGGCTACCGCGGCGGACAGGTCTTCTACAACGCGCTCCTGCCGGATATCGCCACCCCCGAGGAAATCGGGCGCGTTTCCGGCAACGGCTGGGCCATCGGCTCGGTGGGTGGGATCGTCTGTTTGCTCTTTATTTTGCCGGTGATCATGTTGACGAAGAGCAACCCCCTGGCAGTGCGCGGCTCGTTCGCCTTTACCGCCCTGTTCTTTGCCCTGGCCACCATCCCGCTTTTCCTGCGCCTGAAAGAACGTCACGCGGGACAGGCCTTGCCGCCGGGGGAGAATTATCTCAGCCTGGCTTTCAAGCGCTTGAAGAACACCTTCGGCGCGGTGCGCGACTTCCGTGAATTCATCAAATTCATCTTTTCCTTTCTTATCTACAACGATGGCATTTTGATGGCGCTGGACTTTGCGGCCATCATCGGCGCGGTGCTGTTTGGCATGAACCAGACGCAACTGATCATCTTCATGATCATCGTACAGGTGACCAGCGCCATCGGCGCGTATGTGTTCGGCATCTGGGGCGAAAGAGCCGGGTACAAGCAGGTGCTGATCTATTCGATCCTGTTGATGATCGCTGCCGTGGTATGGATGATCTTCAACACCACCCTGACCGGCTATTTCATCATCGGCGCGCTGGCCGGCTTCGCATTAACGGGCGTGCAATCCCTGAGCCGCACGATCACCGGCCTGTTCGCCCCGGAGAACAAGGTTACGGAGTTCTTCGCTTTCTTTGCTGTGGCGGGCAAGTCGTCTTCTTTCATCGGTCCGACCATCTATGGCATCATTGCTTTCCGCACGGCGCTGTACTTCGAAGAACAGGGAATGGATATTTTGCTCGCCGAACAATATGGGCAAAGGGCCGGTCTTTTTTCGATCGCGCTTTTCCTGATCATCGGTCTGGCATTGCTGGTCTCGGTCAACGAGAAACGCGCGCGCAAGGTGGCCATCGAACACGCGGCAGCGGCTGCGGATTAGAGATGGGCTCTCGGCCGGAATTCAAATACCCCCGCCGCAGGCTGGTGCGCTTCATCCTGCAGAAGTTATCCATCCTGGCCTTTGGGCTGGTCTGCAGGATGGAGATCCTCGGTCGGGAGAACCTGCCGGAGAGAGGACCGCTGCTGCTGGTGGGGAATCACTTCTCTTTCATCGACCCGGTCAGCTTCGTGCGCATCGCGCGCTGGCCGATTGAGTTCCTGGGAGGGGCAGAATTTGCGCACGCGCCTGCCTGGGTACGGATCATCCCCTGGCTGTGGGGCTACTACCCGCTCTACCGGGGCACCGGCTCGACCTATGGACTGAAAGCTGCTGAGGCCGTCTTGAGCCAGGGAGGCGTCCTGGGCATCTTCCCGGAGGCCGGCAACTGGGCCGAGGTGCTGCGGCCTGCGCGTCCCGGCACGGCGTTTCTGGCTACCCTGACCGGCGCGCCGCTGCTGCCAGTCGGCATTCACGGCTTGAACGATGTCTTTCCTGCGCTGGGAAAAGGCAGGCGCGCCAAAGTGACCGTGCGCATCGGTAAGCAGTTCGGCCCTTTCAAGGTGGACGGGCACGGACGGGACCGCCGCGAACAACTGGACGAGATCGGCCACGAGATCATGCGCCACATTGCGGCACTCTTACCCCCAGAAAAACGCGGTCACTACTCCGAGGATCCTGCCATCCGCGAGGCAGCCAAAGGGACGGAGAAATATCCCTGGGCGGACAAAGTGGAAGGGGAATACAAAGGGGAGATACACTGAGATCAGACCACTTGTTTTTTGCGCAAGGATTTTCACCACAAAGTTCACGAAGAAATCCTTTGTGTTCTCTGTGTCTTTGTGGTAAAGCTCTTCCGGCTTGTCCGGGTCAGGGTCTATTTTTATCGAAGAAATCTAACCACATGTGACCTGTCGTCATTTTGACTTCGGGGTGGGCACGGTCGAAAGCGCGCAGGCGGGGTTGGTGGGGACCCAAAACATAGCTCACCAACCACTCCGGCGCATCTTCGGCGAACGAAGCCGCATCACCTGCGTGGAGCAGCCAGCCGCTGCCATCTTTGACGGCCACGCCGCAATGACCCGACGAATGTCCAAATAACGGAAGCAGGTACATCTCAGGTTCGAACGGCAGGCGGATTGCGTCGAAGTCGTACCACTTGTCCCCCGTCTCTTCATAAAGAACGAAACCCGGTTTGTGAGCGAGAATGCGTCGATTGTAAGCAAAATCCGCCCAGCGACGAATCTTGCCTGACCTCATGGCCTCGTACTCCCGGCGGTGTACATGCACTTTCGCCCAGGGAAAATCGGGCAGGCCGCCGGCATGGTCGAAGTGCATGTGGGTGAGCACGATGTGACGTACATCTTCCGGCTGGTATCCCAGCCCAGCGACCTGACGGATGGCGGCTTCTCCCGGGTTCAACGGCACAATGGTAACCAGCCTGAACACCCACAGGACGGCGGGCATTTCGACATAATCGCGCGTGCCCAGGCCGGTATCCACCAAAACCAACCCGGCGCTGCTTTCGACCAGCAGGCATAATGCCCCGCTCTGCCAGTGCCGGGGGATGCGCGCGTTGCAGGTAAAACAGTTCAGGTAGTGGATGGTCATTTTCTCAATAGTACCTGATTGGTAACTACCATTTTCGGACTTTTCTAGTATTACAGCGCAAAGTTCCAAGAAAATCCCGAAAAAATTGTTGTTGGGGGGGGGGG
>DAOTXM010000300.1:0-1878 GCA_034435215.1 Anaerolineales bacterium
CCCCCCCCCCAACACCCCGTTTTATCGAAAGGTACGTAGCACTTGTAAAAATCAAAATCGTTTGTTGAAGTAAGACGGGTTACATGATCTTGGCCTGGCTGATCAATTTGCCGCTCATCAGGTCGAGCTCGCAAGCCTGACCGGTGACCGCATAGGCCGAGAGTGTGTTGCCGTCCATATTTAGCATGACACGGTTATATAGTCCCGCCGGCTCCGGCTTTTCGGCCTGCCAGACGGTCTCGCCAGTCTGTCCAAGACAGTATAAATTCGTTTCATCCCGAGGAAAGCCACTCGGATCTTCCAAGACAATCGTCCCAATCATCGTTTGGATTGTTTTTTTGACTTGTGTATGTAAAGGTTCGATCTCTATCATAATTTATCTCCTCGCATGAAATGTCATTCCGAGGAGACCACTCGCAATGACATCAGGATTGCCACTCGCTCTCATCATACGCAGGCATCTCACGGCGTAGCGGTTTATCATCACGTTCCCCGAGCGCATAACCGGCCTGGATGATGCTCTGGATTTCGCTGGAGCCTTCATAAATGATCGCCCCGCGGCTGTTGCGCAGGTAACGCTCCACATCGTACTCGTCGCTGAAACCGTACGCGCCGTGGATCTGGATGGCTTCATGCGCGGCTTCGAAGGAGGCCTCGGTGGCGAACTTCTTGCAATACGAAGTCTGCAAGGTGCTGCGCTGGCCCATATTTTTCATCCAGCCCACCTGCAAATAGAGCAGGCGTGAAACTTCATAGTCCTGCGCCATCCTGGCGATCTTCTGCTGGATCAACTGGTATTCGGAGATCGGTTTGCCAAAGGCGCTGCGGTCTTTAGCGTATTTTATGCTGGCCTCCAGCGAGGCGCGCACCAGCCCGGTTGCGCCCGCACCGACGGTGTAACGTCCGCTGTCGAAGGCGCTCATGGTGATCTTGAAGCCTTCGCCCTCCTCGCCAATGCGGTTCTCTGCTGGGACTTCCACCTCCTGGAAGTTGATCCAGCCGGTGGAGCCGGCCCGCACGCCCAGCTTGCCGTGCAGGTCGCCGCGCGTGACACCTTTCGAATGCAGGTCCACCACGAAGGATGACAAGCGCTGGGAGGGCCGTTTTGCTTCCGGATTCGTGACGGCGGTCACCAGGGCATAATCCGCTTTGGACGCCAGCGAGATCCACATCTTCTCGCCGTTCAGGATGTACGCCTCTCCCTGCCGTTTGGCCTGCGTGCGCATGGAGGCCACATCCGAGCCCATGCCGGGTTCCGTGAACGCGCCGCAACCGACTTTTTCCCCCTTCGCCAGTGGGACAAGGAACTTCTGCTTCTGCTCTTCTGTGCCCCATTGGAAGACCGTCATGCCGCACAGTCCAACATGGACCGACATGACCACGCGCAGGGTGCTATCCACGGCTTCGAGTTCCTCGCAAGCCAGGCCGAGGGAGATATAGTCCATGCCCTGCCCGCCATACTTGACGGGAAAACAAATCCCCAAGATGCCGAGTTCGCCCATGCGTTTCAGCACCCAGGGGATGGGTTCCTGCTTGCGGTCATATTCCTTGATGACGGGAGCAACTTCCTTCTGGGCGAAGTCACGCACCATTTTTTGCACCATAAGATGTTCGTTGGAAAGGGAGAAGTCCACGTAGAGGCTCCAGATGTGGGGGATTTCTCTCATTATAACTTAAAATCGCAAAAAACAACCGAACGGTCGGTAGGGTGATTGTAAAATAAGAGTCTTCTTTATATAACGGGACGAAGATCCGAAATACCCCAAATTTCGGCATTTTTCCCGACAAAAGTGGTAGAGCCTAAAATCAGTAGATCACGAAATGACTGGGAGAAGCCCGAAAACAGGGGTACGGAGCGGGCGTACGCCCGCTCCGTAC
>DAOTXM010000301.1:0-3895 GCA_034435215.1 Anaerolineales bacterium
GTGCATATCCGATATTACCCTGCTGGCCAACGAATTTGAAGATCCCCACCACCTGCCAGTCTTCTTCCTGCCCATTGACCTTGAGACGTAATGTATCGCCGGCTTGCAAATCCGGGAAGTCTTCGAAAATCACCTCGCTGACGGTCAGCTTGCGCACATCATCCGGGCGAATCCAGCGTCCCTGCACCAGGATCGGCCGTACCAGGTTGCTATCCCCAGGTGGAGCAAGCACTGTGATGTTCTGCCCAACGGACCCGTCCGGGAGAAGCGCTTCCACCGACATAAATTGCCAGCCTTCCACATACGTCACGTCGGCAATTTGCATTGCATATTGTTCCACCTCCCGCAGGCGGTAGGGCTCATCGAAATCTACGGTCACATCGGCAACAAAGTATTGCCCGATGGCGCCCATATAGTCGTGCAGCGTCACACGCACATTGAACACCGCAATGAAGATCGCACCGCCCATCGTCAGCGTGAACAGGGTCAGCAGCAAGCGGCCCCGCCGGCGGAAGGTGTTGCGCAGCGAGATCAGCAACGGGCGGGGGATGTGGATACCGCGCCGCGCCAGGCCGTTCGTGACCCGGGTCTGGAAGCGTTCCCATCTGGATTCGCGCTTCACTCCTCCCCCAGCCTGCCCGCCGCCATCAGCAGCCTGCCCACCGCTGATGGCCCTGAGCACGGTCGTGCGCGAACCGCTGATGACCGGCGCCAGCCCCGCCACGAGCGGCGCGAGAATTCCGACTGCAATCTGGATCACAAAGGCGACCGGCACAATCCGGTACCCCAGGAGACCAAAACTCAATTTATCCGCAATGAATTCCGATAGCCGGTAGGCACCGATGCCGCCGAACGGCACCGCCAACGCCAGGGCCAACAGACCAAAGACCAGGATCAAGACCAGATACATGCCCAGCACCTGGCGATTGCGCCCGCCGACCAGCTTGATCACACCGATGTGACGCATATGCTGGTTGAGCAGCGCATTGAGTGTGTTGGCGATCAACGAACTGGATAGGAAAACGATCAGTACGCCCAGTGCCAGCAAAATTCCCAGAATGGCATTGACGATTGCAGCCATCGGGTGTTCATGAGTCTTCGAGAAGAATGTCCTCCTCACCTCGATGCCTGTCTTTTCAATTTTATCCTTCAAGTCTGCGCCTACTTCGCGAATCAGGGGCAAGTCATCCTGGTTTTCGGAGACCGTTGCATACAGACGGTTGAATAACTCCGGCTGGTGCAACGCCGGCAGCGTGCTCATCGTTACATACCCAAACGGGGGTGCGAGGAAGTCGTCTGCGCCGGTGGTCGAGTCCAGGACAATGCCCACTACCCTCAAGGATTTGGTCATACCATCCGGCAGTTCGAAAAGCAGTTCCTGTCCTACTTCGATGTCCAGGTAATCCAGTGCATCCCGTTCCAGGATGACCTCGTTCTTCTCAGGCCTGGCCTGCCCTTCGATTAGATTAAGCAGATTGACCTTGTTTTCATCGAAATCATCCACCGCAATAATATCGATCGTCGTCCATTGCGCATTATCCAGCGTGCGGACACGCATGTTGAACACGCGCCGCCCCTCCGCATCCGCGATCCCGCGCGTGTTACGGATAGTGGTGAGCATGTCCTCGTCGAAATCATCCATGCGGAATTCGATGTTCGCCGGATTGTTGGCCGCGTAGGTGGCGCTCATGTCATTGGATATAATGACGTAGGTCCCGGCAATTACGCCAATGGACAGAACACCCACAGCAATGGAAAACACCACCAGCAGGGTGCGGTTTTTATTTTCGAACAAATCGAGAAAAACTTTACGCCAGCGAGGTTTCATCGTTCATCCAAACAACTTCCACTTCCTGCGACGGTCTGCGATCTTGTGTTCCTTCAGGCGCTCCTGTACCACACTGGAAATCGCTTCCTGCGTCAGCGGAGATTCTTCCAACATCTGATTGAAATCCGTGCGGGAGAGCGCCAGCAGCTCCACCGGGCCTTCCGCAGCGGCGCGCACATTGGCGATCGACCTGCCGCCTCGCACCAGTTCGATCTCGCCAAAATAATCCCCTTCGCCCAGGCGCGCCAGCAAGATATCGTCCCGGCGACTGCCTTGCAGCACAATATCCACACCGCCGCTTTCGATCATGAAGAAATAATCCACATGCTCATCGCGACGGATGATGGTCTCCCCGGGTTGGTAAACGCGCCGTTCCAGCTTGCGCGTGATCGCCAGCATCTGGGGATGGGTCAATAAAGGCAAGGCTCGCGCAATGATTTCATTGACCAAGATGCCGTCGGAAAGAGTCACGGTGCGCGAAGTACGCTCGGTCATGGACGGATCGTGTGTAACCATCACGATGGTCTTGCCATTCTCCACCAACTCTTCGAACAGATCGATGATCGCATCTGCTGCACGGGAATCGAGATTGCCGGTCGGTTCGTCAGCTACCAGCAGGGGCGGGTCGGTTGCCAGGGCACGTGCGATGGCCGCCGCCTGCTGCTGCCCGGTCGAGACCGCCAGCGGCAGGGTATGCGCCTGTTTCTCCAGGCCAACCATTTCCAGTAAAGCCATGGCACGCTTGGGGCGTTCATCGAAATCATACAGACCGACATAATCCATCGGCAACATCACATTTTCGAGCAAGGTCAGCATCGGTAACAACTGGAAGAATTGGAAGACGATCCCCAGATTTCTCCCACGCCATAGCGAACGCTGGCTTTCGGTCAGCTTATAGATTTCCGTCCCGCCGATCACCACCTGCCCGCTGGTCGGATGGTCGATGCCTGTGATCATGTTCAACAGCGTGGACTTGCCTGAACCAGACTTGCCCACAACGGCTACAAACTCGCCGCGCTTGATGTCCAAGTCGATGCCCCTTAGGACCGTGAACTCACCCGCCGCATTCTTAAAGCTCTTGACGACATCGCGCATCTGGATCAAACCATCTTCCCCTCTCCTCCCGGAAGAGGCGCCAGGGGTGAGGGTCGAAGGTCGGAAGGAGGCCGCTACCATAGCCACCTCCGCTTCTTTCTCTGCCCTTCGACTCCGCTCAGGACAGGCTTTTTGTCTGCCACAGGTTCAGGGACGGAATCTTCCTCTTCAACGGGATCAGCCAACTCCCCGTCCACGATGCGCAGGATGCGGCTGAAACGCGGCGCAATGGACTTGTCGTGCGTCACCATGATGATGGTCTTGCCCTGCTCATCCACCAGGCGGTCGAAGAGTTCGAAGATATGGTCCGAGGTGACCGAATCCAGGCTGCCGGTCGGCTCGTCTGCCACCAGGATGGGCGGGTCGTTCGCCAGGGCGCGCGCAATCGCCACGCGCTGCTGCTGCCCGCCGGAAATGAACGAGGGAAGTTTGTAAGCATGTTCTTCGAGTTCGACCATTTCGAGTAATTCCAGCGCACGCTCCCGGCTCCTGCGGGGATGGTACAGACCGCAAAGATCCATCGGCAAAGTCACGTTTTCGACCAGAGTCAGCATGGGCAATAACTGAAAGGACTGGTAGATGATACCCATCGTCTGGCCACGCCACAGGGCGAGCGCGTCTTCATCCAGTTGATGAACGTATGTTTCCCTCCCATTGGTGCGCACAACCACCTCGCCGGTGGTGATATCGTCCACGCCGGTGATCATGTTGAGCAGGGTGGATTTGCCTGCTCCGGATTTACCGATGATGCCCAGAAACTCACCTTTATGGACCTGCGTGTTGATGCCCTTTAACGCCGTAAACTCGCCCGCTGCCGTGGCATAAACTTTTATAACGTCACGCAAGTCGTTCAAGGGGGGAGTTGCACTTTTCACTTGTAAGGTTTCGCGAGAGGCAGTCACTGCTTCCTCAAAATAGGAATTTTTTATACTTTTTCAACAGACCGGGGTATGGGGTGTTTTGGGGGGGGGG
>DAOTXM010000302.1:0-2501 GCA_034435215.1 Anaerolineales bacterium
GCTGGCCCAAACGTCAGCGCCCGGAGCAGACGTTCCCGCTCACTCACCAGCGAGAATTATGCCCCAGAATGCAGCCACCCCGCTACTCTCGCGGGGCGACCTGGCTGGCCGGTTGTTTTATGCTAACACGCTATGGTTCAAATTGTGCAGATAGTATATTGGCAACCTATTAAAACAAGATGAAGGACCGGTCGTTCTCTGTGATGGTCACTTGCTGGATAAAAAAAGACCGGGGACAATCGTCCTCGGTCTTTTGCAATTGAGAGCCTTGCTATTGCCAATCGAGCGAACCGGACCTGAGATAATTCCCGGCCAGGAGTTCCAGATCGAGCACATTGATGAGACCATCATTGTTCAAGTCCGCTGCATTGGGAACCGCCGTGTTGTAGCTCATACCAATGGTGATGGCATCGTATGAATCGATCACGCTGTTCCCGTCGATGTCACCAGCAAGCAGGCTGACGATTGGTTTCGCGCTGGTTTCTCCGTCGATAAGGGTGGCAATTCCCTGGGCGTTGAGAAAGCCACTGGCGCTGGCAACCACGGTGTACGTTCCGGCAGGGGCCGTCATGCTGAAGGTGCCGTTGGTGTCTGCGGTCACCGTTGCAGCCAGCGAATTGTCAGAACTGTACAGACTGATTGTAAGTGGTTTGCTGGCAAGTACCTGTCCGTAAAGCACCGGCGAGCTTGGCGCAGTCACAAGATCGGGGGCCGGTGCTGAAGACAGGGAATTGGTTGTGGAGGAACTGCCCATGACGGTCAGGCTGGTGGCGACAGATGTGATGGATGTGAGGATCCCATCCCCTCTCGAAACACGGGCTCTACAATCGATCGCGGTCTGACCTGCTTGTAAACCCGTGAGACTGAACGTAAATACAGCGCCACTCTGGGTGGCTTTCTGGCTGTTACTGCCTGCAATCGCTACAAGGATACTGCCATTCTGCGGACCATTGACCGCTACTGCCGGGTCACTGCCAAAAAGATTAGTCACAGCGATGTTGCTTGCTTGCACCAAGCCGGCATCGTAGGTACAGGTAAATTCGGCGCTGGTGTAGCCTCCAACGGGCACATTCCCTAAATTCACGGTAACCACGGCGGTTCCACCCACATTGATGCTTGGTGGCGTTACAACCGTGGATACATAAGGATCCGTCGGCACAGGCAGGTCGACCCTTTGCAGGAGCAGATTATAGAAACCGTTCCCTGTTTGAGGTTGGACCTGGACGAAATAATTCCCGGCGGGTTGGGTGCTGGTCAACGTGCCTGTACCACGAGCAATTTCATTTCCGTTGGCATCCAACAGGAGCAGCAACGGGACCAGGCCACTCGTCGTTGGAGTTGCAGTCAACCTGAAGCTTTCAGTCCTGCTGAGAACGAACGGCCATCTTTCATAACGGTACGGGTCTACAGTACCGATATAGACGATATCCCATGTGATCGGGTCACGCAATACGATTTGAAGTTCAGGGCCGTTCAAGATGGGCTGGTAGGACCAGGTATCGATGTTTTGACCGTTCCTCGAAAAAGTTGTCCTGTTTAGATAGGGGATATAGCTGACGACCCAGCCTGCAAAAGATACATTTCTCATGTCGGGGCGCAGGGAAAAATGCAGATGTGGGTATGGGTTGGTGTTCCCAGGACATACCTGTACCCCGTAGTTATCATGGATGATACCCAGGCGCTGGTTGCGGTATACCGCATCCCCTAACTTAACCTGGATCTTGTCCAGGTGTTGGTACTCTGTGATCCAGCCGTTTCCATGATTGATTTTGATATGACAACTGGATACGACGACCACTGTCCCTGCTGCCGCTGCAGTCACCCAAAAATTCGAAGTGTCGATCCCTATCCTAACATCTTTATGAGGGGTAAAGTCTACCGCGCCGCCATTCTTGTAATTATGTGGGCTGTCCAGGGGGCGTTTTGTGCCGTTGTCGAACCCATCCAGTGCGATCCAGGCCTCCCCTTGCTGCCATGGCAGTTGAAACATATCGACCGGAGGCAGTGCAGTTGTGACAAGCGCATTGGCATCATTTTCCGGGACAAAAGAGACGAGCAACGTTAGCAAGCCAATGACGCAAAATAAGTATTTGAGTTTCACGATTGCGCCTCCACACTGGATGAAAACAAATTCATAAAAACGCGTGTTGGCTGGTCATCTTCGCAGGAATTTGTAGACACCAAACAGAATCACAAAGATACCGCCGACAGCCAAAAGCGTCATCAGCACTACCATGATCACGCTGGAATCGTTCGCATCGGAAGGGAGTGGCGGACCTAGCGGTAGCGGGGTACCTGATGCGATTTGCGTCGATGGTACTCCTGCTGCCTTATCAATCAACAAGGCAACATTTCTTTCACCGAGTGCGATCCCGGGGAGCTCGGCGGCGAACCCTTCGGCATTCCGGATGGCAAGCCCAGCATCCTCAAGAGTGAGATTGGTCTGGCAACCTCCCAGCGTGAGGAAATGCACTTCGGCCAATACACCATTTGCACTGTGT